>QGVF01000014.1 GCA_003242705.1 Acidobacteriota bacterium
GCGGCGGCCCGATCGAGCCGCACTTCGAGCGCGCGCACCCGCGCCTCGAGCGCACCGAGCCCGGCCCCGTCGACCGACGCCGAAGAGATCTCCGCCGCCTGCTGAACCGCCCGCGGCCTCCCGGCGCCGACGAAACGGACGTAGCCGACCAGCAGCGTCACCGCCAGCGCCGTCGTGAGCATCACGAACCGGACGGCCGTCGTGTCGCTGACGACAATCCAGCCGACGCCGTAGATCATCGTGAACACGCCGCCGAGCAGCAGCCCGTTGCTGATGACCGGCAGCTCGACGGCCTTCAGCACCGAGACCGTCATGAACAGCGTCGCCAGCAGAATCACGATGATGGCCGTGCGGCGTCCCCACGTCTGCCCGAGCGCGCGCCGCTCGTCCTCGAGGGCGGCCAGCTCGTCCTCGATCCGCTGAATCTCCGCGCGGTCGGCGTCGGTCAGCGCATCGGGTGCCTTCGCGTTCCGGATCGCCTGCTGTCGCCGGTGCAGCGGCGTCGTCCGCTCGACGTAGGCCGCGTCGGGTGAGGGATAGAAAGTGTAGACGCCCACCCCGACGAACGTGGCGACCATCAGGCCGAGGAAGATGGCGAAGATCGTCTGAAGCCCGGTGGCCGGGCGTACGTCCGTCACGACTCCTCCCCGCCGGCGCCCGCGCCTACCTCGACAGCTCCAGCCCGAAGTACCGCACGGCGTTGTTGAAGCAGATGTCCTCGACCATCGACCCGAGCAGCTCGAAATCGTCGGGCAGCTCGCCGGCCGCCACGTCGGCGCCAATCAGGTTGCAGAGCACGCGGCGGAAGTACTCGTGGCGCGGCAGCGAGAGGAACGAGCGCGAGTCGGTCGTCATCCCGACGAACCGCGACAGCAACCCGGCATTCGACAGCGCGTTCATCTGCCACTCCATGCCTTCCTTCTGGTCGAGGAACCACCAGCCCGATCCGAACTGGATCTTGCCCGGCACCGAACCATCCTGGAAGTTGCCGATCATCGTCGCGAAGACGTAGTTGTCGGCAGGATTGAGGTTGTAGACGATGGTCTTCGGCAGCGCGCGCTCGCTGTCGAGCAGGTCGAGGTACGCGCCGAGCGCCTCGGCCTGCGGATAGTCGCCGATCGAGTCGTAGCCGGTGTCGCGGCCGAGCTCGCGCATCGCACGCCGGCTCGCGTTGCGCCGCGCGCCGAGGTGCAGCTGCTTCGTCCATCCCTTCTCGGCGTCGAGCCGGCCGAAGAACAGCATCATGAAGGCCGCGAAGCGCTCGGCGGCCTCCGGGTCGACCTGCCGGCCGCTGCGCGCGCGATCGAAGATCGCCGCCGCGTCCTGGTCCGGGCAGGGCGAGACCGGACAGCGCGTCAGGCCGTGATCCGAGAGCCGGCCGCCCGCGTCGTGGAACGCCTGGTGGCGCCGCGCGAGCGCGTCGAGAAAGTCGGCGAAGCGCACGATGTCGACGTCGGCCGCCGCCGCGAGACGCTCGACCCACGGGTTGAAGACGGCCGGCTGGTCGACGTCGAGCGCTCGATCGGGCCGGTACGTCGGATAGACGCGCGTCTCGAACCCGGAAGCGCGAATCTCGTCGTGCGCCTCGAGTGAATCCGCCGGATCGTCGGTGGTGCACACGACGCGGACGTCGAACGCGCGGAGGATGCCTCGCGTCGTCAGGTCGCCCGCAGCCAGCCGTTCATTGGCGCGCTCCCAGATGCGCGGCGCCGTCGTCGCATCGAGCCGTTCGGTGATGCCGAAGTAGCGGAGCAGCTCGAGGTGCGTCCAGTGGTAGAGCGGGTTGCGGACGGTACGCGGGACCGTCTCGGCCCAGGCGAGGAACTTCTCGTAAGGGTCGGCGCTTCCCGTGCAGTAGCGCTCGTCGATCCCGTTGGCGCGCATCGCGCGCCATTTGTAGTGATCACCTTCGAGCCAGATCTCGGTGAGGTTGGCGAACTGCCGGTCGGCGGCAATGTCGCGCGGGTCGAGATGGCAGTGGTAGTCGTAGATGGGCTGCGAAGCGGCGTGGTCGCGGTAGAGCCGCCACGCCGCTTCGCTCCTGAGCAGGAATCGATCGGTGATGAACGAGGACATCGCGGGTCGCCCCGCGCCTATGCTACACCGCGCACTCGCCCTCGGACGTTTCGGGGTTGAACGCGTGATCCTCGGCCAGATCGATGAAGTCCTCGGGCGTCGCGTCCTCGGGCGCGAGCGGCTCGAGGTCGGCCAGCACCGCCTTCACCTTCGTCAGGTCGACGCGGTTGAAGAAGGCCTGCGCCGTTTCCCCGTCCTGCCGCTCGGCTGCATACAGTTCAGCGAGCCGCTCGGCCGCCTGCGGACCGCGCCGCGCGGGGATCTTCGCAACGAGCCGGCCGAACGTCGCGCCCTCGCTGGTCACGCCGCCGCCGACCATCACGAAATACTGCGGCGCCGGACGCCCTTCGATCTTCCTGAGGCTGCCCTGGAAGCCGACGGCGGCAATGTGGTGCTGGCCGCAGCCGTTCGGGCACCCGCTCACCTTGATGTCGAGTGACGGCGCCAGCGCAATGAGCCGGCGGTTGTTCCGGATGTGCTCCTCGACGTAGTAGCCGAGCCCGCGCGACTGGGTGACGGCCAGCTTGCACGACTCGGCGCCCGGGCAGCTCGTGATGTCGGCAATCGTGTCGGCGTCGCCGAGCGGCAGCCCGAGCGCGCAGAGCCGCTCGTACAGACCGCGCACATCCGCGTTGGGGACCCAGCGGAACACGAGGTTCTGCGTGGGCGTCACCCGGACCGTACCGTCGCTGTAGGCGCGCGACAGATCCGCGAGGATGCGCATCTGCATGCTCGACAGGTCGCCGAGCGGCACCGTGGCGATGACCGTCGAGTACCCCGGCTGTTTCTGGAGCCGGACGTTGGTGAGCGCCCACTCCGAGTACTGGGCGTCGGTCACCGTCAGCAGCGGCTTCGGCTCGGGCCGGATGCCCGGGCCGCGGACCTCACCCGACAGCACGCGCGCAGCCACGTCGGCGACCGACGGTGGCGCGGGACGCTCCCAGTCGGGTGCCGGCTCGCCCTCCACCGTCTCGGGATCGAACGGCAGCGACGGCGCCCCTTCGGCGCGCACATCGGCCAGCCGCTTCTCGAACTCGGCGCGGAACTGATCCCAGCCGAGCTTCCGGACGAGGAACTTGATGCGGTTCTTGTGCTTGTTCTTGTAGTCGCCAAGGTCGTGGAAGACGCGCACGACGGCCTCGGCGGCGGCCAGAATCTCGCCGGCCGGGAGGAAGTCGTACAGGACGTAGCCGGAGACGGGCATGATCGACGTGCCGCCGGCCACGAGCATCCGGAAGCCGCGCCGGCCGTCCTGGATGCGGCCGATCAGGCCGATGTCGTTGATGGCCGCCTTGACGTGGTCCTCGGCGCAGCCCTCGAAGCCGATCTTGAACTTGCGCGGCAGCACGCCCGAAAGCGGGTGCCGCAGGAAGTAGCGCGTCATCGCCTCGGAGTAGGGCGTGACGTCGAATGCTTCGGTGGGCGACACGCCGGCGTACGGGCAGTTGGTGATGTTGCGCACCGAGTTGCCGCACGCTTCGCGCGTCGTCATGCCGACCTCGGCGACGCGGCGGTGCGCCTTCTCGGCGTCATGCAGCTTCACGAAGTGGAACTGCATGTTCTGCCGCGTCGTGATGTGGCCGAACCCGCGCGAATACCAGTCGGCCACGTCGGCCAGTGCATAGAGCTGGTCGGCGGTCAGCAGTCCCTGCGGGATCTTGATGCGCAGCATGTGCAGGTCGTCCTGCCGCTGCCCGTACGTGCCGCGCAGCAGCCGGAAGCGCCGCCAGTCGTCGGCCGAGATTTCTCCCCGCTCGTACTTCTCGAGCATCTCGACGAACTCGTCGATGTCGGACGTCTTCGCGAACGACTCGCGTGCGCGGCCTACGGTTGCCGGATGGTCATGGACTGCCATGTGTGCTCCTCTGCCAGAATTGCCGTGACCTCGTGCGGCATGGCGGCCGCGGTCACCACTTCCCCGATCACGATTACCGCGGGACGATCGTCTCCGCCGATTTCCGGGCTGCCGGCCAGCGCCAGCAGATCGCCGGTCCACACCTGCTGCGTCTCGTGCGAAGCGTCGACGACGACAGCCGCCGGCGTGCCGGCCGGCCAGCCGCGCTCGATGAGAAAGGCCGCGATGTCACCACGCGTCCGCTTCCCCATCAGCACGACCACGGTTGCCGCGCCGGGCGGAATCGCGCCGAGCAGCGGCGCCCAGGCTTCCGGCGCATGTCCGCTCACCACGAGCAGGCCCGAGGACACGCCGCGGTGGGTCACCGGGATGCCTGCCAGCGTCGGCGCAGCAATCGCCGTCGACAGGCCCGGCACGACTTCGAAGGGGATTCCCGCCTCGATCAGCGCATGCACTTCCTCGCCGCCGCGCCCGAAGACGAACGGATCTCCCGACTTGAGCCGCACGACCCGCTGGCCCATCCGCGCCGCCGCCACCATCAGGCCGCAGACGTCCTGCTGCGAGAGCCGCTTCTCACCCACCCGCCGTGCCACCGACACGCACTCGGCCGCGCCGGCCAGCGCCAGGACGGCCGCCGGCACGAGGCCGTCGTGCAGGACCAGGTCGGCGCTGCGCAGGCGATCGACCGCCCTGAGCGTCAGCAGGTCGGGATCGCCGGGGCCGGCGCCGACGAGCGAGACAAAGCCGCCGGACATGGTCATCGGCCGTTCGTTTCCGCCGGCTCCGCGGGGCCGCGGCCGCCGGTCGATGCGACGGCCGCACAGCCCGGCATCCGGCCGCAGTAGGCGCGCGCGATTACCTCGGCCATCTGCACGCGCCGCTCCTCCATGGGGACACCGGTCGAGCGCCACACGGCCTTGAGCGCGTCGCCCTCCTCGAGCCAGCGGTCCACGACCGCCGTCTCGGGCAGCAGGGCGTCGATGCCCTCGCGCAGCAGGCCGGCCAGGGCTGGCGAACGGCCGCCGGTCGACACCGCCACGGTCGCATCGCCACGGCGGACGACGCCGCCGAGGTAGGCGGTGGCGTTGGGCGGGTCGTCGACCGCGTTGACGAACAGCCGCCGCTCTTCGGCCGCGCGGGCGACGGCGGCATTGACCTCGGGCGTGGCGGCCGCCACGACGTACCACACGTCGTCGAGGTCCCGTTCCTCGAACGGGCGCTGCTCGATCCGCACGCCGCTCCGGCGGATCTCGTCGACAATCCCGGGCGCGACGACGGTGATGTCGGCGCCGGCGGCCTCGAGTCCGGCGATCTTTCCCGCCGCGACGGGACCGCCGCCCACCACGAGGACGCGGCGTCCGGCGAGCTTCAGGAATACGGGAAAAAGCGCCTCAGCCTTCACCGATCGAGCCCGGGCGGGCGCGGCCGCAGCCGATCCCGCCAGAAACGAAAAAACCCGCGACCAATGCTGGTTCGCGGGTTCGGAGCGATCGTCGTAATCGTGTGACCGTTCAGATCATCCCCAATGCGAACCGGCAGACCCCTGCCCGGCGCAGCAACAGGAGGGACGACAGCAGGTCACGACGCGACGAGCCATGAATGGGTCACGGTAGCACGGAGGCGCTCGCAACCGCAAGCCCGGAGCACCGGGTGCCCCACCGCCGTTTGACACACCTGCCCCGGTGCGTTATCAATGACGGGTGTCCTTGATCTGGAGCGTCGCCAGCGGCTGTCCCTGTTGTCGGACCTGTCAGTACGGGCCTGCCCGGGCGGCGCTTGCGACATGAACTCCTGACACAACGGTAACGGTCGCGTCCAGCGCCCCGGCAGGCCCGGAACCGAGTGGTTCCGGGCTTTTCTGTTTTTTCAGCACCTCCTCTTTTTATGAGTCACAGCGCACTCGACACTCCGACGACACGCGGCACGTCGCTGATCGACCAGATCGGCAACACGCCGCTCGTGCGCCTGCGCCGGTTCGAACCGAAGGCCGGCGTCGAGATCTACGCCAAGCTCGAGATGCGCAATCCGGGCGGGTCGGTCAAGGACCGCGCGGCGCTGGCGATGGTGCTCGAGGGCGAGCGCAGCGGCAGGCTCGGCCCGGGCCGGATCCTGCTCGACGCGACCTCGGGCAACACCGGGATTGCCTACGCGATGCTGGGCGCAGCGCGCGGGCATCGGGTGCGGCTGTGCGTGCCGTCGAACGTGACGCCCGAGCGCAAGCGGCTGCTGCGCGTCTACGGCGCCGACCTGGTGTTCACCGACCCGATGGAGGGCAGCGACGGCGCCATCCGCCAGGTGCGGGCGATCTACGAGCGCGAGCCGCACCGCTACTTCTACCCCGACCAGTACAGCAACCCGGCCAACTGGCTGGCGCACTTCAACAGCACGGGCGTCGAGATCCTCGAGCAGACGCAGGGCCGCATCACGCATTTCGTCGCGGGTCTCGGAACGAGCGGCACGTTCATGGGGACCGGGCGCCGTCTGAAGCAGGACAAGCCCGGCGTGCGGCTCATCTCGGTACAGCCCGACTCGCCGCTGCACGGGCTCGAGGGGCTCAAGCACATGGAGTCGGCCATCGTGCCGGCCATCTACGACCCGACGCTCGCCGACGAGGACGTGCGTATCGAGACGGACGAGGCCCACGCGCTCATCCGGCGGCTCGCCCGTGAAGAGGGGCTGTTCGTCGGGCCGTCGAGCGGCGCGGCGCTCGCCGCCGCCATCCGTGTCGCCTGCGGACTCGACGAGGGCGTCATCGTCGCCATCTTCCCCGATGGCGGCGACCGCTACCTGTCGGATCCGCTGTGGGACGTGACGCCCGAGGAGGATGCCACCGTGACCGACGCTCCGATTCACCTGCGGATCGACGAAGCACAGCTGACGGCGATCCGTCGCCACGGCGCCCGGACCTACCCCGATGAGTGCTGCGGCGCGCTGCTCGGCCCGAAACCGGGCGAGGTGACCGAAGCCTTCCCGCTCGACAACACGTTCCCCGACGAGCGGCGGCGCCGGTTCATGGTCGGGCCCGACGAGTACCGCCGCGCCGAGGCGCGGGCGGCCGAAACGGGGCTGCAGCTGGTCGGCTTCTATCACTCGCACCCGGATCACCCGGCCGAGCCGTCGCAGTTCGACCTCGACCACGCCTGGCCGAACCTGAGCTACCTGATCGTGTCGGTGCGCCAGGGTCAGGCGAAGGAGGCGCGGTCGTGGCGGCTCAAGGCCGACCGCTCGGGCTTCGAAGAAGAGTTCGTCTGCTAGTTCGATTCACCATGCACACCGTTGATATCCCGTCATCTGCCCCGCCGGCCCGCTCACCCGCGCCCCGGCTCGACCACCTGCGCGCCCTCGAGGCCGAAAGCATCGCGATCATGCGCGAGGTCGTCGCCGAGTTCGAGCGGCCGGTCATGCTCTATTCGATCGGCAAGGACTCGTCGGTGCTGCTGCGGCTGGCGCAGAAGGCCTTCTACCCGGGCCCGATCCCGTTCCCGCTGCTGCACGTCGACACGACGTACAAGTTCCGCGAGATGATCGAGTTCCGCGACTGGTACGCCCGCGAGGTCGGCGCGCAGCTGATCGTGCACACGAACCGCGAGGCGATCGAAGCCGGGACGCAGCCGTTCGCCGTGGGCACGCAGCGGTGCGGCGGCCTCTGCAAGACGCGCGCGCTGCTCGACGCGCTCGAGCCCGGTCAGTTCGACGGGGCGTTCGGGGGCGCCCGCCGCGACGAGGAGAAGTCGCGCGCGAAGGAGCGGATCTTCTCGCTCCGCGACGAGAAGGGCCAGTGGGATCCGAAGCGGCAGCGGCCGGAGCTCTGGCACCTGCTCAACGGCCGCGTCCGCAAGGGCGAGAGCATCCGCGTGTTCCCGCTCTCGAACTGGACCGAGATCGACGTCTGGCAGTACATCCACGAGGAGAACATCCCCATCGTGCCGCTCTACTTCGCGAAGCCGCGCGAGGTGATCGTCCGCGGCGACGCGCTGATCCCCGTCGAGCAGCCCTTCGTTCCGCTGCTGCCCGGCGAGAAGCCGCAGCTGGTCATGTGCCGCATGCGGTCGCTCGGCTGCTCGCCCTGCACGGGCGCGATCCGGTCGGAGGCCGACACGGTGCCGAAGATCATCGAGGAGCTCGTCAGCATCCGGCATTCCGAGCGCCAGCTCCGCGTGATCGATCACGACCAGGACGGCTCGATGGAGATCAAGAAGCGCGAGGGGTACTTCTGATGGGCATTCACGGCACGGAGCGGTCGTCGACGCTCCTGCGCATCTGCACTGCCGGCAGCGTCGACGACGGCAAGAGCACGCTGATCGGACGGCTGCTCTACGACTCGCAGTCGGTCTACGAGGATCAGCTGCTGTCGGTCGAGAAGGCGTCGAAGAACCGGACGGCGGGCCCGATCGACTTCTCGCTGTTCACCGACGGGCTGCGCGCCGAGCGCGAGCAGGGCATCACGATCGACGTCGCGTACCGCTACTTCGCGACCGCGCGCCGGAAGTTCATCCTGGCCGACACGCCCGGGCACGAGCAGTACACGCGAAACATGGCCACGGGCGCCTCGACGGCCGACGTCGCCATCCTGCTCGTCGACGCCCGCCACGGCATCCTCGATCAGTCGCGCCGCCACGCCCGCATCGCGAGCCTGCTCGGCATCCGCGACTTCGTCGTCGCGGTCAACAAGATGGACCTGGTCGACTTCGACCGCGGCGTCTTCGACAGCATCGCGTCGGGCTTCTCGACGCTGCTCGCCGGATCGAACGTGCAGCCCATCCCGATCAGCGCGCTGCACGGCGACAACGTCATCACGCGCAGCGACCGGACGCCCTGGTACGACGGCAGCAGCCTGCTCGAGTTCCTTGAGACGGTCGACGTCGAAACCAGGGCCCCACTCGGGCCGTTCCGCATGCCGGTGCAGCTCGTCATCCGGCCGCACCAGGACTTCCGCGGCTACGCCGGGCAGATCCTGTCGGGCACGGTCCGCGTGGGCGACACGCTCACCGTCTGGCCGTCGGTGCGCTCGAGCCGCGTCAAGCGCATCGTCACCTACGACGGCGACCTCGACGTGGCCTTTGCGCCGATGTCGGTGACGCTCGTCCTCGAGGACGAGCTCGACATCAGCCGCGGCGACGTGCTCGTCGACGGCCACATCAACATGGGCCGGCGCTTCCAGGCCGACATGGTGTGGATGGACGAGCGGCCGCTCGAGCCGAACCGGCTCTACGTGCTCAAGCACGCGTCGGGCACGACGACCGCGCAGGTCGACACACGGCTGCTGCTCAACGACATCGGCCGGGTGACGGTCGACACCTCGCGCGCGCTCATCTTCGACCGCTATCACGAGCAGCGCGGCACGGGCGCTTTCATCCTCATCGAGCCGACGACGAACTTCACGGCGGGCGCCGGGATGATCGTCGAGCCGCTGCAGGAGCAGACCGCGGCGCCGCACCCCGGCGTGGCCGAACGGCTCGCCCGACTCGCCCGCTCGGCCCACACCGAAGGCGAAGCGATCGAGGCCATCCGCCGGGCGCTCGAAGAGCTGCTGACCTAGGCGCGGGCGGGCCATCTGCCCGCCCATCCTCATCCTCTGCATCGCCCTGCGTCGCCCGGAAGCGGCGGCGCAGGGCATCCGCACTCAGAACAGTCCGGGCACCATCCGCCAGCGCACACACGCCGCGACAACCGGTACCGGCACCAGGCCCGCATACCACGACTGCAGACCCGGCCGCGTCCCGAGACCGACCGGCGGCACGCCGAGATACATCGGGTGCCGCACGAACGCGTATGGACCGGCCGTCACTGCACAGCCGGACGGTCAGGGCCCCTGTAGCGTGGTGACCGTTCCGGCAGCAGAAGAAGACACGGACATATAATCCTACTCCGAACATGATGGCGCCCTCGCCGTCGATCACCGTGCGCGATCTGCGCTTCAGCTACGGCGGGCCCGACATCCTGCATGGCCTGACGTTCGACGTCCGGCCCGGTGAAGTCACCGGCCTGCTGGGCCCGAACGGTGCCGGCAAGTCGACACTCCTGCGCATCCTGGTCGGCATCCTCGACGCCAGCAGCGGTCACGTCGAAGTACAGGGACACGTGCTGCCGGACGGTCGCCTCGCGCTGAAGCAGACGATCGGCTACGTGCCGGAAGCGGCCGAGCTGTACGAGACGCTGTCGGCGCTCGAGTTTCTCGAGCTCTGCGGCCGGCTTCACGGCATGGACGAAGACCTGCTGCAGGCGCGTATCGAAACCCTGCTCACCGGGTTCGGCCTCTTCGAGGATCGGCTGCTGCGGCTCGGCGCCTACTCGAAGGGCATGCGGCAGAAGGTGCTGCTGACGGCCGCGCTGCTGCACGACCCGTCGATGCTCGTGCTCGATGAGCCGCTCACGGGTCTCGATACCGATTCGGCGGTGCTGGTGAAGCGCCTGCTTTCGGCGCTCGCCGCGCAGGGACGTACCGTCCTCTACAGCTCCCACGTGCTCGACGTCGTCGAGCGCGTGTGCTCGCGTGTGCTCATCCTGAATTACGGCCGGCTCATCGCCGACGGGTCACCCGAAGCGCTCAAGTCGGCCACGCACGAGGCCACGCTCGAAGACGTCTTCCGACAGGTCACGCAGGCCGGCGACGTGGAACCGCGGGTGCAGCAGATGATGAGCTGTCTGAGGCCATGAGCATCGGTGCCTTCGACCGGCGCCAGTACGTGCTGATCGTGCGCCTGCTGCGCACGCTCGGGGCGCGCCGTGAGCTGACGAGCCAGTTCGGCATGCACGGCCCGGCTCTGGGCATCCTTGCCGCGCTGCTCGTCCTGCTCGGCGGCTTCCCCGCCCTCGTGGCGCTCACCGGCCGCGTGACACCCCGCGACGTGCTCATGCTGTCGCAGACGATGACGCTCGTGCTGCTGGTGCCGCTGCTGATCGCGGAAGCGGCCGACGCCCTGCTGAACCCCGCCGAAGCGGCCGTGCTCGCCCATCGCCCGATCGGCAACCTGACGTACGTGGCCGCCAAGCTGACGTACCTGATCGGGTTTGCCGTCGTGGTCGGACTTGCCCTGAACGCGCTTCCCGCGCTCGCCGGTCTGCGCCTCGAGGGCACGAGCCGGTTCTATCCACTGACGCACCTGGCCGCAGCCGCGCTGGGCGCGGCATTCACGGCGCTGGCGACCTGTGGTGCGCTCGGCGTCCTGTTCCGGATGGTGCCGGCGGCTCGTGTCCGCAACGCCGCCCTGTGGGCCCAACTGCTCGGCGGCCTCTCGCTGCCGGCGCTGCCGCACGTGCTGAACCTCATCGACGCCGACATCCGCTTCGACGGTCCCTACTGGTCGGCGCTCCCGGTGAGCTGGTTTGCCGCGCTCGGCCTGGCGGGCAAGGGAGGCTCGGCGCTGTTCGTCCCCGCCTTCGCCCTGCCCGGCATGGTGCTTTCGGCCGGTCTCGTGCTCGCCGGCCTCAGCGTCCTGACGCAGGGCTACATGATCCGGACATCGACGACCCGCCGCGCTGCCGGGACGACGACGTCGGTCCGGCGCAGCAGGCTCGCGATGCGCCTGCTGGAGCGACTGACCGGCAGTCGCGCCGGCGCGGGCGGCGGCCTGTTCGTGATGAAGATGGCACGGCGCGACTGGCAGGTCCGGCGTACGCTCCTGCAGGCGGTCGTGCCCCTGCTGCTCGTGGTCCTCACCGCGCGGGGTGGCCTGCGTTCACCATTCGAAGAAGATGGGTCGTTCGCGACGCACCTGCTGCCGCACATCTTCGGCATCGCCATGATCGCCGCAGCCGACGCCCTCGCCTTCAGCGACCACTACCGCGCCCGCTGGATCTTCCTGACCGTGCCGGCCTCGGGACTGCGCGGCGTCGTCCGCGGCACGCTGGCGACGCTCTGGCTGTCCGGAGCCGCGATCCCCTCGGTCGTCGTGCTCATCGTCGCCACCGCCGCGTGGGGCGTGGAGCATGGCGGGCTGTACGCCGCGTACACCCTCGCCGTCCTCTCGTGCTATCTGGGGGTGTTCGGCTGGGCGCAGCGCGGCCTGCCGTTCACGCGCCAGGCCGACGCAAAGCGCACCATCGGCAACGCATCGGTCGTGTTCCTCTGCATCATCCTCGGCGTCGCGGCGGCCATTGTTCAGGTGGTCTGGCTGTTCCGCGACGTCGGCCGGGTGGCCATCGCATCGCTCGTCCTCGGCGCCACGGCCGTGATCGCCGGACGGACATCGCTTCGCATTCTCGAGAACAAGGCCCTCTCGCTGCTCGCCGCATTCTCCGGCCGCGACCGGCGGACGTTCACGGTCGCGCTCGACGAAGCGGAAGACGACGACCTCGCCTGAGCGGAGTTCTTGAGCCGCCGGGCGTCGCTCCGGCGCCTACGCTTCGTCTATCAGGCCCGGCAGCTCGCGGATGTCGTCGAGCACGCGCCAGGCGCCCTCGAAGCGCTCGCCGCGCGTGAGCCGGCTCGGGACAATCACGCAGCGCAGCCCGGCGGCGGTCGCCGCCGCGAGGCCGCGCTCCGAATCCTCGACGACCAGGCACGTCTCCGGCGCGGCGCCGCTGCGCGCGAGCGCGGTCAGGTACGGCGCCGGGTGCGGCTTCGACGCGGCGTAGTCACCGTCCTTCAGGACGAAGTCGAAGTAGTGCAGCAGGTTCGTCCGCGAGTGCACGAGCTCGAAGTGATCGGCATACGCACTCGTGACGATGGCCATCCGGCATCGGCCGTACAGCCGATCGAGCACGTCGCGGACGCCGTCGATCACGCGCGCCTCGCGCACGAGCAGGCCGGTGTAGATCGCGTTGCGCGTCCGGCGCAGCTCATCGAGCTCGGCTGTCGTCCACCCGTAGATATCCGCGTAGTGCAGCAGCCCGCGGTTCTCGCGCAGGAACAGCTGGATGTAGTCGGCCTCGCGCAGCTCGATATCGCGCGCGGCCAGCACCCGCCGGCTCGCCTCGAAGTACAGATGCTCGGTGTCGACGAGAATGCCGTCGTTGTCGAAAAAGACGTGCGTAATCACTCGACCTTCCGGAAACGGATGACGACGCAGCGCGTGTCCCCGAACGAACCGCCGATGATCGGGATGACGTGCCGTCGACCGCGCGGCACCTGACCGGGCTCGAGCGGCGGTCCCGGCTCGACGCGCGCGTCGAAGGCGAACGTGAGCGCGGGCGGCGCAGGCGGTTGCTGTGCGACGGCCGGCAGGCCGGCACCCGGGAGACCGAACAGGAGTGGGGTAAGAAGGATGCGGCGCGGCTCCATGCGCTCCCGATCCTACCAGCGCGTCACCGCCGCGACGGCCGGCGCGGAGTGGTATGCTCCGTGTGCGGGACAGCTCCGCACACCTGAAGAGCGCACCGCGGCGTGCGGTGCGGCGGTCACCATGTCGAGCCCGATCGAAGCATCACGCAACAGCCATTTCCCCAACCTCATGTCGCTGCAGTCGTTCATCCTCCGCGAGGAAGAACGCTATCCGTCGGCCGGCGGCGACTTCACGTGGATTCTGTCGGCGCTCTCGCTGGCAGCCAAGTCGATCGCGGCCAAGGTCCGGACAGCGCGCATCGAGGACGTGCTCGGCGAGCAGGGCGGCGCGAACGTCCACGGCGAGACCCAGCAGAAGCTCGACGTCATCGCGAACGACATCCTGATGACGTGCCTCGGCAACCGCCCGAGCGTCGCCGTCGTCGCCTCCGAGGAAGACGAGGAGCCGACGATCCTCCGGCGCGGATCACAGGGCGGCAAGTACTGCGTCATCTTCGATCCGCTCGACGGCTCGTCGAACCTCGACGTGTGCGTGAGTGTCGGGACGGTCTTCTCGATTCTGCGCAACGACCCGAACATCCCGGGCGCAGCCGAGACGCTGCAGCAGCCCGGCACGAAGCAGCTCGCGGCCGGCTACATCCTGTACGGATCGTCGACGGTCTTCGTGCTGACCACCGGCAACGGCGTGCACATGTTCGTGCTCGATCCGGCGATCGGCACGTTCGTGCTCGTGAAGAGCAACATCCAGATTCCGCGCGCACACCGGAGCTACTCGGTCAACGAAGCCTACCGGCACTCGTTCCCGGCCGGCATCCAGCGCTACCTCGACTGGGCGCACCAGCACGACTACTCGAGCCGCTACATCGGATCGATGGTCTCCGACGTGCACCGTATCCTGCTGCAGGGCGGGGTGTTCCTCTACCCGCCGACGAAGAAGAACCCGACCGGCAAGCTGCGGCTGATGTACGAGGCCAATCCGATGGCGTTCATCATGGAGCAGGCCGGCGGGCGCGCCGTGGTCGGCTCCGGCCCGGAGCCGGATCGGCGCGTGCTCGAGATCGAACCAACGGGCATCCACCAGCGCACCAGCCTCGTCATCGGCTCACCCGACGAGGTCGCCAACGTCCTGACACACCTGAAGGCATCTTGACCTGCCCGGGTGTCCGTGGCAGGGTTGTCCGCACCGGCACATCGATTCTGACCGCGTCGGCCCGGCGTGCCGACGCCAGGAGCGGACATGTCGAGCGATCCCAAGCCACAGACTCCCGTCGGGGGACCTGCCCGCGGTCCCGTCACCCGCCGCACGTTCATCCGTGCGACCGCCTCGGCCGCCGCGACCGGCGCGTCGCTGATGATCGTGCCGCGCCACGTGCTCGGCCAGGGCCTGACGCCGCCGAGCGACACGGTAAACATCGCCACGGTCGGCATCGGTGGCCGCGGTGCGCAGGTCACCCAGAACCTGATGAGCCAGAACATCGTCGCGGTCTGCGACGTCGATTTCGCCCTGCTCGAATCGCGGCTCGAGACGTGGCGCAACACCGCCTTCCCGATCACCGGCCCGGCGCCGCAGGCGCCGGGAGGCGGAAGCGCGGGCCAGGGCACCGCGGCCCGCCGGCCGGCGTGGACCGACTTCGGCCCGTCGAAGGCCCAGCAGGAAGCCGATGCCCGCTGGGAGCGCCCCGAGCAGCGCGACCTGCTCCGCCGCTTCGTCACCGACCAGATCCCGCGCATGGCGCGCTACCGCGACTACCGCGAGATGCTGGAAAAGCAGAAGGACATCGACGCGGTTGTCGTGGCCACGCCCGACCACATGCACGCGGTGATTGCCTCGGCGGCCATGTCACTCGGCAAGCATGTGTACGTCGAGAAGCCGCTCACCTGGTCCGTCCATGAAGCCCGCCACCTGGCCCGCCGGGCGGCCGAAACGAAGGTCGTCACCCAGATGGGGAACCAGGGGCACTCGCAGGATGGCGCGCGTCGCGGCCAGGAGTACCTCCGCTCGGGCGTGCTCGGCGAGATTCGCGAGGTCCACGTCTGGACGAACCGCCCCTACGCCTACTGGCCTCAGGGGATCCCGCGCCCGTCGTCGGCCGCCCCGCCGAACAGCTGGAACAACGCGGGCATCATGGCACGCCTGGCCAACGCCATGGCGTCGGCCGACTACCGCGTGCCCGAGAAGCTCTCGTGGGATCTGTTCCTGGGTGTGGCACCCTGGGTCGAGTACCACCCGGTCTACCATCCGTTCAACTGGCGCGGCTGGGTCGACTGGGGGCAGGGCGCGCTGGGCGACATGGGCGCCCACCTGATCGATCACCCGGTGTGGGGGCTCGAACTCGGCCTGCCGTCGACCGTCGAGACGCTCTCCACGCCATTCAACGGCGCTTCGTACCCGGCGGCCACCACGACCTACTACGAGTTCCCGGCGCGCGACGGACGCCCGCCGGTCAGGCTCATCTGGTACGACGGCGGCCTGCTGCCGCCGCGGCCAGAGGAACTGGGCGACTTCCCGCTCGACCCGGGCGGCGGCGTGCTCTACATCGGCTCGAAGGGAAAGATGCTGCAGGACACGTACGGCGCCAACCCGCGCCTGCTGCCCGTCGACCTGCACAACAGCACCGGCGCGCCGCCCGAGCAGCTGCCGCGCATTCCGCACCAGTCGCACGAGATGAACTGGGTGAACGCCATCCGCGGGCTCGAGGAACCCTCGTGCCCGTTCTCGTACGCCGCCCACCTCACCGAGATCATGCTGCTCGGTGTCGTCGCGCTGCGGGCCAACGCGAAGCTGCACTACGACGGCGAAGCCATGCGCGTGACGAACGTCGCGAAGGCCAACGACTACCTGACGCGCGAGTATCGGGGCGGGTACAGCCTCTAACGGTCGGTGCGGCCCACGTGCGCGCCCGGGCCGCCGGCCGCCGGCCGGCCTGCCGCAGTTCAGAGGGGCGGGCGGGTCGTTGCCTTACGACCCGCCGGCCCGCCGCGCCGTCCAGCTGCTGCCGTCTTCGCGCGTGCCGGCCATGGTGTCGCCCTCGACGCGACCCGTGTAGCGGACGCCGTCGATCAGGAACGAGATGTCGCGGCCGCGCAGGCGGATGTCGGTCAGCACCTGCGTGCCGAGGATGCCCGACACGCGCTGGAACTGCTGCCGGAACGTCAGGCGGCCGTCGCCCATCTGCCAGGTGCCTTCGATGCGAGCCGGCACGATCCAGAGCAGCGCCTCGCACCAGCTCTCGCACTCCTCGTCGACGCGCTGCTCGACGTCCGGCTCCCAGTCCGCCATCCGGAACGTATTCGAGACGATGCGCGTACCGGGCTCGAGTTCGAGCAGCGTCGGCCGGAGCTTGAGGTTGAGCGACGTCAGCAGGAACATCGTGATGACGTCGGCCTTCTTCAGCTCGTCGAGCCGCTCGAACAGGTCGGCCTCCTCGAACGTCGCCCGGTCGGCGACGCCCTCGCGCTCGGCGGCCGCGCGCGCCAGCTTCACCATGTCGCCGTTGTATTCGATGCCGTGGGCGCGCGCTCCCCGCTTCGCCGCCGCAATCACCGTCCGGCCGTCACCCGAACCAAGGTCGATCACGTAGTCGTCGGCCGTGACCTCGGCAATGTCGAGCATCAGCTGAACGAGCGACTCCGGCGTCGGCACCCACACGACGTCCTTACCCGGCTGCCCGACCTTCGGCTCGAAGTTCCCGATCGACGGCGCCTGTTGTGCCGGTCCGGCCAGGGCCGCTGCCGGCGCGCCCGCCAGGACCAGGGCGCCGAGCGCCATTGCCCCAAACACCTGCTTCATGTGCGATGACTCCAGAGAGAAACGATTCGGCCATTCTAGCCGCGTACGGCCGCCGGCCACGCGGCCGTCACGGCACCGATACGACGACCTTGCCGAACTGACGTCCGCTCGCCAGCCGCTCGAAGGCGGCCGGCGCCTCGGCAAACGGCACGACCGTGTCGATGACCGGCCGCAGGCGCCAGTCGCTCAGCGCCGACATCATCGCCGCGAGCATGGCGCGCGATCCGACCATGATGCCCGCGAGCGTGATGTTGCGCAGCAGCAGCGGCGTGAGCGAGACCGGCGTCGGACCCGCCAGCGTGCCGATGAGCGCGATCGTGCCGCCCGGATGGACGGCGCGCATCGACTGCTCGAGCGTGCCCTGCCCGCCCACTTCGATCACCAGGTCGACGCCCTCCTCTCCGTCGGTCAGCGACCGCGCGCGCTCGCCCCAATCCGGTTCACTGTGCCGGTCGATGACGTGTGTGGCGCCCAGCTCGCGGAGCCGTTCGAATTTTTCGGGACTGCCGGAAACGGCAATGACGGTCCCCCCCGCCCGCACGGCCACCTGCAGCGCCACCGCCGACCCGCCGCCCGAGCCGATCGTGAGCACCGTGTGATTCCGCCGGATCGGCACGCCTCCCTCGAACAGCGCGTGCCAGGCGGTAAGCGCCGCGCAGGGCAGCGTCGCGGCTTCTTCGATGGAGAGACAGGCCGGCGCCGGATGGACCGCCGTTTCAGGCAGGCAGACGTACTCGGCCAGCACGCCCGGCGTCCGGCCACTACCGAGCGTGGTCCGCAACGCGGCGCGGGTCAGCGTGCCGGCGTGCCAGTCGGGCGCGAAGACCGTCGTGACACGATCGCCGACGGCCACCCGGTCGACGCGCGTCCCGATTGCCGCAATCACGCCGGCTGCGTCCGAACAGGGCACGGCGCCCACCGGCACGGCCCGGCCGTACCGTCCGGCCCGCACGAGCAGATCGCGATGATTGAGCGCGACGGCGCCGACGCGGACGACGACCTCGGTCGGCCCCGGCTCCGGCAGCCGTACCGGCATGTTCGCCAGGACGCCACCGTCGACGATCTGCCACGCGCGAACGATCGACGTCATGGGCAGGTCAGCCTGCGTCGGCGGGCACGCAGAGCACCGGGCACGGCGCGTCGCGGACGACCTCGTGCGCCGTGGCTCCGAGCAGCATGCGGTCGAGCGCGCCGCGTCCCGACACGCCGACCACGATCAGCTCGGCCTGCACCTGCGCGGCATACGCGACGATCTGCCGGCCGGGCTTGCCGAACCGCACCACCAGGTCCGGCCGGCTCTCCCAGCCTTCCACGAGCTGCGCGAGCATGACTGCCGCCTGCTCCTCGAGCCGCCGCCGCACGTTCAGGACCTGCTCGGGCAGCGATGACGGCGACTCGCCTTCGGGCCAGGCGACGACGGAGATGACCGACAGCGGCGCCCGGCGTGACTCGGCCAGGGCCCGGGCGCGCGCAAGTGCCGGCTTCGACAGCTCGGACCCGTCGGTGGCGCACACGATACGGCCGCGCCCTCCGGGCCTGACGATCGCCTCAGCGTGCGACGGAACGGTCAGCACCGGACACGGGACGCGCCGCAGCACCTTCTCGGTGACCGAGCCGAGCACGAAGCGCTCGAAGCCGCTCCGACCATGCGTGGCCATCACGATCAGGTCGATCGACAGCTCGCTGACGGCGTCGAGAATGACCGCGCGTACCGGACCTTCCCTGACCTCGGTCCTGATGGGCACCGCGTCGCCGGCCCGGCGGGCGACCCACCATTCCAGCTCGTCGCTGAGCGCGTTCCGCCGGGCATCCGACAGGGAGCGCATGGCGTCGACCGCAAGGCCGGTCCAGAGGGTCGTATCCACCACGTGCAGCACGATCAGCTCGGCCTGCTGGTCTTCGGCCAGCGCACGTGCGCAGTCGAACGCGCGACGTGACGGCTCCGACATGTCGACCGGACAGAGAATCCGTGCCAATCCCATAGTGTGCTCCCGGCGCATCATACCCGCGACCGGCGCAGCCGACACCCCGCCGGGGTAATATCGCGCCATGGCGCTCTACGGCTACCGGCTCGTCGGCGCAGCGCTCCTCGATCGCGGGATGTACGAAGGCATCGAAGCGGATCGCGGGGCGCTCGGCCAGGCTATGGCAACTGTCGTCCTCTCGAGCCTGGCGGCCGGCATCGGCGCCTCCGGCTGGCAGGGCCCGCGTCCAGCCGCACTGGTGGCGATTGCGGTGATCGCCCTGGTGACCTGGGTGGCCTGGGCCGTCCTCATGAATCAGATCGGCGGCCGGCTGCTGCCGACCTCCGAGACGCGCACGAGCACGATCGAGCTCATGCGGACGATCGGGTTTGCGGCCTCGCCCGGGCTGCTGCAGGTCCTCGGCGTCTTCCCGCGGGTGACGGTCTTCGTGTTCGTCGTGTCGTGGCTCTGGATGTTCGCGGCCACGGTCGTGGCCGTCCGCCAGGCGCTCGACTACACCAGCACGGCCCGTGCGCTGCTCGTCTGCGCGCTGGCGCTGCTCATCTGCGTGGTCGTGGCGGTCGTACTGAGCGCATCGCTCGGACCGGTGCTCGCGCCCGACGGCACGGCGCTGCCTTAGCTCGACGGCCGCTCGCCCGATTCGCGCGCCGACCGACGTCGGCTCATGTAGTCCACGAGTCGATCCACCGGCTCCTCGAGCAGCAGGATCAGCACGGCGAGCACGACGGCCACGGCGGACAGCCGCCAGAGCCCGGCGGCCGAGGCCGCCCCGACGGCGGCGACCACCCACACCGACGCCGCGGTCGTCAGCCCCTGTCCGCCCGTGAGGCCCTCGCGGCGGAAGATCGCACCGGCCCCGATGAAACCCACGCCGGCCACCACACCCTGCACGACGCGGCCGGGCGCGGACAGATCGAGCGTGGGGACGTCGGCCACGATCAGGCCGATCATCGTGAACATGCAGGCGCCCATCGCCACGAGCGCGTGCGTGCGGACGCCGGCTGGCTTGCGCTGCAGCTCGCGGTCGATGCCGATGATGGCGCCCGCCACGACCGCGAGCAGCATGCGGCCCATGATGTCGAGAAACCCGTGCGGTACGGTGGTCGCCTCCATGCCCTGAGATCTCCTGTCGTCCGTCTCCCGATGTCTTGCGCCAGCCGCCCGAGGGCCGTAGAGTGCCAGTCATGCCAATCGTGGCGGTCCTGCTGCTCTGGTCCCTGCTGCTCGCCCAGCCCGCGGCGCGCGTCCAGTCCCAGGCCTTCGATGTCCGCGGCGCAGCGCGTGGCGTTCAGCCGGGTGAAGTCGTCCGCCTCACCATCGACACCGCCACGCGGTTCGAAACGCTGGCCGTCGAAGCCTTCGGCGTCGAGTTTCAACCATATCGCGTCAGCGACACGCGCTGGCAGGTGCTCATCGGCATCGACCTTGACGTCGCGCCGGGACGGCACGTCGTCTCGTTCGTCGGGACGCATCCGCCCGAGACGTTCCTCACGACGCGCACGCTCATCGTCGAACCCAAAGAGTTCCGGACGCGCCGACTGACCGTCGAGCCGCAGTACGTCGAGCCGCCGCCCGACGTGGCCGATCGCATCGTCCGCGAAGCCGAACGGCTCAATGCCATCTGGGCATCGCGCACGCCGGAGCGGCTCTGGGTGGAACCGTTCGTCCGCCCCGTTCCGGATCCGCCGAACAGCGCGTTCGGCTCGCGGAGCATCTACAACAACGTGCCGCGCAGCCCGCACGGCGGCACCGACTTTCTGAGCCCGACCGGACGCCCCGTCCGATCGCCCAACCACGGCCGCGTCGTCCTTGCCGAGGACCTGTACTTCACCGGCGGAACGGTCGTCGTCGACCATGGGCTCGGTCTCGTGTCGCTCTTCGCCCACCTGTCGGCCATCAGCGTCAGACCGGGTACGGTCGTCGCGCCGGGAGACGAACTGGGCCGCGTTGGTGCCACCGGGCGGGTAACCGGCCCACATCTGCACTGGACCGTGAGGCTGAACGGCACGCGGGTCGATCCACTCTCGCTCGTCGAGGTCTCGACGATGCCCGACACGGCCGCGACGCCCGGCCTGCTGCCCTGAGGAGACACCTGCCGGATGCCGGACGATGCAAAGCACGACGTGTTCGATCAGGCCGTGATGGTGTCGCACCTGCGGGCCTGGCGTACGGCCCTGCTCTCGCTGCACAAGACGCTCGTCGACGCCGAGCTCGCCCGCTACGCCGCGGCAACCGGCCCGGTCCAGGGTCCGCACCACGCCCTGAAGCTCCTCGGCGACGACCCCTGGTTCGCCTGGCTGCGTCCGATCCTCACGCTGATTGTCGACATCGACGAACGGCTCGCCGACCGGCGACCGGTCAGCGCCGATGAATTCGAGGCGTTCCGGAGAAAGACGCGGGAGGTGCTGCAGCCGTCGGCCGACTCGCCGATCGGGCGCGAGTACCAGCGGTCGCTGCAGGAGCTGCCCGCGGCGGTCGTGCTGCACGGCAAGCTCCTCGAGCTGACGAAGAAGCCTCGGGCCTGACGGTCAGGCCGCTCCGGCGCCGGCCGTGCGGCGCGTGTCGATGAAGGCCTCGACCAGGTCGGCCCGCCGCCACCCCTTCGCCACCTCGTGCCGGAGCTCGGCAATGGCCTCGGCCTCGGTCATCGCCATCCGGTAGGGCCGATCGGTGGTCATCGCGTCGTACACGTCGACGATCCCGATGATCTGCGCGAGCAGCGGAATCTCGTCGCCGGCAATCCCGTCGGGATACCCGCTGCCGTCGAGCCGCTCGTGGTGATGGCGCACGATGCCGCGGACCGGCTGCAGCGCCCGGAGCTTGCCGCAGAGCTCGTCGCCGATGATCGGGTGCTGCTTGACGCGGTCGAACTCCTCGGGCGTGAGCGCGCCCGGCTTGAGCAGAATCGCATCGGGCAGGCCGATCTTGCCGATGTCGTGGAAGTAGCCGCCGCGCGACAGGGCCTGCAGGTCGTGCTCGTCGAGGCCGATCAGCCGGCCGACTTCGACCGCGTACCGGGCGAGCCGGTGGCAGTGTCCCTCGGTGTACGCGTCGCGGACCTCAATCATCAGCGCGAGGCTGCGCAGGACGGCCTCGGCCGAGTCGAGCTCGTCGGTCACCTGCTTGAACTGCACGAGCGACCGCACGCGCGCCTTCAGTTCCGACTGATCGATGGGTTTGGCGAGGAAGTCGTTGGCGCCGGCCTCGATGGCACGGAGCCGGTCCTGCGGCTCGGTGGCTCCCGTGAGCAGGACGACGGGCAGCAGGCAGGTATCGGGCGCCGCCTTGAGCGCCCGGCACAGCTCGAACCCGTCGAGCACCGGCATGCGCACGTCGGACAGGATCACGTCGGGGCGCTCGGCCCGGACGATATCGATCGCCTCGCTGCCGTTGCGGGCCAGCAGGACGTCGTAGCCTTCCAGGCGCAGCATGGCCGCCAGCGCCGTCAGGTTCGCCTCGAGATCGTCGACAACGAGGACCGTGCCACCGGACCGTCGACGGAGCCCGCTCGCAAATGGGAGCATCGCCGCGGCATCTTACCGCAAGCGCGGTTTTCGTACCACAGAAGACAACTTTGAGGGCGGCCCCGGCGCCCCGAGGCCGCCTGAGCCGCAGGGAACGGGGCTCGTCCGGGCGGTACGGGCCTTGCTATGACGACTGACCGTTCGGTCATGGCTCCACTCGCGTCACGTCCCGTCTCGACCCGAAGCCTGCTGCGTCGCCGCTGGCCGCGCTACGACGTCATCGGTCACCTCGTTGCCTCCATCCCCGAGCTCGACGTGACGATGATCGTGCGCGACCTGAGCCTGGGGGGCTTCGCGGCCGACGGCATGCTGCGGTTCGCGCGCGGCGAGAGCTACGCGCTGACGATCACCGGCGACGGCGAGTCCCCGTACGTGGTGCGCGCGCACGTGGCGTGGTGCCACGGGCGCGATCGGGAGGAACGGTTCTTCACCGGCTGGGAAGTGCTGGGCGATCCCGACAGCACGCGGGCCATGGCCGAGCTCGTCGCACGTTTCACCGCCGCCAGCGCATCGACCGAAGAGCACGCGGCCGGCGCTCACGCCGCGGCACCGCCGCCAAGGGCGGTCCCTCCGGTCGCGCAGTCTCCGATGGTTGCCGGCTGATCGGCACTCAGGCGGCAGAACGGATCCGTGCGGCACCTGCGTACACGTTGAAGCGCCCACGCCGCGTGAACCCGACGAGCGTCATGGCGGCGCGCCCGGCAAGCTCGATCGCCAGACTCGACGGCGCCGACACGGCTACGACCATCGGCACGCCGGCCAGCCACGCCTTCTGCACGATCTCGAACGACAGCCGGCCGCTGACCACGAGGATCGATCCCGACAGCGGCAGGCGCTCCTCGAGCCACATTCGCCCCAGCAGCTTGTCGACCGCATTGTGACGGCCGACGTCCTCGGCGCTGACTTCGATTTCTCCCGCCGGCGTGGCCAGCGCGGCCGCGTGCAGCCCGCCCGTCTCGGCGAAGGCCGGCTGGTGCGCGCGCAACCGCTCGGGCAACCCGACCACGACGGCCGCGTCGACCGTCCACTCGTGCGGCAGGGGGCCGGCAGGCAACTCGAGGTCGTCGATGGATCGACGCCCGCACACCCCGCACGACGAGTTCATCGCCACCTGACGACGGCCGCCGAGGATACGGTCGATGTCGGCGGCGAGCCCGCTGCCGAGCGCCACGTCGACGACGCCGTCGCCGACCCTCGTCGACCGGATGTCGGACGGCTGGCGGAGGATGCCTTCCGAAAACAGAAAGCCGGCCGCCAGGTGGGCGTCGTCGCCCGGCGTGCGCATGATGACCGAAAAGGGTCGTCCGTCGAGGCGCACCTCGAGAGGCGCTTCGACGGCCACGCGGTCGACGAGGCGCTCGGCCGACCCGTCGCCGACACGGACGACGTCGACCTCGCGAACGAGCGGGTGTCCGGACACGGTGCTGCAGGATAACATCTAGCCGGCATGGCCCTGTTCGGTCTGGATCAGCAGAAACCGCGGCACTTCCGCGAAATGGCGAAGATCGCCTGGGAGAACCGCGACCAGCTTCCGTTCGCCCTGAGGATCCTGCGCCACGGCTGCTGCGACGGCTGTGCGCTCGGCACGTCGGGGCTGAAGGACTGGACGCTGCCCGGCATGCACCTGTGCATGGTGCGGCTCGAGCTGATGCGGCTCAACACCGCGCCGGCGCTCGATCCGACCGTGCTGTCGGACGTCTCCGCCCTGCAGGGCATGACGTCGCGCGAGCTGCGCGCGCTCGGCCGGCTTCCCGAACCGATGCTCCGGCGCGCGGGCGAGCGGGGATTCCAGGTCATCGACTGGCAGCAGGCGCTCGACCTGGCCGCCGCGGCGGTCCGGGAGACCGAACCCGACCGCATGGCGTTCTACCTGACGTCGCGCGGCGTCACGAACGAGGTCTACTACGCCGCGCAGAAGGCGGCGCGGTTTTTCGGCACGTCGAACGTCGACAACGCCGCGCGGCTCTGCCACGCCGCCTCGACCGTCGCGCTGAAGGCCACGCTCGGCCACGGCGCGTCGACCTGCAGCTACGTCGACTGGATCGGCGCCGACCTGATCGTGCTGTTCGGGTCGAACGTCGCCAACAACCAGCCGGTCTCGACCAAGTACCTCCACTACGCCAAGGAGCGCGGCGCCCGCATCGTCGTCGTGAACCCGTACCGGGAGCCGGGCCTCGAGCGCTACTGGATTCCTTCCATCGCGAGAAGTGCCCTGCACGGCACGGCCCTGGCCGACGACTGGTTCGAGGTGACGACCGGCGGCGATCTGGCGTTCCTCGTCGGCGTGCTCAAGGCGCTGCTGCAGCGCGAAGAGGGCATCGACTGGGCGTTCGTCGAGCAGCACACGGTCGGGTTCAACCGCGTGCGCGTGCAGGTGAGCGCCGAGCAGTGGCCCGACATCGAGCGGCTGTCGGGACTGTCGCGGGAGCGCATCGAGCAGTTCGCCGATCTGCTCGTGGCGCGGCCCAACGCCGTGTTCATCTGGTCGATGGGCCTGACGCAGCACGAGCACGGCGTCGACACGGTCAAGGCGCTGATCAACCTCGGGCTGGCGCGTGGCCTGCCCGGCCGGCCGAACCGCGGGCTCGTGCCGATTCGCGGCCACTCGGGCGTGCAGGGCGGCGCCGAAGTCGGCTGCGTCCCGTCGGTCGCACCCGAAACGGCCGATCACTGGGAGCGGGTGTGGGGCTTCCCCGTGCCGCGGCGGCACGGCCTGACCGCCACCGAAATGATCGGCGCGGCGGCCGACGGCGGCATCGATCTCTTCTGGATGGTCGGCGGCAATTTCCTCGAGACGCTGGGCGACGAAGCGCAGTCGCGGCGGGCGCTGGCGCGCCCCAGGCTGCGCGTCCACCAGGACATCGTCCTGTCGTCGGCCATGCTCGTCGACGGCGAGGGCGACGTGCTGCTGCTGCCCGCCGCAACGCGCTACGAATCGCCCGGCGGCGGCACCGAAACGTCGACCGAGCGGCGCATCATCTTCTCGCCCGAGATTCCCGGGCGCCGCATCGGATCGGCCAGGCCGGAGTGGTGGGTCTTCCGCGAGCTGATGGCGCGGGCGTATCCCGAGCGGGAACACCTGGTCGGCTGCGAGAGCGCCGAGGCCATCCGCCGCGAGATCGCGGCTGCCGTGCCGCTCTACGCGGGGATCGAGCTGCTCGCCCGCCGCGGTGATCAGTTCCAGTGGGGCGGCCGGCTGCTCTATGCCGACGGCCGCTTCGCGACGGTCGACGGCCGGGCACATTTCGTCGATGTTTCGCTGCGCGGCCGGCCAGCGCCCGACGGCGCGTTCGTCGTCTCGACCAGGCGTGGCAAACAGTTCAACTCGATGATCCAGCGCGACGTCGACCCGCTCACGGGCTTCGGTCGGCACGACATCCTTATCAGCGATGCCGATCTGGCGCGGCTGGGCCTGGCGCCGGGCGCACGCGTCCGGCTGCGCTCGGCCGACGGGGTCTTCGAAGGCACGCTGCGTCCGGGCCCGATTCGCGACGGCAACCTCGAGGTCCACTGGCCCGAAGGCAACGTCCTGCTGCCCACGGCGCGCGATCCCGAATCGCTCGAGCCCGACTACAACGCGACGGTTACCGTCGAGCCGTTGTCCGCCTGAGCGCCCGATAGTCGGCCGCCAGCGGGTAGCGCCGGCCGATACCGAAGGCCGTCGGCGAAATCTTCAGCCCCGGCGCGGCCTGGCGCCGCTTGTACTCATTGCTGTCGATCCGCCGCAGCACGTCGGCCACGACCGCGGGATCGAAGCCGCGGGCGACGATCTCATCGGCACTCAGGTGCTCCTCGACGTACGCCTGGACGATCGGATCGAGCACCTCGTACGGCGGCAGGCTGTCGGTGTCGAGCTGGCCGGGCCGCAGCTCGGCGCTCGGCGGCTTCGTCATCGTCGAGGCCGGGATGATCTCCCGATCGCGGTTGATCCAGGCCGCCAGACGGTAGACGAGCGTCTTCGGCACGTCGCTGATCACCGCGAGCCCGCCCGCCATGTCGCCGTACAGCGTGCAGTAGCCGACGGCCAGCTCCGACTTGTTGCCCGTCGTGAGCAGGATCGCGCCGAACTTGTTCGACAGCGCCATGAGCAGGGCGCCACGGGCACGGGCCTGCAGGTTCTCTTCGGTGGCGTCGGGCTCGCGCCCTTCGAACAGCGGCGCGAGCGCGTCGAGCTGCGCCTGATAGATGCCGTCGATCGACACGAGCCGGTAGCCGATGCCGAGGTTGCGCGCGAGCGCCTCGGCGTCGGCCACACTGTGCGCCGACGAATATCGCGACGGCAGGGCCACGCCGAGGACCCGATCGGCCCCGAGCGCGTCGGCGGCAAGGCACGCGACGACCGCAGAATCGATGCCGCCGGACAGCCCGAGCACGGCGCTCGACAGGCCGCTCTTCCGCACGTAGTCGCGCAGGCCGAGCACGAGCGCCGCGTACACGTCCTCGATTTCGCCACTTTCGAGCGGTGGTACGGCGGGCGGCAGCGGGGTGTCGTCGCCGGCCGGCACGTCGCACAGAATCAGATCCTCCTCGAACGACCGGCCGCGGAGCAGCTCCCGGCCATCCGGGCCGATGCCGATGGAGTGACCATCGAAGATGAGCTCGTCGTTGCCGCCGACCTGGTTCACGTAGAGGAAGCAGCGGCGGTGCGTCACCGCCTCCTGCGCGATCATCCGCCGCCGCAGGTCGGGCTTGTCGGCCGTGAAGGGACTGGCCGAGATGTTGATGAACAGGTCGACGTGCTGATCGGCCAGCTCCTCGACCGGATCGCGGTGGTAGAGCCGGCTCGGCCAGAAGTCGCGGTCGTTCCAGACGTCCTCGCAGATCGTCACGCCGAGCCGCGCGCCCTTGAAGACGATCGGCTCGACGGTGGTGGCCGGCTCGAAGTAGCGGTCCTCGTCGAAGACGTCGTAGGTCGGCAGCAGCGACTTCGCGCGGCGCGCCACGATCCGCCCGCCACTGCAGAGCGCCGCGGCGTTGTACAGGCGCTTACCCGTCGCGCGCGGGTTGCGGTCGACGAAGCCCGTCAGGATCGCCGGCCGGTCGGCACTGAGCGCCGCCAGGCGATCGAGCTGCTCGAGGTTCAGGTCGATGAAGCGCTCGTGCCGCAGCAGGTCGCGCGGCGGATAGCCGGTCGTCGCCAGCTCGGAGAAGACGACGAGGTCGGCGCCGTGCGCGCGCGCGTGCTCGACGGCGGCCGCCATCTTCGTGAAGTTGTCGTCGAAGGCCCCGACGGTGAAGTTCAGTTGAGCCAGCAGGAGGCGCATGCAGGTGTGGACATTCTACCTGCGCGCCCGACCAATCCTTACCCGGTCGGCGCTCGTTCCGCCTCCACCACTGCTGGCGGACGCACCGACGGTCCCGAAGGTCGTCTGGCACGCAAGCTGCACTACCTGCAGGCGGAGGCACGTGGTGGGAGATCCGATGGCAGCTCGACAGGAAGCAACCGTGGCGGCAATGCGGCCGGCTATGCTCTTCAGCCTGGTGAGCACCGCGTTCGGCCTGGCGCTGGGCATTGCTCTGGTGGTGGCCGCGGTGCTGCTCGCCGTCAGCATCCTGCTCGGGCTCTAGTGCCGGCGGCGACGTCGGTCGCACGCCGGTGCGATGCGCTCCGGTCGGCGCGCCGCCACGAGTGGCGCCTCACCCTTCGACAATCTGCTTCAACCGCTCCAGGTCCTGTCGCAGCAGCGTCTGCGCCGGTCCTTCGAGCATCGCCGCCTGTGCGCTCAGCACGACGCCGCCCGGCTCGGCCATCCCCCGCAGTCTCACCAGCGACCCTTCGGCAGTCCGGAGCACGTCGTACCGGACCGAGCCGGTAACGGGGCCGTCGACAATCCGCATCGCCAGCACGTGCGGGAAATGGACCGACTCGACCTCGGTCGTGACCGTCGCGTCGACGCCGGCCACGCGCAGCTGACGACGCACGCGCGCGCCCGGCCGGAGCGCGTTGTCGAGGATCTCGACGCTTTCGACCGCCGAGGCCCATTCCGGCTCCCGCGACGGGTCGAACAGCACGGCCGCGATGTCGGCAGGCGAGGCCGCGATCGTGACTTCCACGTGAAGGTGCATCGGCATGACGGAACCCTTTCAGCGCTGAAACGATTCGGCACGGGCCGCGGCCGAGAGCCGAATCAGGAACCGGCCCGGATCGGCCGCGAACGCACGGCGCAGCTCGTCGAGCGAGCGCGCGCCGCCGTAGCTGATCGCCGAGCACAGGTGTCGAAGCATGTTCTGGATGACGCCGCGCGCCGACCCGCGCGCCGGCACGCTCACTTCGAGCCCCTCGGCGCCGAGCGCCTCGAGCTCATCGGGGTCGGCGTCCTCGAGGTCGAGCCGATCGCGGACGGCGCCGACCGAGGCCATGCCGCGGAAGACCTTGAACGGCACCCGCACCATCTTCTGTGATTCGGGCATCAGCACCGGCTTGAGCACGGTCTCGCCCGGCGTCTCGAGCGTGCCCGCGAAGGCGCTGCCGAGCATGACGGTCGAGCCGCCGAACAGCAGCGCGAGCACGATGGCGCCGTCGCGGCGGACGCCGCCGTCGGCGATGAGCGGCACGCGACCGCTGGCCGCCTCGGCGCAGCGGACGAGCGCTTCGACCTGCGGCACGCCGAAGTTGGTCGCCAGGCGGGTCGTGCAGCCGCCGCCGGGCCCGATCCCCACCTTGACGGCGTCGGCGCCGAGCTCGATCAGGAACCGCACACCTTCGGCCGTCGCCACGTTCCCGGCCACGAGCGGCACATCGCCGAAGCGCGCACGGACGGCCCGCATCGCGCGCTCCATGACGCGCGAGTGACCATGCGCGATGTCGATCACCAGCGCGTCGGCGCCGGCGCGCAGCAGCTCGGCTGCGCGCTCCAGGTAATCGCCGGTGGCGCCGATGGCGGCCGCCACGCGCAGCCGGCCGAGCGCGTCGCGCGTGGCAAACGGGTGCTCGCGGTGCTTGATCAGGTCGCGCGACGTGATCAGGCCGATCACCCGGTCGTCGTCGTCGACGAGCGGCAGCTTCTTGATCTTGTGCGCCACCATCAGCTGCTCGGCCTCCGGCAGCCCGAGCGAGCCGCGATGGACGATGAGCCGCTCGCGCGGCGTCATGCGCTCGTCGACCCGGAGCCGCTCGCCGACGAAGCGCACGTCCCGCTCGGTGAGCAGGCCGGCCAGCCGGCCGTCGGGCGCCGTCACGACCAGCGTGCCGACGCGCGCCGCATGCATCAGCTGCCTGGCCTCGCCCACCGTCGCCGACGGCGCAATCGACCGCGGATCGGCCACGACGCCATGCTGCGTGCGCTTGACCTTGGCGACCTCCGACACCTGCGGCTCGATCACACCCGAGCGGAATCCGCGATCGATGACGCCGATCCCGCCCTCTTCGGCCATCACGATGGCCATCGCCGCCCGGGTCACCGTGTCCATGTTGGCCGACACGAGCGGACGCTGGAGACGGATCCCGGTGGTGAACGGCGCCGACAGGTCGACGAGCGCCGGGTTGCGCGACGGCAGCTCCCCGAGCTGCGGTGCGAGCAGGAAGTCGTCGAACGTGCAGCCGCGAACGAGCTCGAGCAGGGACATGGCCGTCACCCGATCATCGGCTCGGCGCGCCGCACGAGCTGAAGCGGAATGCCCCACGGGTCGCGCAGCATGGCCAGCTCGTCGCCGGCCGGCGTGACGACAATCTCACCTGCGGGTGTCGCACCGGCCGCGATCAGCCGTGCGCGCGTGCCGGTCACGTCGTCGGTGAGAAAGGCCAGGTGCATCACCAGCGGATCGGCCGCCGCGTAGTCGGGCATCGGGACCTGCGGGTTGCTGTAGACCTCGATCATCACGCGATCGCTGTCGTCGGCGAGGAACCGCGCAAACGGCGGCGCTGACGAGGCGCGCTTGACGCGCATGCCCAGGTGCTCGACGTACCAGTCAGCAAGCGCCACCGGATCGGGAACCTGCCAGGCCACGTGCTCGATTTTCACGCCATCCTCCTCCGGCCCGTACGCGGGCCGCTCTCCGCATCATAGAGCGGACCGGCGGCAGAGCCGGTCTGCCTGTCGATCGATCCATAATCCGGCCCATGCACCAGTACGTCAGCCGTGTTGTCGATCTCACCGATCCCGGCCTCAACCGAATCTACGGCATGAGTCTCGACGAGGCGCGGGACCGCGTCCGCAGCGGCGACGCCGCGCGGGTGCGCGCCATCGACGGCTCGTTCGCCATCGTGGCCGTCGACGGCATCATCGTCCGGATGGCGCGATCGCTCGATCGGCCGATGCGGTACTTTCTCGCCAAGCGGCACGAGGGCCCGGCGCTCTACGTCGCGGATCGCATCGACACGCTGCACGCGGCACTCGAGCGCGACGGCCTCGCCGATCAGTTCCACCCGACCTACACGCGCATGGTGCCGGCGCACCACGTCGTCGAGATCCAGCTGGTCGGCTGTCCCGATCCCGACCCGACCTACACGCGCTTCTTCGCGCCGGAGCCGAACACGATCCCGCGCGATCTCGACGAGATCGGCCGGCGCTACATCGGGGCCACGGCGCACGTCGTCGCCCGGTGGCTCCAGCACGTGCAGGCGACCGATCCCGCGGCGGCCATCGGCGTGGAGTTCTCGGGCGGCATCGACAGCGGAGCGATCTTCCTGCTGGTCTACGACACGATGCGCAGGCTCGGCCTGTCGCCGGCGCGGCTCAAGGCGTTCGTGCTCGACATGGGCGGCGGTGCCGACGTCGAGCAGGCCCGCCGGTTCCTGGCCGAGCTCGACCTGTCGCTCTTCCTCGAAGAGATTCAGGCCGATCCCGACGACATCGACGTCGTCGAGACGCTGAAGATCATCGAGGACTACAAGCCGCTGGACGTCGAGTGCGCCGCCATGTCGATCGCGCTGTGCCGCGGCATCCGCGCGCGCTACCCGGAGTGGCGCTACCTCGTCGACGGCGACGGCGGCGACGAGAACCTGAAGGATTACCCGATCGAAGAGAACCCCGAGCTGACCATCCGCAGCGTCATCGACAACCGGATGCTCTACCAGGAGGGCTGGGGCGTGGGCCGCATCAAGCACTCGCTCACCTACAGCGGCGGGCTGAGCCGCGGCTACGTGCGGTCGTACGCGCCCACGCGGTACTTCGGCTTCGAGACGTTCAGCCCGTTCACGCAGCCGGATGTGATCGAAGTGGCCGAGGGGATTCCGTTTGCGGAGCTCACCGGCTACGACGTGCCGTCGCTCTACGCGCTCAAGGGCGAGATCGTCTCGCGCGGTATCCGGGCGATCACGGGGTTCGAGATGCCCGTCTTCCCGAAGCGCCGGTTCCAGCACGGGACGACCTCGCCGGATCGACTCCGTCCCCGGCTCGGCCGCAGCGAGCGCGAGTACCGCCGCGCCTTCCATTCGCTGTACGAGTAGGCGCATGGAAGCCTATCCGGATGACCGGGCGGCGCGGCGCGCGTTCATCACGGCCACCCGGCCTGTCGTCGATCGCACGTTCGATCTCGGCATCCCGGCCGGGACCACGATCGACGAGGAGCCCGACGCGCCCGGCCGGCCCGTCCGCGTCGGGACCATCTTCCTGACCGGTGCCGAGTGCCCCTGGCGCTGCGCGATGTGCGACCTGTGGCAGCACACGATCACGGGCCCGACGCCACCGGGCGCCATCCCGGCCCAGATTCGCGCCGCCGTGCAGTCGCTCGCCCCGATCGCAACCGGTGTCAGGCACATCAAGCTCTACAATGCCGGCAGCTTCTTCGATGCCAGGGCGATTCCCGAATCGGACGACGACGCCATCGCGCACCTCGTGGCGTCGTTCGACCGCGTGATCGTCGAATCGCACCCGGCGCTGCTTGGACGCCGGCTCGTGGCGTTCAAGGAGCGGCTCCGGCGGGCCGCAGAGCGTCGCGACGCCAGCAGCGATGCCCGCGGCCCGGCGCTTGAAGTTGCCGTCGGCGTCGAGACCGCCCATCCCGAGGCCCTCGAACGGCTCGACAAACACGTGACGCTCGACGACTTGCGCCGCGCGGGGGACATCCTTGCCGAGGTCGGCGCCGCACTCCGGGCGTTCCTGCTGATCAACCCGCCATTCGTGCCTCACGACGAGCAGGACCACTGGCTCGTCGAATCGGTACGGTTCGCCGAGGCCTGCGGCGCCCGTGTCGTGTCGCTGATTCCCACCCGGAGCGGCAACGGCACGATGGAAGTCCTCGAGCGCTGCGGCCTGTTCCGCCGGCCGTCGCTGGCTGATGTCGAAAGGGCATTCGCCGCGTGCCTCGCCCTTGACGCACGGCCGTTTGTTCTCGTCGATCTCTGGGATTTCGATCGAGTCGCCGCCTGTGGCCGTTGCGCGGCGGCGCGTCGCGAGCGTCTGCGGCAGATGAACCTCGCACAGCGCGTGCTGCCTGTCGTGGATTGCCCCGATTGCGGCAATGGAAGGGCCGCCTGATGCTCGTACCCGTCTCGCCACTCGACGTCGACGTCGCCGTCATCGGTTCGGGATTCGCCGGATCGCTGACAGCCCTGCTCCTGCGATCGCGCGGCCGCCGCGTCGCGCTGGTCGAGCGCGGGCGGCACCCCCGCTTCGTGATTGGCGAGTCGACGACGCCGCTCACGAACCTGCTCCTCGAGGAACTGGCCGACGACTACGACCTGCCGCACCTGCGCGTGTTCTCCAAGTGGGGTACCTGGCAGGCGCACCGGCCCGACGTGGGCGTCGGGCTCAAGCGGGGCTTCACGTTTCTCTTTCACCGGCTCGGCAAGCCCTTCGAACCAACGCCCGATCGGGCGCACGAGCTGATGGTTGCCGCCAGCCCGAACGACCGCGTGGCCGACACGCACTGGTACCGCCCCGACTTCGATCTGGCGCTCGTCGACGCCGCACGCGCCGCGGGCGTCGAGTACTTCGACGAAACGCGGATCGAGGCGGTCCACCCGGAGGCAGCCGGCATCCGCCTCGCCGCGCGGCGCCACGGACGCACGCTCGACATCCGCGCGGCCTTCGTCGTCGACGCGAGCGGTCCGCGCGGCTTCCTCGTGAACGCCCTCGGCGACGGCGGCACGGCACCGCGATGGATGCCGCCGACGCAGGCGCTCTACACGCACTTCACGGATGTCGACCTGTGGGAATCCGTGATGCCGCCGGCCGGACAGCCGCCGTATCCGCCTGACGCCGCCGCGCTTCACCACATCTTTCCGGGCGGCTGGATCTGGATTCTTCGATTCAACAACGGGATCACGAGCGCGGGCGCCGCGCTCACCGATCCGCTCGCCGCGCAGCTCGGCATCGGCAACGGCGGCGCAGCCGCCTGGCAACGCCTGCTCGACCTGCTGCCATCGCCCCGCGAGCAGTTCCGGCGCAGCCGCGCCGTGCTGCCGTTCGTGCACGCACCGCGCGTCACGTTCCGCACACGCACGGTCGTCGGTCCCGCCTGGGCCCTGCTGCCGTCGGCAGCCGGGGTGGTCGATCCGCTGCTGTCGACCGGCTTCCCCCTGACGCTCCTCGGGATCGGGCGCCTCGTGAAAATCCTGCTCGAGACCCCTGCGGGTCCCGCGCGCGACGAGCGTCTTACCGGGTACGCCGCTGTCACGCAGGCCGAGCTCGACGCCACCGAACACATCGTGGCCGCGCTCTATGCCAGCATGGCCGACCCTGCGCTGTTCCGACGGCTGACGCTGCTCTACTTCGCGGCGGCCAGCTTCAGCGAAACGGTCCGGCGGCTCGGACGACCGTGGCTCGCGCCGGGCTTCCTGCTGCACGCCCACCCGACGTTCGGTCCCGAGCTTGCCGCCTGCTGCGACGCAGCGCTCCAGCTCCCTGTCGGCCGCGCGCGACAGGTGCTGTTCGATCGCATCGCGCGCGCCATCGAGCCATTCGACACCGCAGGACTGCTCGATGATCGGCGCTGCGGCTGGTATCCGGTTCTCGCCAGCGATCTCATCGCCGGTGCGGAACGGCTGCAGGCCACCCGCGAGGAGATCGATCGCCTGCTCCGACTGTTGAACGGCGACAAAGAGACCGACGCCGGCCAGCGTGCACCGGCCCGGCTCACTTGATACTTACGCCGCCAAGGATGACCGTGCCCGTGATGATCAGCTGCGGCGGCTCCGCCTCGTCGCCGAAATCGACGGTCGCCCCCGCACTTGCCCCCTCGGCCCCTTCCGCGACGCGCGACTGATCCCGTTCGTCCTGGATGCCGCCGGCGATCGTCGTCGCGTCGACGACGACATTCCAGTGAGGCGGCACGAAGATCTCGGTGCCGCCGAGGACATTGAACACATCGAGCGTGGCGATCTCGCCCGGCGCGACGGTGGCGCGCGAGAAGTCGAGCCTGGCGCCTCCCATGACCGTCGTCACGTAGCCGCGGCGGAAGACGCCGTCTTCGTCGACGCGGCGGTCGCCGGCAATCACCGACACCGCGTTCACGCCGCCGCGTTCGACTTCCTGCTCGATGCGCTCGCGGCGGTCGACCGTATAGCTGAAGAGCAGCCCGACGAGCGCCAGCCAGACGAGCGAGGCAATCGCGCCGCCACTGTCGGAGACAGCCGGGCCGCGGCGGGCCTGCCAGGCAATCGCGCCGCCGAGCGCAATGAGCGCGACGGGCCACAGGTCGATGATCTGGCGGAACTCCACGACACCGGCCCGCTGCAGCATCAGCAGCACACCAAGCGCAATGAAGCAGAGCCCCGCGGTGACGGTGACGACGTTGACGGGAGGCCGTTCGGTCATGGCGATGCCAGTGTGCCGCAGCCCGGCCTCCCGATGCACACGCGGTCCGGTGAACAGCGGTCAGTGCCCGGCAGACGCCGCCATCTGCCGGCGACGGCGGACGAGCCGCAGCCACATCAGCCCGACCAGCACGAACGGCACCAGGTAGACGATCAGCAGAATCGGCGCCGGCCGCGTGTCGTAGGTGGCCTCGACATCGGCCGCGACCGTGACCGACCCGAGCGGCCCGTCGACGCGTGCCGTCACGGAGAACCACCCTTCGTGGTCGAGCACGACCGCGGCGAACTGACGGCCGGGATCACCGTCGACCGGCTCTGCCTCCGCGTCGAGTGCCGGCCCTTCGCGCTCCAGAGGGCGGACGGTTACGGCTGCGCGTGTGCCGGCCGGTACGCCGCTCCCGTCGGCCTGCTGCACCATCACCCAGAACTGGCCGCCCGCCGTGCCGTCGTCGGTCGTATCGGGATCGGTCCAGACCGACACCACGTAAGGCCCCTCGCGATGGTTGGACACGATCGGGTACGGCGGGCCTTCGTGCGCAGCCACCCGTGTGGTCGATGTCAGCAGCAGGACGATGAGCGCGCACGCGAGATGCCGAGCCGGATAGAAAGCCTGGCTCACGGCCCCATCCCCCGCATCTGCATCGGCTGAAAGAGGATCCACAGCGCAGTCATCGCCAGGAGCGTCGTCAGCATGAGCCATGGTGCCGCGGCCCGCCACATGCGGGCGCCGTAGTCGCGCTCGGCCGTGGCCTGCACCACCGCCACCGATCCGAAGGCGCCGAGCAGCACGAGGCCGGCCTGCAGCGGGAAGACCGATCCGGGCCGCAGGCCGGTCCAGCGCCAGAACGGCCAGCCGAGCCAGGGTGCACCGGTGAGGTCGAGCACGGCATTCTGCGTGATCGGCACGACGACGAGCAGTCCGGTCAGCAGGTGGAACCCGTAGTGAGCCGCCCATACGCCCGTGGCAAGCGGCACAAGAGACATGACGAACCGGCGGACGACGAGCCCCGGGGGCGCGCCGTCGCCGGTGAGGGCACGGGTTGAGAACGCTGCTGCACCGAGCAGGCCGAACGGCAGCACGACGAGTCCGGCCCCGAACAGCAGCGCCAGCACCGACGCCCGCGACAGGCCCCAGTCGTGCTCCATCCACCCCTGGAGTGCCTGCGCCGGCGCGACCATCAGGAACGCGTTGAGCAGCGCACCGAAGGAGAACACCACGACCAGGGCAGCCAGATCGACGCGATCCACCAGGCGACCGATGCCCGATCGCCGTCGATCGTCGGCCAGCTCGGCACCAGGCACACGCGAGGCGAGGGCAATGTTGTCGTGAGGACAGGCCTGGACGCAATCGAGGCAGAACGTGCAGTCGAGGTTGCCGACCTTGGCGGGCATGAACAGTCCGAGCTCGCAGCCGCGCTGCACGACACGCGGACGCAGCGCCGTGTCGCCGGCAGGCGCCTTCCGTCCGCTCACGCAGTCAGCCGTCCGACACGTCCGGCAGGTGTTCGCATCGCGCATGCGCAGCTCGAGGGGCGAGACCGTCGAGGCGACGAAGTTGAACTGCCCGACGGGGCAGACGTACTGGCAGAACGACGCGCCGCGGAAGGTGAGATCGACGACGACCGCGGCGGCGAAGTAGCCCAGGACGAGCCACGCGGTGGCCGCCGGCAGCGCCCACAGGTCGAACAGTTCGTAGGTGAGCAGCACGGCGGCAAACAGCGCCACGCCGATCCACTTGCCGCGCAGACGCGCAGGCCAGGCACGCCGCGGCATGTGAAGCTGTCGTCCCCAGTCGCGAACGCGGACGAGCGGGCAGCCCAGGCAGAACAGGTTGCCGGCGGCGAGCAGGGCCACCACCAGCAGGCCGCGGTAGTGCACCCACGTGAGCACCGTCGCGAGGTTCGTCGATGCCAGATCCGGCCCGACCAGGCCGTGCAGGACGATGACGACGGCTGCCGCGAGCAGAACCAGCTGCAGCGACGTGCGCGCGTGCCGCCAGCGCAGGAACGGGCCGACGACGGGCCAGCGAAGCAGATCCATCGCGGGTCACTCGGCCACGGCCGTCGCGCGCGCCACCTCCTCGCGCACGGGTCGGCCGTTGGCGAGCCGTCCCGTGACGAGCAGCACCCACTCGCCGGCCATGGTGATGCGGATGCGCGCGCGGTACCGTCCGGGCGCGTCCTCCACCAGGCGCGCGACTTCCGGCGCCATGCCGGGATGGGTCATGTGGCCCTCCAGCTCCAGCGCGGCGGCATCGAGCAGAGGCACGCTCGCCTCTGCCACCTCCAATCGCACGTCGAACTCACGGCCGACGACCGGCGGTGTCGGTGTGAGCTCGGCGGTGAAGCCTGGACTGAAGGGCGCCTGCGGTCCGCTGCAGGCACAAAGGACGAGCAGCACTGCGGCGGCGGCAAGGCGTATCAGCATGCCGCGCGCCTCCGTCGTGCGTCGGGCGGGCCCCCGGCGCCGGAGCCCCGCCACCCGCGCTTACCCATGGCTCAGGCGGCGCGATGCCAGGCGCAGGTGCAGCGCGGCTGGGTCGCCGTTGCCGGCGGGAACAGGTGGTAGTACATCGCAATCACCATGGGCACGAACACCAGGGTGTTGTAGATGAGGTGCAGCTCGACGCGGGGAATCCAGAGCTGCGCGATGCTGGTCGGCACGGGGCGTCCGAAGAAGGGCCCGGTGATCGCCTGCAGCTGCAGCAGCCCGTGCTCGATGTGGTGCCAGAACTGAATGCCGAGCGCAATCAGCCACCAGCGCCGCTCGAGCGGCTCCGTGAATCCGTGGCGCAGGAGCCACAGGCCCACGAGCATCACGAGCGCGTAGCCGTAGTGGAGCGTCTCAGAAGTGATCACCCACGGGAAGAAGTGCCCGATGAGCCCGCGCGACTCGGGGACAGGCCAGCCGAGCGCGTAGATCTGGAACGCCTGGAGCAGGTGCTCGGCCCAGTGGGCGAGCACGATGGCCATGTAGGCGCGAAGCGCCAGCTCGTGCCATTCGGTGTTGAGCCGCTCGAGCCAGGGGGCCTGACCCGAGGGCAGAACGGCGGTATGCGTCGCGTGCATGGATCCTCCGGGGGCGTATTTTTCCGCGCTCCGCCGACGCCCGCAATCATCTGAAACTACTAGTCGACGGGCACCCGTTCAGCCCGCCGCCGGGTGGACCGCCGGCGCCTGGCGCCGGTCGATCGCCCGTTCGATCAGCAGCGCCGCCGGCCCTACCAGGAACAGCGCGTAGAACGGCGCGTAAATCACCTCGTTGAGCCGGAACAGCATCTCGACGAACGCGACCACCACGGCAACGACCACCTGCCCCGACTTCGACCGGACCGCCACTTTCGGGTCGGTCACCATGAAGAAGATGAACAGCTGGTACATCGGCCCCGTGATCGGCGCAAGCGCCGCCTGCCACGGGACGCCCGTCAGCCCGCTCCGGACGAACGCGAAGACGACGAACGCGACGACGTAGGCCGCACTGACGTGCAGCTTCCCGACGCGCCACACAATCACGAAGCCCAGCATCCAGATGACGGCCATCGGCCAGATGTTGTTGCCCCACTGGATGCTGAGCAGCGTCACCGTGTCGGGCGCAAGAAACAGCAGCGCCGACACCCCGAAGTTCGACGGATTCCACAGGTGCCGATTGTCGAGCCTGAGGACGTACTTCGTCAGGATCGAGATGACGCTGGCGAACACGTACGGCCAGACGAACGGCGACCGCACGAGAATTCCCACGCTGATGCCGCTGATGTAAGCACTTGCCGGGTGCGGCCAGCGCCCCCACGTCATCCGGCCCAGCGCGAGCTCGGCAGCAATGGCCGAGACGATGGCGATGGCCGTCCGCTCGAGCCCCTCGAGAATCCCGAACGTCGTGTGCGCGACGATCAGGATCAGCGTGATGAACATCGGCGGCACGAACCGCGGATCGATCCGCACGCGCATCATTCCCCTTCCCTGACCCGGTGCAGCCGGTCGACGGCCGGGCTCTCGAGCGTGTCGACGCGCCCCGACGGCCAGCGGATCACGACGCGATCCACGTGATCGACGTCGCCGAGTCCGTAGTGCAGGCGTCGCTGGTTCTGGCCACTGAAGCCGCTGCCGCCGCTCACCTCCTGCACCTGCCGCCGCCCGCCCCAGTGCACCTCGACGCGCGCACCAATCGCACTGCGGTTGCTCGTCGTCCCCTCGAGCTCGAACGCGATCCAGTGCCGGCCGGGCGCCACCCGGTTGGCGTAGATGAGCAGCGGTCCCTTCTGGTTGGCGACGATCGCGTCGAGCACGCCGCGGTTGCCGAGATCGGCGAACACGATCGAGCGGCCGTCGAACGTGTCGGTCACGCCGACCTCCTGCGCCACCTCCACGAACCGCCCCTGTCCGTCGTTGATCCAGACGCGCGAATGCTGGTAGCCCGAGAGGCTGCGCCCCCGCATCGCGGGCCAGTTGCGCGCGTCGCCGATGATCCGGTTGTGACCGACGGCGATCTGCGCGAAGTCGTACCAGTAGCTCGTACGCTCCCCCGCCGACACATAACCATTGACGAGGAACAGGTCGAGCGTCCCGTCGTTGTTCAGGTCGCCGAACTGCGCGCCCCAGCTCCAGCCGCCCAGGTCCACCCCCATCGTCGTCGCCAGGTTCTCGAACACGGGGAGACCTGACGCGGTCAGGCCACGCGGCACCCACAGGTCGTTGGCCTGCACGAGCACGCCGGGCTCCGAGATGTTCGTCTTGTAGATGGCGAGCCGGCCGTCGTTGAAGATGTCGCCAAACGCCGCGTTCATGCCGCTCTTCGGCGATCGGCCGACGCCCGTCTCGACGCCCACCTCGACGAACCCGCGCCCCTCCTGATTGGCGAACAGCTCCGAGATGCCGTAGTCGTTGGCGAGGAACAGATCGGGATAGCCGGTGCCGGCCAGATCCGCCGCTGCCGCCGCGAGCGTCCAGCGGCGGGTCGCAACACCCATCGCCTCGGCGCACTCCTCGAACGTGCCGTCACCGAGGTTGCGGAAGAGATAGTTGCGCCCGCCATT
>QGVF01000138.1 GCA_003242705.1 Acidobacteriota bacterium
CTCGAGGCGTGCGCGCGTCGCGTCGTACTCGTCGGTCAGGGCCTGAAGCGCCTCGGCGGCCCGCTCGCGCTCCTGGCGCGCGTCCTCGAGCTGCCGCTCGCGCTCGTCGCGTCCGGCGCGCGCGTCCTCGAGTTGCCGGTCGAGGTCGGCGCTCCGGGCGTGCGCTTCACCGAGCTGCCGCTCGAGGTCGCTGCGCCCGGCGCGCGCTTCGTCGAGTTGACGTTCGAGGTCGGCCTGTCTGCCGTGCGCCTCGTCGAGCTCGCGCTGGAGTTCGGCGCGTGCGGCCGCGTGGCGATCGAGTTCGACACGGGCGTCCGCAAGCTGACGGTCGAGTTCCGCGCGCTCGGCCGCCCACTGCTGCCGCTCGCGCTCGATTTCTTCCCGGCGGGCCTGGTCGCTCCGGGCGTCGATCTCCGCCAGCCGCTCGGCGAGCCGGAGCCGCTCTTCGTCGATCGCCTGGCGCTCCTCGCGCCAGGCGGCGCGCTCGACTTCGAGCGCGGCCGTCAGGCGCTCGCGCGCCGCCTCGAGCTCGGCCCGTTCGGCCGCGTGGGCGGCGCGTTGCTCTTCGAGCGCCTGTTGCTGTGCCTCGCGCTCGGCCCGGAGATCGTCGAGCTCGCGCCGGAGCGACGCCTCGCGCGTCTCCCAGTCGACGCGCGCTTCATCGAGCTGCGTCCGGAGTGAGGCGAGATCCGACTCGTAGCCCGCCCGCGTGGCTTCGTGCGCGCGGTGCTCTTCCCACAGGGCCTCGCGCGCGCGCTGCAGTTCGGCTTCGAGCTGCTGCCGGGTGTCGTCCCAGCGCGCACGCTCGTCGGCGAGGGTTCCTTCGAGCCGCGTGAGCTCCGACCGCAGCGAGGCGACGAGCGAGTCGTGCTCGGAGCGGTGCGCCTGGTCGAGCTCCTCGATGCGCGCCTCGAGGTCGGCGCGGATGGCTTCCCAGCCCGACCGTTCGACGGCGTGTGCTTCGATGGCCTGCTCGAGCTCGGTCCTGACCTGTGTGAGCGAGCGCTCGAGCTCCAGGCGGAGCGCGCCTTCGTTCGAGCTCTGTTCGGTCCTGGCCTCGAGCTCACGGATCTGCTGTTCGAGCGCTTCACGCTCGGCGGCGAAGGTCTCGCCGGCGCGGGTGAGCTCCGCGCTGATTTCCTCGAGCCGCCGCGCCAGCGTGTCGCGTTCGGCGGCTGCACGCTCGGTCGCCTCGAGGCGTTCGAGCAGCGCACGGCGCTCGGCTTCCCACGTCTCCCGCTCACGCGTCCGCGCTTCTTCGAGCTCGGCGTAGTGGCGTTCGAGGCGTTCGAGCTCGGCGCGCAGCGCGGGCAGCTCCGCCGAGGCCTCGGGCTGGCCGGCGCGGCCGATGGCCGCCACCAGGCCGCGGTTGCCGCGCGCGTCGCGCTCGAGCATCACCGCGTCGATGTGCGCGCCGAACGTCGAACCGTCGAGCGTGACCGCGTCGAAGTCGAGCGACCCGGGCTCGCCCTTTGTGACCTTCCGGATGAGCTCGCCGACGTCGGGACGGGCCGCTTCGGCGGCCAGATCGCGGAAGTCGCGGCCCACCACGTCGCGCGGCCTCGAGGCGCCGAACAGCTGGAGCGCCGCGCCGTTCATGGCGAGCACGCGCCCGTCGCCCGACACGACCATGATGCCGGCCGGGACGTTCTCGACAATCTGGCGGAGGCGCTCCTCGCGCGCGCGCGTCTCCTGCTGCTGTGCGCTGATCTCGATGCGCTGGTGGACGCGGCGCAGCGTCGCGATCAGGCGGCGACGGAAAATCCCGGTCTTCAGCACCGTGTCGTCGGCACCGAGTTCGAGCGCCGCGGTCGCGATGTCGGCGCCGCCGGCCGACGTCAGCACGATCACCGGCACGTCGGAGGCCTGCGCCTTTACTGACTTGAGTACCTGCAGCGGATGCGCATCGCCGGGCGCTTCGTCGATGATCACCGCGTCGGCGCGCAGACTGTCGTCGCCCGCGCCGGGCCGCCGCACCGGACACGTCCCTTCCGGCGTGACGGCGGCGCGCTCGGCCCTGACGAACGGGACCTGCGCGAGCAGGTTCCAGACGAGCGGGTCGCGGCCCGCGTACAGCACCACGATGCGGCGACGCTGCTCGGCGGGAAACAGGTGCGGGCTCTGGCGGATGCGCGTCAGGCTCTCGCGGATGCTCACGAGCGTCCCGCCCCGCCGCACCAGCACATCGTCGGCGCCGGTAGCCACCGCGGCGGCAAACACCTCCTGGTGGGTGTCGTCGATGATCGGGACGATGGCGATCGGGATGCGATCGCGCCGGATGCTGGCAATGAGGGCGAGTGTTTCGTTGTGCGGGATCGACGGCGAGACGATCAGGGCCTGCCAGCCGGGCGTGCGGCGCAGCTCGGCCAGTGCCGCGGCCGGGCCGGCAATCGTCGTGATCTGCAGCTCGGACGACGCGGTGCGCAGTTCGTCGGTGGCCGCGCGGTCTTCCTCGATGCGCGTGCCCTGCACGTAGAGCACGTTGAGCGAAACGTCGAGAGCCGCGGACATCAGGGGAGCTCCGCCGGGGTCGGACTACCAGTTGTTGCCATTGAACATGTCCTGCAGCTGCTCCGACGTCGAGTCGACGGCGACCGTCAGCGTGAGTGCGGCCATGGGCGGTCCGGCCGCACTTTCGAACGCGAGCGCTTCCTCCTCGGTGATGTCGGCCCAGCGTTCGGTGAGGGGTGGGGCAGAAGCCGGCTGTCCGGCATCGGTCTGTGCCGCGACGGGGGGCTCGGATACGGTCGGTTGCGCGACCTCGGTACTGTCCCCGGGCGCTGCGGCCGCCTGTCCGGCCTGGATGTCGTGATCCCCCTTGCGCAGACCTTCGTCTGCCTCACGGGTGTCTTCGAGAGACGTTTCGAGCAGCTGCGAGAAGGCGACAGCGACGCGATATCCGAGGCCGCCGGTCGCCAGCCGGACGATGCGCGATCGGACGACGCGGCCGGTGACGGGGAACTCGCCGTCGCGCGTCAGCAGCCGCAGCGTGACCGACGCATTCGGCAGGAATCGGCGCTCGCACTCGAACTGCGCGCCGCCGCGCGACAGGTCGATCAGTCGCACCTGTGAGCCGCTGGCCAGTTTCGCCGCGAGCTGGTTCCGCTCGTCGGGGACGACGCGCGGATGCTGGCGACGATCGGCGGCCACGGCGGTGCCCGGCCCGCCCCTGGGGGCGGGGGCGCTGTGCGTCGGCGTGTCGGGATCGTGTTCGGCCACTGTGCCTCCGCTGCACACGTACCGCGGGCGCAGCCGCGGAGTACGCGCCCCGGGCAGAGGCAAGAGCGGTGCCAGCGGGGGAGATGGGTGCCCGGATCGGCCGGGCGCTGCATGTCGGCGCGGGCGCGCGAATTAGCCGGCGCTGCTGCCGACGAGCGCGCCGCGGCATGGCGCGGCGTGTCGGTCGGTCGACACGCCAGTGTCCGGATGTGTCAGTGGGCCGACGCTTCGCCGGTGATCTGCTTGACCACGTCGCCGAGCACCTGCTTGGCGTCGCCGAAGAGCATCAGCGTGTTCGGCGCGTAGTACAGCTCGTTCTCGATGCCGGCAAAGCCCGGGTTCATGCTCCGCTTGATGGCCAGCACCGTCTGCGCCTTGTCGGCATCGATGATGGGCATGCCGTAGATGGGGCTCTTCTCGTCGTTGCGGGCGGCGGGATTGACGACGTCGTTGGCGCCGATGACGAGCGCGACGCCGACGTGCGGCATCTCGGGGTTGATGTCGTCCATCTCGACCAGCCGGTCGTACGGGATGTCGGCTTCTGCGAGCAGGACGTTCATGTGCCCGGGCATGCGCCCGGCCACCGGATGCACGGCGAACCGGACGTCGACGCCGCGTTTCGTCAGCTGGTCGTAGAGGTCGCGCACCCGATGCTGCGCCTGCGCGACCGCCATCCCGTAGCCCGGGATGATGACGACGCTGTCGGCGTTCAGCAGCAGCTCGGCGGCGTCGGTGGGCGTGGCGCTCTTGACCGTGCGCTCTTCAGCGGCCGCCTGCGCCTTCTGCACCGATCCGAACGCGCCAAACAGCACGTTGGTGACCGACCGGTTCATCGCCCGGCACATGATGATCGACAGCACGAAGCCCGACGCGCCGTCGAGCGCGCCGGCGGCAATCAGCAGCTTGTTCTCGAGCACGAACCCCATGGCCACGGCGGCCAGGCCCGCATAGGAGTTCAGGAACGAGATGACGGTCGGCATGTCGGCGCCGCCAATCGGCAGAATCAGCAGTACGCCGAAGACCAGCGCCAGTCCGACGATGACGGGCAGGGCCCACGCATCGGTGGGATTGACGGTGACCCACACGGCGAGCACGGCCGCCGCACCGAGCATCACGAAGCTGACGACGTTCTGCCCGCGGTAGGTGATCGGCCGGGTGGCGATCCACTCGGCGAGCTTGCCGGCCGCCAGCAGGCCGCCCGTGCACGTCAGGCCGCCGAGGATGACCTCGCCGGCGACGACCGCCGCGCGGAAGTGTGTCAGCTCGCCCTCTTCGAGCCACATGTAGTACTTCGCCGTGCCGACGAGCAGCGCCGCCAGGCCGCCGAAGGCCTGCGACAGCCCGGTCCGTTCGGGGACGGCGGTCAGCGGCACGCGCGCGAGCGGGATGCCGAGCAGCGTGCCGGCAATGGCCGCGACGACGATCCACTGGTAGGTGACGACTTCCGGGCGGATCAGCGTGCCGACGACGGCGAGCAGCATGCCGGTGACGGCGGCCGGCACGGAGCGCCGCGCCGTCGCCGGCTGGCTCATCCAGCGCAGCGCCATGATGAAGAGCGCTGCGGCGCCGAGGTAGAGCAGTTCGGTAACGGGCGCCGTCGACGTCATGACTGCCGGTCCTCGCGACGCTTGAACATCCGCAGCATGCGGTCGGTGATCATGTAGCCGCTCACCACGTTCGTCGTCGAGGCGAATACCGCGACGGCACCGAGGACCGTCGTCAGTGTGTCTTCCGACTGTCCCGTCACGATGAGCGCACCGATGACGGCCACCGACGAGATGGCGTTCGTCAGCGACATCAGCGGCGTGTGCAGCAGGCGGGAGACGCGGCGGATGATGTCCATGCCCAGGAAGGCGGCGAGCATGAACACGAAGAGAGCCGTCAGGATGTCGAGCTGCATGGCGCGGCGATCTTATTACGAAGCCGGTGGGCGCGCGGGGCCCTCGTTCAGGGCGACCAGCTGTCGATCAGCCGGCGGGTAATCAGCCACGCCAGCAGGAAGCAGACGCCGACCACCCCGACGACGATGAGCGTGGTCTTGATGATGGCCGCGCCCCGGCCCTGCTCGTGGCCGGTATCGGAGTCCGGCGGCGTGGGTGTGGACGGGTCGTGGTCGGGGGACCGGTCGTCGGCGGACATCTATTTCAACGGCAGCAGCCAGGACAGGACGACCGCGATCAGAAAGCCCGCCGTCCCGACGGTGGCGGCCGTGCCGGTCCACATGCGGATGGTGTCGGCGTTGTCGAGGCCGCCCATCTTCGCGATGACCCAGAAGCCGCTGTCGTTCATCCAGCTCACGACCAGCGAGCCGCCGGCTGCGGCCAGGGCGGCATACACCGGATGCGGGAGCAGAGCGGGATCGCCGCCGGCATAGAGGCCGGCGATGATCGACGCCGACGTGATGATGGCCACCGTGCTCGATCCCTGGGCGATCTTCAGGAGCGAGGCAAGCAGGAAGGCGAGCAGCAGCACCGGCAGGCCGAGAGCCGAGGCATAGTCGGCCAGCGTCGTGCCGATCTCCGCGCGCGTGAGCATGCCGCCGTAGGCGCCGCCGGCCGCCGTGATGAGGATGATCGTGCCGGCGCTCTCGAAGGCCTTCTCGGTGAGCGCCGCCAGTTCGGCGCGCGTTAGGCGTCGCGTCGACACCAGCAGGTATATCGTGGCCAGCAGCGCGAGGAAGAGCGCCACGTTGGGGTCGCCGAAAAACGAGACGAACGACGCGAGCGGCCCTTCGGCGCCCGTGGCCGTGACGACGGTCCGGCCGGCGATCAGGACGATGGGCAGCACGATCGGCAGCAGCGACAGGAACAGGCCCGGCAGCGGCCCGTCGGTTACAGGCGCGTCCGATCCTGCCTGCGGGTTCTCGATCTCGGCGCGGACACGGGCCGCCAGGTTGGGCCAGTGCCGGAAGGCCCACGAGGCGTAGGCAAGGCCCGCGATCGCCGCACCGATGCCCACGATCGTGCCGAGCAGGATCATCAGCCCGAGGTCGACGTTGAGCTGCGTGGCCGCGGCCAGCGGGCCCGGCGTCGGCGGCACGAAGACGTGCGTCGCGGCGGCGCCGCCGACGACGGCCATCAGCAGCAGCGGGTAGCCCCACTTTGCCTGCGCGTGCATCGCCCGGATGAGCGGGGCCATCAGGTAGAACACCGTGTCGAAGAAAACCGGAATCGACAGGATGTAGCCGTTGGCCGCCATCGCGTAGTGGCTGCGCTTTGCGCCGGCCAGGTTCAGGAAGAACGCGCCGATCCGCGTCGCGCCGCCGCTGTGCTGCAGACCGAGCCCGATGAACGAGGCGAGGGCGATGATGATGCCGACGCGTCCGGCCACGACGCCGAGCTCGGTGGCGGCGAGCGTGACCGCCTCCGCCGCGGGGATGGCGGGTGCCATCACACCGACGAGTACGGCGCCGATGAGCAGTGCCAGGAACGCGTGCAGACGGGCCCAGACGATCAGGCCGATGACGGCCGCCATCGAGACAACGAGAACCAGCAGGGGATGCATGGGTGGGCCGCATGATACAGGACGCAACCGTTGGAAGCGGCCCGAGCCGGAGGCGGGGCGGGACGGGACAGCCCGACGAAAGATTCGTTGCAGGCGTGCTGGCGAGCATGTATCATTCAATCCGGATTTACGGATAAATGGCCGTTGCCTCCTTGTCCCTGCTCGACGCCTTCTCGGCGCTGGCCGATGCGACCCGCTGCCGCATGCTCTGGCTCCTCGAGCAGCAGGAGCTGACGGTGAGCGAGCTCTGCGCGGTGCTGCAGCTGCCGCAGTCGACCGTGAGCCGGCACCTGAAGACGCTGGCCGACGCCGGGTGGGTGACGTCGCGGCGCGACGGGACCAGCCGCTACTACGCACTGGCGATCGACGACGAGGCGCGCGCGCGCATCTGGGACGTCACGCGGGGCGAGCTGGCCGGCCGGGCCGGAATAGCCGAGGACGCGCGGCGACTGTCGCAGGTGCTGGCCGGGCGGAGCCGCACGTCGCGGCAGTTTTTCGCCACGGCCGCCGGGGAGTGGGACCAGCTCCGCGAAGAGCTGTTCGGCACGCAGTTCACCGCGCCGGCCCTGCTGGGCCTGCTGCCCGACAGCTGGATCGTGGCCGATCTCGGCTGCGGGACGGGGCAGCTGCTTCCGGTGCTCTCGCCGCTCGTCGCGCGCGTCGTTGGCGTGGACGCTTCCGATGAGATGCTCGCGGCGGCACGCGCCCGCGCAGCGTCACTGCCGAACGTCGAGCTGCGCCGCGGGTCGCTCGAGGCGCTGCCGCTGCCCGACGGGGCGGTCGACGCGGCCGTGATGATGCTGGTGCTGCACCACCTGCCGTCGCCCGGCCGGGCGCTGGCCGAGGCGCGGCGGATCCTGAAGCCCGGCGGGCGGCTCCTGGTCGTCGACATGGCGCCGCACGAGCGCGAGGAGTATCGTCAGCGGATGGGACACGTCTGGCTCGGCTTCAGCGAGGAGCAGATGCGTCGACTGCTCGAGCAGAGCGGTCTGGTGCTGCGGCGGCTGACGCCGCTCGCCCCCGATCCTGACAGCCGCGGCCCCACGCTGTTTACCGCCGCCGCGATTGCGCCGGGCCCCGTACGGCCGGCCGCCGATCCGATCGAATCCCCCGATTCAGTACACGCAACCGAGGAGTAACCGATGTCGACCGCGACTGTGACCGAACACGCATTCGAGGCTGCCCGCAAGGCCGGGCGCGAGCCGTTCAAGGTGGCCGATCTGAACCTGGCCGAGTGGGGCCGGAAGGAGATCCGGCTCGCCGAGCACGAGATGCCGGGCCTGATGGCGCTGCGCGAGCGCTACAAGGGGCAGAAGCCGCTGGCCGGCGCGCGCATCATGGGCTCGCTGCACATGACGATTCAGACGGCCGTGCTGATCGAGACGCTCGATCTGCTCGGCGCCGACGTCCGCTGGGTCTCGTGCAACATCTTCTCGACGCAGGATCACGCCGCGGCCGCGGTCGTGGTCGGCCGTCCCGAGACGGGCGGCACGCCCGAGGCGCCGAAGGGGATCCCCGTCTTCGCGTGGAAGGGCGAGACGCTCGAGGAGTACTGGTGGTGCACGGCCGAGGCGCTTCGCTGGCCCGACGGCAAGGGGCCCACGCTCATCGTCGACGACGGCGGTGACGCCACGCTGTTCGTGCACAAGGCGCACGAGTTCGAGAAGACGGGGCGCGTGCCGGAGTTCGATCCGGAGAACGAGCCCGAGGAGTGGGGCGTCGTGCTCGAGACGCTGCGCCGCGAGCTGAAGGAGCGGCCGGGCGTCTGGACGGCGATCGCGGAGGGCATCCGCGGCGTTTCCGAGGAAACGACGACGGGCGTGCACCGGCTGTACGAGATGCAGAAGAGCGGGACGCTGCTCTTTCCGGCCATCAACGTCAACGACTCGGTCACCAAGAGCAAGTTCGACAACATCTACGGCTGCCGCCACTCGCTGCCCGACGGTCTGGCCCGTGCGACCGACGTGATGCTCGGCGGCAAGCTGGCCGTCGTCTGCGGCTACGGCGAGGTCGGCAAGGGCTGCGCGCAGGCGCTGCGCGGACAGGGCTGCCGCGTGGTGATCACGGAGATCGATCCGATCTGCGCCCTGCAGGCGGCGATGGAGGGCTACGAGGTCGTCCGCCTCGAGGACGTCGTCGAGACGGCCGACATCTTCATCACGGCGACCGGCAACTTCAACATCATCACCGCCGAGCACATGGCGCGGATGAAGGACAAGGCGATCGTCGGCAACATCGGCCACTTCGACAACGAGATCGACATGGCCGGCCTGAAGAAGGTGCCGGGGATCCGCCGCGTCAACATCAAGCCGCAGTACGACGAGTGGATCTTCCCCGACGGCCACAGCGTGCTGATTCTCGCCGAGGGCCGGCTGCTCAACCTCGGCTGCGCCACGGGGCATCCGTCGTTCGTGATGTCGGCCTCGTTCACCAACCAGGTGCTTGCGCAGATCGAACTGCACCAGAACGCCGAGCAGATCGGCCGCAACGTGATCATGCTGCCGAAGAAGCTCGACGAGGAAGTGGCGCGGCTGCACCT
>QGVF01000015.1 GCA_003242705.1 Acidobacteriota bacterium
CTACTGCGGCGCGCAGATCTTCGAGGCCATCGGGCTCGATCGGTCGCTCGTCGATCGCTACTTCACGTCGACCTCGTCGCGCATCGGCGGCATCGACATCGACGTGCTGGCCGAGGAAGTGCGGCGCCGGCACGAGCGTGCCTTCAGCGTGCCCGTGCCGGGCGAGCTCGATCTGGAGCCCGGCGGCGAGTACCAGTGGCGGCGCGACGGCGAGTACCACCTGTTCAACCCGGAGACGGTCTACAAGCTGCAGCACGCCACGCGCACCGGGCAGTTCGAGATTTTCCGGCAGTACTCGCGGCTCGTCGACGACCAGAGCCGGAAGCTCGGCACCCTGCGCGGCCTGTTCGAGTTCCGGAAAGCGGCCGAGCCGGTGCCGCTCGAGGAGGTCGAGCCGGTCGAGTCGATCGTCCGCCGGTTCGCGACCGGGGCGATGTCGTTCGGCTCGATCAGCCAGGAAGCGCACGAGACGCTGGCCATCGCGATGAACCGGATCGGCGGCAAGTCGAACAGCGGCGAGGGCGGTGAGGATCCGGCGCGGTACGTTCCCGATCCGAACGGCGACTCGCGACGCAGCGCGATCAAGCAGATCGCTTCGGCCCGCTTCGGCGTCACGAGCGAGTACCTGGTCAACTGCGACGACCTGCAGATCAAGATGGCGCAGGGCGCCAAGCCGGGCGAGGGCGGTCAGCTGCCCGGCTTCAAGGTGTATCCGTGGGTGGCGAAGGTCCGGCACTCGACACCGGGCGTGCAGCTGATCTCGCCGCCGCCGCACCACGACATCTATTCGATCGAGGACCTGGCGCAGCTGATCTACGACCTGAAGAACGCCAACGACCGGGCGCGGATCCACGTCAAGCTCGTCGCCGAGGTGGGCGTGGGCACGGTCGCGGCCGGTGTGGCGAAGGCGCACGCCGACGTGGTGCTCATCTCGGGGCACGACGGCGGCACCGGCGCCTCGCCGCTCACGAGCATCAAGCACGCGGGCGCGCCGTGGGAGCTCGGTCTGGCCGAGACGCAGCAGGTCCTGATGATGAACGGCCTGCGCGACCGGATTGTCGTCCAGGTCGACGGCCAGATGAAGACCGGCCGCGACGTGGTGATCGCGGCGCTGCTCGGGGCCGAGGAGTTCGGCTTCGCGACCGCGCCGCTGGTCGTTTCCGGCTGCGTGATGATGCGCGTCTGCCACCTCAACACGTGCCCGGTCGGCATTGCCACGCAGGACCCGGAGCTGCGGAAGAAGTTCACGGGCAAGCCGGAATTCGTCGAGAACTTCTTCCGGTTCGTCGCCGAGGAGGTCCGCCAGCTGATGGCGGAGCTCGGCTTCCGGACCATGGACGAGATGATTGGCCGGGTCGACCGGCTCGACGTCCGCCGCGCGGTAAGTCACTGGAAGGCGAAGGGGCTCGACCTGTCGCCGATCCTCCAGCCGCCGCCGGTCGATCCGTCGGTGCCGCGCCGGCGCGTCACGGTGCAGAACCACGGGCTCGAGCAGGCGCTCGATCGGCGGCTGATCCGCGAGTGCGCGCCGGCACTCGAGCGCGGCGAGCGGGTGTCGCTGCGGCTGCCGATCCGGAACGTCAACCGGACGGTCGGTACGATGCTCGGGTCGGAGGTGACGCGCCGGTACGGCGGCGCCGGCCTGCCGGATCACACGATTCACCTGCAGTTCGACGGGTCGGCGGGCCAGAGCTTCGGCGCGTTCGTCCCGCGCGGCATCACGCTCGAGCTGGCGGGTGATGCGAACGACTACTTCGGCAAGGGGCTGTCGGGCGGCATCCTGATCGCCTATCCGCCGGCGGGCGCGCGGTTCGTGCCGGAGCAGAACGTCATCATCGGCAACGTGGCGCTCTACGGCGCGACGGGCGGCGAAGCCTATGTCCGCGGTCTGGCGGGTGAGCGGTTCGCGGTCCGCAACAGCGGCGCCGTGGCGGTGGTCGAGGGCATCGGCGATCACGGCTGCGAGTACATGACGGGCGGACGCGTCGTCGTGCTCGGCCGGACGGGACGCAACTTCGCGGCGGGCATGAGCGGCGGCATCGCCTACGTGCTCGATGTCGACGGCAGGTTCGCGACGCGCTGCAACCGCGGCCTGGTCGATCTCGAAGATCTCGTCGAGGATGAGGAACTGGCGTTCGTGCACGACCTGATCGCGCGGCACGTGCGGTTTACCGGCAGCACGTGGGCGAAGCAGGTGCTCGACGACTGGCCGGCTGCCGCGGCGCGGTTCGTCAAGGTGATGCCGCGCGACTACAAGCGCGTGCTCGAGGCCGAGGCGCGGGCGCGTGCGGAGGATCGCGAGCCGGAGTTCGAGGAGCTGGTCGGGGTAGCACATGGGTAAGATCACGGGATTTCTGGAAATCGGTCGCGCGAAGCCGAAGGCGCGGCCCGTCGAGGAGCGGGTGCGCGACTGGCGCGAGGTCTACCTGCCGATCGAGGAGGCGACGTCGCGGGAGCAGGGCGCGCGCTGCATGGACTGCAGCATCCCGTTCTGTCACCAGGGCTGCCCGCTCGGCAACCTGATCCCCGACTGGAACGACCTCGTCTACCGCAACCAGTGGAAGACGGCCATCGAGCGGCTGCACGCGACGAACAACTTCCCGGACTTCACCGGGCGGCTCTGCCCGGCGCCGTGCGAGGCGGCGTGCGTGCTCGGCATCAACGCTGATCCGGTGACCATCAAGGGGATCGAGCTCGCCATCATCGATCGCGCCTTCGACGAGGGCTGGGTCCAGCCGCAGCTGCCGCTGCGCCGGACCGGCAAGCGCGTGGCGGTCGTCGGATCGGGGCCGGCAGGCCTGGCGGCGGCGCAGCAGCTCAACCGCGCCGGGCACCGCGTGACCGTGTTCGAGCGCGACGACCGTATCGGAGGCCTGCTGCGCTACGGCATTCCCGAGTTCAAGATGGAGAAGCGGTTCCTCGATCGGCGGCTCGCCCAGCTCGAGGCCGAGGGGGTCGTCTTCCGGACGCGGGTGAACGTCGGCGAGACGCTGCCGGTCGAGCAGCTGCGCGCCGAGTTCGACGCCATCGTGCTGACGGGCGGCGCGGGTGTGCCGCGCGATCTGAAGGTGCCCGGCCGTGAGCTGAAGGGCATCCACTTCGCGATGGAGTACCTGACGCTCCAGAACCGCCGCAACGAAGGCGACGACATCCCGGACGACCGCTTCATCTCGGCCGCGGGCAAGCGCGTCGTCATCATCGGCGGCGGCGATACGGGAGCGGACTGCCTGGGGACCGCGATCCGGCAGGGGGCGAAGTCGATTCACCAGTTCGAGCTGATGCCGCGGCCGCCGCTCGAGCGGGCACCCGGCAACCCGTGGCCTGAGTGGCCGCACATCTTCCGCGTATCGTCGGCCCACGAAGAGGGCGGCGAGCGCGTGTTCTCGATTTCGACACAGCGCTTCACCGGAAACGCCGAGGGCCACGTGACGCAGCTGCACGCGGTGCAGGTGGAGCGGCGCGTGCAGGACGGGCGCCTGTCGTTCGAGCCGATCCCGGGCACCGAGACGGTCTACGATGTCGACCTGGTGCTGCTCGCGATGGGCTTCGTCGGTCCAGAGCGGAACGGGCTGCTCGAACAGCTGGGCGTGCGGCTCACCGACCGCGGTACGGTGTGGGCCGACGAGAACTGGATGACGAGCGTGCCCGGTGTCTTTACCGCCGGCGACATGCAGCGCGGCCAGTCGCTGATCGTCTGGGCGATTGCCGAAGGGCGCAGCGCGGCGCGCGGCGTCGATGCCTGGCTGATGGGGCGCTCGGACCTGCCGGCGCCGCTGCAGCGCTAGGACGGGAGGGCACGGACCGGAGGGATGCGCGAGTCGGATCTGCTCGAATCAGCGGCCGTCGACGGTACGGGAGATATCCGGCAGATTGCCGCGCTGACCGAGGTGGCGCAGGCCGTCTCGGGCATGCTCACGCTGCGATCGGCGCTCGTCCGCGTGCTCGAGATCCTCGGCCGCCAGCACCAGCTCGTCCGCGGTGCCATCGCCCTGATCAACACCGCGACGGGCCGGCTGCAGGTCGAGGCCACGCACGGCGTGGCGGTCGATCGCGCCGGCGCGCGCTACGGCCTGGTCGACGGTGTGACGGCGCGCGTCGTCGAGCGCAACAAGCCCGTCATCGTGCCGCAGGTCAGCCGCGAGCCGATGTTCCGCGAGCGGCTGCCGCGCAGTGAGTTCGATCGTCGCGAGGTCAGCTTCGTCTGCGTGCCGATCCCCATCAACCGCAAGCCGGTCGGCGCGCTGGCCGTCGAGCTGCCGTTCCGGCGCAACCGCGACTACGACCACCTCGTGCGGCTGCTCCGCCTCGTGGCGCTCATGGTCGGGCAGGCGGTGCGGGTCGAACGGCTCGTCGACGCGGAGCGGCAGCGGCTGATCGACGAAAACGCGCACCTGCGCGAGGAACTGCGCGAGCGCTACGACTTCTCGCGCATCGTCGGCACGAGCGGTCCGATGCGGCAGGTGTACGAACAGATTGCCCGGGTTGCCGGCACGAACACGACGGTGCTGATCCGCGGCGAATCGGGCACCGGCAAGGAGCTCATCGCGCACGCCATCCACTACAGCTCGCCCCGGGCACGCAAGCCGTTCATCCGCGTCAGCTGCGCGGCGCTGCCCGACTCGCTGATCGAGTCGGAACTGTTCGGCTACGAGAAGGGCGCGTTCACCGGCGCCCAGGCGCGCAAGAAGGGGCGCTTCGAGCTGGCCGAGGGCGGCACGCTCTTCCTCGACGAGATCGGCGAAATCAATCTGTCGACGCAGGTCAAGCTGCTCCGCGTGCTGCAGGAGCGCGAGTTCGAGCGGCTCGGCGGCACCGAGACGATCAAGACCAACGTCCGCCTGATCGTGGCGACCAACGCGGACCTCGAGAAGGCGATTGCCGCCGGCACCTTCCGCGAGGATCTGTTCTACCGCCTGAACGTCTTCACCATCTACGTCCCGCCCCTGCGCGAGCGCAAGCCCGACATCCTGCTGCTCGTCGATCACTTCCTCGAGAAGTACTCGCTCGAGCACGGGCGGCAGGTGAAGCGCGTCTCGACGCCGGCCATCGACATGCTGATGAGCTACCACTGGCCGGGCAACGTCCGCGAGCTCGAGAACGTCATCGAACGCGCGGTACTGGTGTGCGACGACGGCAACGTGATCCATCCGCACCACCTGCCGCCGACGCTGCAGACGGCCGAGGCGTCGGGGACGGTGGCCGATATCTCGCTGGCCGACGCGGTGGCGGCCTACGAGAAGAGCCTGATCCAGGACGCGCTGAAGACCGCGCGCGGCAACGTCTCCAGGGCCGCGCGGCTGCTGCACTCGACCGAGCGCATCATCAGCTACAAGATCCGGAAGCTTGGCATCGATCGGGAACGCTTCCGCGGCTGATCCGTCCGTTTCGTCCACATCGCCTCCACAATCCTGTGGAGCGCGCCTCTGAAACCGACAAAGTTGTTTGCAATTGCCCGTCGCGGCCCGAAGCGCCCCGGAAAGGGGAGGGCTGCGGGCCGGCGGGTGCGGCACTTTGCCCCTCTGTCGCTCCACAAGCTTGTGGAGCCCGAATCAAGACCAGACAAATCTGTCTGTTTTTCGCGGAGCGCGCCTGAGGGCCGCTGTACGGCCTGAAGGCCCGTTTCTCCTGCACTTTTTCGCGATCGCGCGCGGTTTCCGCTGCTGGCGTCCGTCTTGCTCAACAGGGAGATGTCGCGGCACCCCGCTCGGTGGGTCCCGCAGAAGGAGACAGGGAAACCTATGAGGGAGATTGCACTCGGACTCGTCCTCACCGCAGTCGTCGCTGCGTCGGCCCGTGCCGACGAGCCCGCTGCGGGATCCGTCGTCGGCCGGCTGCCGGCGGACGTGTCGTTCATGTCGGCGGCGCCCGCGCAGGCGCCGACCGAATCGGAAAGCAAGCCGTTCACGATCTCGGCCGGCCTCGACGTTCCTTCGGACTACTACTGGCGCGGCATGATTCAGAACTTCAACGGGCTCGATCGTGAAGGCTTCGTCGCGCAGCCGTTCGTCGACCTGGGCATTGCGTTCAGCGATGCCGTGAGCCTCAACGTCGGCGTCTGGACGAGCCTGCACTCGGGTGAGGCGACCGGCACCTTCTACGAGGCCGACTACTACGCGTCGCTCGGCTTCTCGGCCGGCCGCTGGGCGCCGGCCGTCACCTACACGGCCTATACCAGCCCGAACGACAGCTTCTCGACGGTGCACGAGGTCGCGCTGTCGGTGAGCTTCGACGACAGCGACAGCGCGCTGCCGCTGTCGCCCTCGGCCCTGGTCGGGTTCTTCTCCGACGACGCCGGGACCTACTTCGAAGCGGGCATTGAACCGGCCATTCCCACCGGCGGGCCCCTGAGCCTGTCGATTCCGATCGGCATCGGCCTGAGCCTCGACGACTTCTACGGCGACACGTTCGGTTTCTTCAAGGCGGGCGTTGGCCTCGGCGTGGATCTGGGCAGCGGCTGGGAAGTGCATGGCGGCCTCGATCTGCTGTTCCTCGGCGAGTCGATCCGGTGGGACGATGGCGAGGTGAAGCCGCTCCCGTACGTAGGCTTCAGCTACAGCTACTGAACCATCACCTGCGCGATCCATCCGCCCGGGGCGGGTGGATCGCGACCGAACGACCCAGGAGCACGACGTGTCCGATTCCCGCATCAGTTCCGATTCGACGCTCCCTGCAGCGGCCGCCGACGCGACGCGGTCGCTGGCGCCGGAGTGGAGCGCACGCTTCGCGGCGGCGCGGGAGACGCTGCGCATCGAGGCGCTCGCCGGCCGCGGCGGGCGCGAGGCGCAGCGGCGCTACGCGGCGGCCGTCGATGACCTGCTGCGGCGTCTGGCGTCCCACGCGGCGGCCGTGGCCGGGCCGCTGGCGCCCTGGGTGGTCGCGGCGGTCGGCGGTTACGGCCGGCGGACGCTCTGCCTGCACTCCGATATCGATCTGCTGATCGTCTTCGGCGGACCGATCGGGCCGGCCGAAGAACGGTTCCTCTCGGGCGTGCTGCAGCCGCTGTGGGATCTCAGGCTCTCGGTCGGTCACCACGTGCGCGAGCTCGGCGATCTCGACGTCGAAGACGAGAACAACCCTGAATTCGAACTGGCGCTCTGCGACCTGCGGCTGCTCACCGGCGACGTGGCCCTGTTCGACGAAATCTGCGCGCGGCGTCGGCCCGACGGCGCGCGTGGAGCGCGCATCGTGGCGACGCTGCTGCCGCTCGTCGAAGAGCGGTACGCCTCGTTCAACGACACGGTCTACCAGCTCGAGCCCGACCTGAAGCGTGCGCCCGGGGGGCTGCGCGACCTGGCCGCCATCCGCCTGCTGCGCACGGCAGCGCGCGAGGCGTTCGCCGGCCGCGTGACGCCCGAGGGTGAGCGTCTCGATCAGGCCGAAGAGCTGCTGCTGCGCATGCGCGCCGTGCTGCACGCGACGACCGGACGCGATGCGAACGTGCTGACGCACGAGCTGCAGGAAACGGTCGCGACCGTGCTCGACATGCCGGGCGCCACGCCGCGGCTCCGCGTCGAGGCGCTGATGGGCCAGTACTTCCGCCACGCGCGGCGCGTCGTCCGTGCCCTGGCGTGGACGCGCGCGGCGGTGCGGCCGCCGGCGCCGGTTGCCGATCCCGGACGGATCAGCGCGCACGTCGAGGTCGGCGCCGACGGCGTCCGCTTCGCCGATCCGGTGCTCGCGGCCACACAGCCGATGGCGTGGCTCGAGGCGTTCGAGGTGGCCATCGCCAACGGCTACCCGGTCTCCGACGACGTGCTCGTGTGCATTCAGGAGAACGTGGGCCGGTACCCCGCGGAGTATTTCGTGGCGACCGAGGATGCCCGGCTGCGCCTGCGCGCGATGCTCGACCCGCGGCCGGGACTGTCGGCCAGGCTGGGCGACATGCTCGAGTGCGGGCTGCTCACGGCGCTCTTCCCCGAATTCGAGAAGATCCGCAGCCGCGTCATCCGCGACTTCTACCACAAGTACACCGTCGACGAGCACACGCTGCTCGCGATCCGATCGCTCGAGTCGCTGCGCCATCCCGTGAGCGCGGGTCGCGCCCGGTTCGCGTCGCTGCTCAACGAGCTGCCTGCGCCCGAGCTGCTCGTGCTGGCGCTGCTCTATCACGACGTGGGCAAGTGGCGCGACGACGATCACGCCACCGAGAGCGCGCGCCTGGCGCGGCCGATGCTCGAGCGCCTGCAGCTCGAACCGGCCGATCGCGCGACGGTCGAGTTCCTCATCCGCGAGCACCTGTCGATGTCGCGCGTCGTCTTCCGCCTCGACGTGGGCGATCCCGACGTCGTCGCGTCGTTCGCGAGCCTCGTCGGCAGTGAAGAGCTGCTCAAGATGCTCTGCCTGATGACCGTGGTCGACATCGACGCGGTCGCGCCGGGCACGCTGACACCATACAAGGAAGACCTGCTCTGGCGGCTCTACGTCGACACCTACAACCACCTCACGCTGGGCTACGCCGACGAGCTGATCTCGCGTGAGGAGGCCGATCGGACGCGGGTGTTCGCCGAGTGTCCCGACGACATTACCGAGGAGGAGCTGGCGCGGTTTCTCGACGGCCTGCCGCGGCGGTACCTCCGCGTCTTCAGCCTGCCGGATATCTACCGCCACGTGCGGCTGGCGCGCGGGCTGCACCCCGACGAGGTGCACCTGTCGCTCGAGCGCCGCGACGCGATCTGGGTGCTCACCGTGGCGGCGCTCGACAAGCCGTACCTCTTCTCGAACATCGCCGGGGTCCTGGCCACGTTCGGCATGAACATCCATCGCGGACAGGCGATGACGACGCCCGATCACCTCGTGCTCGACGTCTTCGAGTTCACCGACGAGGAAGGCTTCCTGCGGCAGAACGCGGGCGCGCGCGAGGAGATCGCGCGCGTGCTGCGCAACGTCGTGGCCGGTGCCACCGACGTCCGCACGCTGCTGCGCGGGCGGGAGCGCAGCCCGCTGCACCGGCGCCGCACCGACATCGAGACGCACATCAGCTTCGACAACAGCCACTCGGCGCGTCACACCGCGCTCGAGATCATCACGGCCGACGCGCCGGGGCTGCTCTACCGCATCAGCCGCGTGATCTCCGACATGGGCTGCGACGTCGACCTGGTGCTCATTTCCACTGAAGGGCGCAAGGCGATCGACGTGCTGCACGTGACGCGCAACGGCGCCAAGCTCGACGAACAGGATCAGCACGCACTCAGACAGCAGCTCGAACTCACTCTGGAGGACTACTGATGAAGCTCATCAAGAGCATCGTCCGCCCCAACAAGGTGGACGACGTACGCGAAGCACTCGAGAAACTCAACATCCCCGGCATGACGGTGACCGAGGTGCGCGGCCACGGCCGCCAGAAGGGACACACGGCGGTCTACCGCGGCAAGGAGTACAACGTGACGCTGCTGCCCAAGGTCGAGATCGAGGTCGTCGTGCCCGACGAGCTCGCCGACGACGTGATTGCCGCGATGATCGGAGCGGCGCGCACCGGTGAAATCGGCGACGGCCGCGTCTTCGTGACGCCCGTCGAGCACAGCTACAACATCCGGACGGGGGAGCGCGATGTCTAGTCCCGCCGGCCTGCCCCTCACTCTCCAGGAGCACAACACTATGGGTACATCACGAACGATCTGGACGATCCGGAGTCTGCTCGTCGTTGCGGCGCTGCTGTTCGCCCTGCCGGGCGCGGCCGCGGCGCAGGAGGCCGCACCGGCCGAAGCCGCGGCGGTCGAGGCGGCTCCGCAGGTCGAGGCCGCACCGATGCCGGCCCCGGCACCGGCCGCAGCCGAGGACGCGGCGGCCGACGACGAATACCGCGAGGCCTACGAGGCGATGCTCGCTGAGCAGGGGCCGTATGCCTACGCGTTCGACTTCTTCGCGCTCAGCATGGTCTGGACGGTCATCGCGACCACGTTCGTCTTCATCATGCACCTCGGCTTCGCGATGGTCGAATCCGGGCTGACGCAGTCGAAGAACACGGTGAACATCCTCTTCAAGAACACCCTCATTCCGTGCATCGGCCTGCTCACCTATGCCATCTGGGGATTCAACGCCCACTATCCGGGCGAGTTCAACGGGTTCTTCGCGTTCGGTTCACCCATCGGTGATCTGAACGCCGACGGCGGGGCCACGTTCGGTTACGGCGGCCTCGACCTGGCGATGACCGGCTACGGCGACTTCATCTTCCAGGCCATGTTCGCCGCGACGGCCGCCACGATCGTCTCGGGCGCCGTGGCCGAGCGCGTGAAGCTGCTGCCGTTCATGGTGTTCGCGACGCTGCTCGTGATGTTCGCCTACCCGTGGGTCGGCTCGTGGCACTGGGGTGGCGGCTGGCTGACCGGCCTGAACGATGGCAACGGCTTCAAGGACTTCGCCGGCTCGGCCGTCGTCCACGGCTTCGGCGGCTTCGCGGCGCTCGCGTGCGTGCTGCTGCTCGGGCCGCGCAAGGGCAAGTACGGTCCCGGCGGGCAGCCGATTCAAGGTCACAGCATGCCGCTGGCTACGATCGGCGTCTTCCTGCTGTGGTTCGGCTGGTTCGGCTTCAACGGCGGCTCGGTGCTGTCGGCCAACCCCGGCCCGCTCGGCCTGGTCATCGTGACGACGGCGCTCGGCGCGGCGGCGGGCGGTCTCGGTGCGGCGCTCACCTCGTGGACGGTCGTGAAGAAGCCCGACCTGTCGATGGCTCTCAACGGGATTCTCGGCGGACTGGTCGGCGTGACCTCGTGCGCCGACATCATCTCGCCCTACGGGGCCATCATCATCGGCTTCATCGCGGGCATCATCGTCTACTTCTCGGTCGTGGGGCTCGACGCGCTGAAAATCGATGACCCGGTCGGCGCGATCTCGGTCCACGGTGTCTGCGGCGTGTGGGGCATCCTGGCCGTCGCGCTGTTCGACACGACCGGTGGTGGCTACACCATCATCGGCCAGCTGACCGGCGTGGTGGCGGTCGGCGTCACCGCGTTCCTCTTCTCGCTCATCGTCTTCGGCCTGCTGAAGTTCACGGTGGGGGTCCGGGTGAGCGAACAGGAAGAAGCCGAAGGGCTCGATGCCGGCGAGCACGGCATGATGGCCTATCCGCACTTCCAGAGCGTGCGCGAAGCCTGACACCGGTCGGGCCATCAACAACGGACCGTGGCGCGGCACCCTGGAGGTGACGCGCCACGGTCTTTCCCTCCCGGACAGGCGTGATAAAAGTTGGGGCACCGGAGCCGGCGCCCGGCCGGCCCGCCCGCAGGAGGACGCCGTGAAACTGATCAAGGCCATCGTGCGGCCGAACAAGGTCGATGACGTCCGCGAGGCGCTCGATCGCATGAACATCCCCGGCATGACCGTGACCGAAGTCCGCGGCCATGGCCGCCAGAAGGGACACACCGCGGTCTATCGCGGCAAGGAGTACACCGTGACCCTGCTGCCGAAGGTCGAGGTGGAAATCGTCGTCGAGGACGACCTGGTCGATGATGTGGTGTCGGCGGTCATCAGTGCCGCCCGTACCGGCGAGATCGGCGACGGGCGCGTGTTCGTGCTGCCGATCGAGCAGAGCTACAACATCCGGACCGGCGCCGTCGGCCTCTGAAGGCCGGCGCCGCGCTCCCCGCCTACCTCGGCCGCGACTCGGCGACCTGGATGCCGACGATCGGTCGGGGCGGATCGGCCGGCAGCCAGGCCGTCAGCAGGCCGAGCGCCGGCAGCACCGCGCAGACGCGATAGACCGTCTGCAGGCTCGTCACGTCGGCCAGCCAGCCCAGCCCGGCCGCGGCCAGCCCGCCGATCCCGAACGAGAAGCCGAAGAAGACGCCCGCCACCAGCCCGACCCTCCCCGGGACCAGTTCCTGCGCGTAAACGAGGATGGCCGAGAAGGCCGACGACAGGATCAGACCGATCAGGACCGTGAGGATGCCCGTCCAGAACAGGTTCGCGAAGGGCAGGGCGAGCGTGAACGGCAGCACGCCGAGGATCGAAATCCAGATGACCACGCGGCGGCCCACACGGTCGCCGACCGGACCGCCGGCAAACGTGCCGACGGCCACTGCCGCCAGAAACGCGAACAGGTGCAGCTGTGCGCTCCGGACGGACAGGTCGAACCGGTCCATCAGGAAGAACATGTAGAAGTTCGTCATGCTCGCCAGATACACCGCCTTCGAGATGACGAGCGTGACGAGGATCGCGAGCGCAGCATAGAGCCGGCCGCGCGTCAGGTTGAAGCGCGAGCGCACCGTCTGGCCCGCGGGCGTACGGACAGACGGCCGCGCCGTGCGGCCATACCAGCGACCGACGCGCCAGAGCAGCAGGATGCCGGCGAGTGCCACCGCGGCGAACCAGGCGACGCTTCCGCGCCCGTAAGGCAGGACGACGAACGTGGCCAGCAGCGGGCCGAGCGCCGAACCGCCGTTGCCCCCGGTCTGGAACAGCGACTGCGCCAGGCCGTGCCGGCCGCCCGAGGCCAGCCGCGCGATGCGCGACGCTTCCGGATGAAAGACCGACGAGCCGACGCCGACGAGCGCAGCCGCCGCGACGAGCGACCAGTACCACGGGGTCCAGGCCAGCAGCAGCAGACCGACCAGCGTGATCGACATGCCGACGGCGAGCGAGGCGGCCTGCGGCCGGCGGTCGAAGTACGACCCGACGAAGGGCTGCAGGATCGACGCGGTCATCTGGTTCGCGAAGGTGATGAACCCGATCTGCCAGAAGTCGAGCCGGAAGTCCTCGCGGAGGATCGGGTAGATCGCCGGCAGCAGCGACTGCAGGAGGTCGTTGATCAGGTGACCACCGGCCAGGGCGGCCAGGATGGAGAAGGCAGTGCGGGGCTGGGTGGATGACACGACGGGAACCGAAGGCTCGACCTTCAAGAATACCCGACGCGCCGGTCCCGGTTCGGCGCCTCCTCAGTTGTCCCCGGCGTCATCGTCGGCGCCGGCCGACTCGCGTGCGCCACGGTCGTCGTCACGCCGCCGGTCGTCGTCACGGTCACCGTCGTCGTCGCCGCGGAAGACGCCGAAGATCCGTCCCCAGAAGCCGCGGCGCCGCTGCAGGCGCTTGTCGGTGTCTTCGTCGATCGACGGCTGGTCGGTATCGGCCGCCGCGTCGCCGGACGTTCGCGCGGGCGGTGCGCTGAGGGCGCCGATGGTCGTGGCGGCAGGGAAGTCGGCCGGGTCCACACGCGCGGTCACGACACGGCCGAACCAGGTCGTGTCGTGCAGGGGGCATTTCTCGACAGGGACCGTCCCGGCGCGGAAGTATTCGACGACCACGCTCGAGACCTCCTGCGATTCGCCGTTGCTGTTGACGCGACGCACGCGCCGGCACGCCTCGCCAGGCAGCAGCCCGGAGTCGGCACAAATCTCGACCGCGACCACATCCGACGGGCGCTCGAACCGGCGGGCCGGCCGGCCCGCGGTTGCATCGCGCATGAACGCGCCCCACAGAGGGACCGCCAGCTCGCTCGCATAGCCACCGGCAACGATCGTCCGCGGCCGGTCGAAGCCGATCCAGACGCCGGCGACGAGATCGGGCGTGTAGCCGACGAACCACGCATCGCGATAGTCGTTCGTCGTCCCGGTCTTGCCCGCGGCCGGCTGCCGGAAGCCGACCTGGCGGGCCTGCCAGCCCGTTCCGCGGTCGACCACGTCGGCGAGCATGCTCGTGATCTGGAATGCCGTGGCTTCGCTCAGCACACGGGACGGTTCGGACCGGTGTTCGAACAGCACCTCGCCGCTGGCGTCCTCGATGCGACGGATGAGGAACGGCTCGCGCAGGACGCCGCCGCTCGCGAACACCGCGTACGCGGTCGTCAGCGACAGGAGCGTGACCTCACCCGTGCCGAGCACGAGCGACGGCACCGGCGGCGCGTCGAGCCCGACGCGCCGCGCGTAGTTGACCGCTTCGCCGACGCCGACCGTCTGCAGCAGGTGCGCTGCGGCCCGGTTGCTCGACGTCCGGAGGGCCGTCCGGAGCGTCATGGCGTCGGTGGTCAGCTCGTGCCCTTCGTCGGGCAGCCACGGCCCCTGCGGCGTCGGAATCGGCGTGTGCAGACCGGCAACGAGCGTGGCGGGCGAATATCCCTGCTCGAGGGCCGCGGCATAGACGAACGGCTTGAACGCCGAACCCGACTGCCGTCGCGCCTGCGTCACGCGATCGAACTGGCTTTCGTCGAAGCTCCGGCCGCCGACCAGTGCACGCACGCCGCCGCTGGCCGGATCGATGGCGACGAGCGCTCCCTGCAGGTAGTCGGGCGACTCGGCGCCGGGCTCCGGCGTCGCCGGCACTTCGCCCCGCTTCGGATGCCGGAACGTCCGCCGCTGCTCGATGGCATCGAGCCCCTGGGTCAGCGCCTTTTCAGCGGCTGCCTGCGCGACCGGATCGTACGTGGTGTAGACGCGCAGGCCGCCACTCGAGACACGCTCCCAGCCGAAGCGTTCCACGAGCTCGCGTGTGACGGCCTGCCTGAAGTAGGCGCCCGTCTGCTCGTGTTCAAAGCCGTCGGTCAACTGGAGCGGGCTGTCGGCCAGCGCGCGCGCCGTCTCACGATCGATGGTGCCGGCCGCTGCCATCTGGTCGAGCACGATGGCCCGACGCGCGAGCGCGCGTTCGGGATATCGATTCGGCGCGTACGCCGAGGGACGCTGAATCAGCCCGGCGAGCAGCGCGGCTTCGGGCACCGTCAGATCGGCGGCCGACTTTCCGAAGTACCCGCGGGCGGCGGCTTCGACGCCGTGCAGCCCGTCGCCGAAATACACCTTGTTCAGGTAGATCTCGAGAATCTCTTCCTTCGAGTAGATCTGCTCGAGGCGGATGGCGAGGTAGGCCTCCTTGAGCTTGCGCCGCAGCGTCTTGTCGGGCGTCAGGAAGCTCAGCTTGGCCAGCTGCTGCGTGATCGTCGAGCCGCCCTGTTCGATGCGTCCGCTCCAGATGTTCGCCCAGAGCGATCCGGCTATGCGCCAGAGGTCGAGCCCGCGGTGCCGGTAGAACCGCTGATCCTCGATCGCGATGACCGCATCGATCATGTGCGGTGAGATGCGATCGAGCGGGACCTCGAAGCGCCGTTCCGCGAAAATCGTGAACGCCGGGGCGTCGTCCTTGTCGAGGACGACGGTCGCGACCGGCAGGTTGCCGATCGTCCGGATCTCGCCGGCGCCAGGCGAGCCGATGACGACGTCGGCCGCGACGACGGCCGCGGCGAGGGCCACGATCCCGCCTGCCAGCACGACATGTTTACGCTGGATGCGGCGGGTGAGCGGTTCGAGCTGCCGCCGGATACGCACGACAGACCGTCCGGCCCGCTCTCGCCAGCGTCGGACCACGGGCCGCGCGAGCAGGTCGTCGAGGACGGGAGGGAGGCGCATATTGGCACGATCTTTCACGGATCGTGCCAGTTGGTTGGCCCGTTCAGTTGCACGGTCGGCCGACCGGGTTGAGGGACGCCGTGTAAGAGCCTCTCCCTGATCGGGTCAGGAGCCGGATGCTCTTCCCGCTCCCGTGGTCGCGGCGGTCAGCCGCCGCGCGTGTGCATTTCGAGGTGTGCGTCCTTCTTCAGGGCGGCGACCGGGATGTAGACGCCCCGGTCGCGCAGGCGCAGCCGCTCTTCCGCACCGCGGTCCGCGCGTCCCTGCCAGACGGCTTCAATCAGGCGACGCAGCGTGTCGTGCGAGGCGCCGGCACGCAGCGGGCGTCGCAGGTCGGTTCCGTGCTGCGCGTACAGGCACAACAGCAGCACCCCGTCAGCCGTCAGCCTCGCCCGATCGCATGCTGCGCAGAACGGGCGCGTCGTCGACGCCACGATGCCGAACGTCTGGCCGTCGGGCAGCCGGAAGCGTTCGGCCGGCGCCGAGGAACCAGCAGCCGGAACAGGTTCGATGGGGCCGTAGTGATCGGCGAGCCGCGCGAGCATCTCGTCGCGCGAGACGACCGCGTCGGGTCGCCACGCCACGGCGCCGCCCACGTCCATGTACTCGATGAATCGCAGCTCGGCGCCGACGTCCCTGGCGTACTCGAGCAGATCGACGAGCTCGTCGTCGTTGTCGCCGCGACTGATGACCGTATCGAGCTTCAGGCCCGTGAAGCCCGCGCGCCGGGCAGCCTCGATGCCGTCGAGCACCTGCTGCAGCGCATCGATGCGGGCCAGACGCCTGAACCGGTCGGGGCGCAGGGTGTCGAGGCTGACCGTGATGCGCCCGAGGCCGGCCGCGCGCAGCTCGCCCGCCGCACCGGCCAGCTGCACGCCGTTCGTCGTCAGCGCCAGATCGGCGATCCAGGGACGATGTGCCAGCAGCGAGACGAGACGCGGCAGGTCGCGGCGCAGCAGGGGCTCGCCCCCGGTGAGGCGGACGCGATCGACACCGAGCGAAGCCGTCAGATCAGCCAGCGTGACGATTTCTTCGAACGACAGCAGGTCTTCGCGCGGCAGCCACGTGTACTCCTCGCGCGGCATGCAGTAGTGGCAGCGCAGGTTGCAGCGGTCGGTCACCGAGATGCGCAGCGTCCGCAGCGGACGACCGAAGGTATCGAGGACGGGCACGCGACCAGTATCCACCAGACGCCGTCCGGCGTCTGCGACCGGCACGGCGTGGTCACCGGCAGAACCCCACGCAGGTGCCAGGGCCTCGTGTGATGGTTCGCACGACCGGGCCCGCGCAAAGCGGCGTCCCAAGGCTGCCCGGGTGGCGGAGCGGAGGCCGGCAGCCGGTCAGCACGTGCGAGGTTCGAAGACCTCGGGCGCAGCCGCGGGCGCCATGATGGGCCTGGCACCGCGCGTGTGCGGGCGGGGCTCTCCCGACAGACGGGCGCCGGTCGCGGCGGAAGGCCGCAGAGAGTCGATATAATGCGGCGGATGCTCCGCCCGTACCGTGGCCGCCTGCCGGTGGTCGATCCTTCCGCCTACATCGACGACAGCGCTCAGGTCATCGGCGACGTGACGATCGGCGCCGAGAGCAGCGTCTGGATGAACGTCGTCATCCGCGGCGACGTGAACGTCATCCGCATCGGGGATCGGACCAACATTCAGGACGGCACGGTCGTGCACGTCATGCACGACACTCATCCGACGACGATTGGCGACGACGTGACGATCGGGCATGGGGCGATCGTCCATGGCTGCACGATCGGTCGCCGGGTGCTGATCGGGATGGGCGCCATCCTGCTCAACGGCGCCGTCATCGGCGACGACTCGATTGTGGCGGCCGGCACGCTCGTCACCGAAGGGACCGTCATTCCGCCGCGGTCGATGGTCATGGGCACGCCCGGCAGGGTCCGGCGGCCGCTTACCGACGCCGAGGTGGCGTCGATCCTGGATTACTCCCGCAACTACGTGCAGTACCGGCTCGACTACATGATGCGCGGCTGAGGCCGCGGCCCGATCCGCCTGCCACCGACTGATTGTCCGTATGACGCCCACCCAGCCTGCCCGCGGCACGCGCGACTTCCTGCCGGACGAGCTCCGGCGTCGCCGCTACGTCATTGATGTCGTCCGCGACGTCTACGGCCGCTACGGCTTCGAGCCGCTCGAGACGCCGGCAATCGAGAACATCGGGACGCTGCTCGGCAAGTACGGGGAGGAAGGCAACAAGCTCATCTTCAAGATTCTGAAGCGGGGTGAGCACGAGGCGACGGGGGAGGCCGACCTCGCGCTGCGGTACGACCTGACCGTGCCGCTTGCGCGCGTCGTGGCGCAGTACCAGGCGCGGCTGCCGAGGTTCTTCAAGCGCTACCAGATTCAGCCGGTCTGGCGGGCCGACCGTCCGGCGCGCGGGCGCTTCCGTGAGTTCTATCAGTGCGACATCGACGCGATCGGCTCGACGTCGCCGGTCGTTGAGGCCGAGCTGCTGGCAGCCGTGTCCGACGTGCTCACGACGCTGGGGTTCGACGACTTCACGATTCGCCTGAATCACCGACGCGCGCTGGCCGCGATGCTCGACGCGTCGGGCATTGCCGCGCCGCTGCACGGCGAGGCACTCGTCGCGCTCGACAAGCTCGACAAGGTCGGCGTCGACGGCGTGGCCGCCGAGCTGCGCACCCGCGGCATCGACGAGAGCGCGGCGGCCGCCTGTCTGCGGTTCCTCGACGAGGTCGGGCGGCACCGGGGCGAGCCGCGGCCCTTGCTCGACGCGCTCAGCGCGTTCGTCGGGGCGCACGAGACCGGGCGGGCCGCCATCGACGAGCTGCGGACGATTGTCGAGCTGGCCGCCGTGACGCCTGCGGCGCGCTACGTGCGTATCGATCCGAGTCTGGCGCGGGGGCTTTCGTACTACACGGGCGCCATCATGGAGATTGCCGTGGCCGATCTGCCAGGCAGTCTCGGCGGCGGCGGCCGGTACGACGACCTGATCGGCATGTTCCTGGGCCGTCAGGTGCCCGCCTGCGGCTTCTCGCTCGGCCTCGAGCGGATCATCGTGGTGATGACCGAGCGCGGCATGTTCCCGGCCGACGTTGTCACCGGCCCGTTCGAGGTGATGGTCGCCTTCCTCGACGACAGCTGCCGCGGCGCGGCGCTGTCGCTGGCGGCCGACCTGCGACGGGCGGGCCGGACGGTCGAGGTGTATCCCGAGGCGAGCCGCAAGATTGATCGGCCACTGAAGTACGCCGCGGGTCGACAGGCGCGCATTCTCGCCCTGATCGGGCCCGACGAGCTGGCGCGGGGCGAAGTGGCGCTGCGCGACCTGGCGGTGCGGTCGCAGCAGACCGTGCCGGTCGGCGAGGCGGCGACGGCCGTCGAAACGGTCCTTGCGCCGTAGCGCATGGCGAACAGATGCGGCGCGCCCGGCGCGCCCGGAATCGCGACAAGCGTGAGAAGAAGGAGAGACGCGTGAACCCGTACCGAACGCACACCTGCGGCGTGCTGCGTACCGAGCACATCGATCAATCCGTCCGGCTCGCCGGCTGGGTCCATCGCAAGCGGGATCACGGCAATCTGCTGTTCATCGACCTGCGCGACCACTACGGGATCACGCAGTGCGTCGTGACACCCGAGTCGCCCGCGTTTGCCGTGGCCGAGGCGCTGCGCAGCGAGAGCGTCATCTCGGTCGCCGGTCGCGTCGTGGCGCGCGATCCGGAGAACGTCAATCCGTCGCTGCCCACCGGTCAGGTCGAGCTGGCCGTCGAGTCGATCGACGTGCTGTCGGCCGCCGAGCCGCTGCCGTTTCCGGTCTTCGGTACGCACGAGATCCCCGAGGAGCTGCGGCTGCGCTACCGCTTCCTCGATCTCCGCCGCGAGAAGCTGCACGCGAACATCGTGCTGCGGTCGAACATCATCGCGAGCATCCGCCGGCGCATGCAGGAGCAGGGCTTCCTCGAGTTCCAGACGCCGATTCTCACGTCGAGCTCGCCGGAGGGCGCCCGCGACTTCCTCGTGCCGAGCCGGCTGCATCCGGGCCGGTTCTACGCGCTGCCGCAGGCGCCGCAGCAGTTCAAGCAGCTGCTCATGGTGTCGGGTTTCGACAGGTACTTTCAGATCGCGCCGTGCTTCCGCGACGAGGACGCGCGCGCGGACCGGTCGCCCGGCGAGTTCTACCAGCTCGACGTCGAGATGTCGTTCGTCACGCAGGACGACGTCTTTGCGGCCATCGAACCGGTCTTGGCCGGCGTCTTTGCAGAGTTCTCCGACTGGAAGGTGACCGAGCCGCCGTTCCCGCGCATCCGCTACGAGGATGCAATGGTGATGTACGGGACCGACAAGCCCGACCTGCGCAACCCGATCAAGGCGGTCGACGTGACCGACCTGTTCGTCGATTCGCCGTTTGCCGTCTTCGCCAGGGTGGTGGCCGACGGCGGCGTCGTCCGGGCGATTCCCGCGCCCGGAGCGGCCGATCGGTCGCGCAGCTTCTTCGACAGGACGGTTGCGCTCGCAGGCCAGCTTGGCCTCGGCGGGCTGGCGTACATCAGCTATTCAGATGCTCCGAAGGGACCGCTGGTGAAGTACCTGTCGGAGGAGACGCGCCACGTGCTGTTCGAGTGCGCAGGTATCAGCCGCGGCGACTCGCTGTTCTTCGTGGCCGGCCCGGCCAAGGCCATTGCGCGGCCGCTCGATGGCCTGCGCATGCACCTGGGCCGCGAACTCGAGCTGATCGAAGAGGACGCCTACCGGTTCTGCTGGATTACCGACTTCCCCTACTACGAGCTGGACGAAGAGACCGGGAAGATCATCTTCAGCCACAATCCCTTCTCGATGCCGCAGGGCGGGCTCGAGGCGCTCGAGACCCAGGACCCGCTCTCGATCAAGGCGTACCAGTACGACATCGTCTGCAACGGCGTGGAGCTGTCGAGCGGGGCCATCCGGAACCACCTGCCGGATCTGATGCTGCGCGCCTTCGCGATTGCCGGGTATTCGGAGGCAGAGGTCGAACAGCGTTTCGGCGGCATGCTCCGCGCGTTCCGCTACGGCGCGCCGCCGCACGGCGGCCTGGCGCCCGGCATCGACCGCATCGTGATGCTGTTGGCCCGCGAGCCCAACCTCCGCGAGGTCATCGCGTTCCCGATGACGCAGAACGCCGAGGACCTGCTGATGGGCGCGCCGTCGCCGGTCAGTGAGCACCAGCTGCGCGAGCTCCACATCCGGACCGTGGTCCGCGAGAAGGCCGACAAGGGCGAGAAGGGCGCGAAGGGCTAGGGAGACGCGCACCGAAGGCGATGCAGCTCGGACTGGACGTCGGCGGCACGAAGATCGCGGCGGCCGTGCTCGATGCCGCCGGGGCGGTCGTCTGGGAGTCGCGCACGGCCACACCCCGCCACGACTACGCGGCGACGATCGAGACCATCGCGGAGCTGGTCGAGGCCGGGGAGCGGGCCGTGGGCACCACGTGCTCGATCGGCGTCGGCATGCCGGGCGCGATCTCGCCGGCGACGGGACTCGTGAAGAACGCGAATTCGACCTGGCTGAACGGACGCCCCTTCCAGATCGACCTCGAGCGTCGTCTCGGACGACCCGTCCGGTGCGCCAACGACGCGAACTGCCTCGCGATCTCCGAAGCCGTCGACGGCGCCGCGGCCGGGGCCGATGTCGTGTTCGGCGTCATCCTCGGCACCGGGACGGGCGGCGGGATCGTCGTCGGTCGCCAGGTGCTCACCGGCGCCAACGCGATCGCGGGGGAGTGGGGGCACAATCCGCTGCCGTGGCCCGGGCCCGACGAACTGCCGGGCCCCGACTGCTACTGCGGCCGGCAGGGATGCCTCGAAACGTGGCTCTCGGGTCCCGCCCTGGCGGCCGACTTCGCACGCGCGACGGGCGAGACGGTCACCGGCGAAGTCGTCGTCGCGCGGGCCGGGGCCGGCGACGTCCACGCGCGCCGCGTGCTCGATGCCTGGCTGTCGCGACTGGCGCGCGGCCTGGCGTCGATCCTCAACGTCCTCGACCCCGATGTGGTGGTCGTTGGCGGTGGCCTGTCGACGATTGCGGCGCTCTACGAGCGGGTGCCCGAGCTCTGGATGCCGTGGGTGTTCTCCGATCGCGTCGACACCAGGCTCGTACCGGCACGCCACGGTCCCGCCTCGGGCGTGCGCGGCGCCGCACGGCTCTGGCACACCTGAGCCCGGCCGCCGGATCTGGCCGCGGCCCCGCCGGTGTGCTAATGTCCAGAAGACGCATGCCAGCCTCTTCGATGCGCCGCATCGCGATGCCCGACGAGGGCATCGAGACTCTCTTCGGTTCACTCGACGACAATCTTCGCGCCCTCGAGACTGCCCTTCAGGTGCGTCTCCGGACCAGCGGTCACAACGTGGTCGTGGCCGAAGGCGAGCCGGACGATGTTTCGCGTGCCGAACACGTGTTCGGACAGCTGGGCGATCTGCTGCGCGCCGGCTACCGCTTCAGCCGCGACGACGTGAAGCTTGCCGCACAGCTCGTGTCGTCCGACCCCGAGGTGGCGCTCGAGGACTACTTCCTCAGATCGGCCGCACGGACCATCGGCCGGAAGCAGGTGGCGCCCAAGACGCCGATGCAGCGGCGGTATCTCGAGGCGATCGACCGCCACGACGTGGTCTTCGGCGTAGGGCCGGCAGGCACGGGGAAGACCTATCTGGCGATGGCGCAGGCGGTGGCCGCGCTGCTGGCCCGCCGGGTCTCGCGGATCATCCTCGCGCGGCCGGCGGTCGAAGCGGGTGAGAAGCTCGGCTTTCTGCCGGGCGATCTGCAGGAGAAAGTGAATCCCTACCTGCGGCCGCTCTACGACGCGCTGTACGACATGCTGGACGCCGATCGTGTGGCGCGCCTGCTCGAGCGCGGGGTCATCGAAGTGGCGCCGCTGGCCTTCATGCGGGGGCGGACGCTCAACGAAGCGTTCGTCATTCTCGACGAGGCGCAGAACACCACGTCGGAGCAGATGAAGATGTTTCTCACCCGGCTGGGCTACGGCTCGAAGGCCGTGGTCACCGGCGACGTGACGCAGATCGACCTGCCGCCCGGCCGCGTCTCGGGCCTGGTCGAGGCGCTGCGCGTGGTGGCCTCGATCGAAGAGATCGCCACGGTGCACTTCGACGAACGCGACGTCGTACGGCATCCGCTCGTGCAGCAGATCGTGAAAGCGTACGAGCGGCTCGAGGCGCCGTCTCGATCGGCATGAGCAGTCGAAGGCGGGCCAGGCCCGCGCTCGAGGTTTCGGTCTCGGGACGGCGGCTGCCGGCAGCCGCCAGGGGACTTGGACGCTGGCTGGCCGGCGCGGCTCCCGCGTCGGCATCCGGCACGGTCGACCTGGCCCTTGTCGGCGATGCGACCATGAGGCGGTTCAATCGCGAGTTCCGCGGCGTCGATCGGGCAACCGATGTGCTGTCGTTCCCGTCGGATGACCCGGCGGCGCGGCGGCGCCAGGGCTCCCCGCCGCGACCGCTGGGCGACATTGCCATCGCGCTTGGCGTCGCCCGCCGCCAGGCCCGCGAACACGGGCATGATCTGCGGACCGAGCTGCGCATCCTGGCCCTGCACGGCCTGCTGCACCTGCTCGGCTACGATCACGAACAGGACGACGGCCGGATGCGGCGGGTGGAAGAGCGCCTCCGCCGACGCGCCGGTCTGCCCACCGGCCTGATTGCCCGCGCCGGCCGGACCGTTCCGTCATGATTCCCATCCTGATTGTCCTGACCGCCGGCGCGCTCCTCGTGCTCGCGCTTGCCGAGTCGGCCTTTTCGCTGCTCATGCGGCTGCCCGAGCGGCTCGAGGCCGAGCGTGAGTCGGAAAGCGAGGCGCTGCAGGCCTACCTGCGCGATCCGGTCCGGTTCTTCATCCCGGCCCGCGTGCTGCACGGGCTGCTGCTGGTAGTTCTGGGTGTTCTGCTCAAGCAGGAGGTGGGCGTCGGGTTTGCCGAGACGCTCGTCGCGCTGGCCATCGGTGGCGTGTTGTCGGTGGGACTTGGACAGCTGCTGCCGGTGCTGATCGTCCGGCGTTCTCCCGAGCGGTATCTCGAGCTGCTGCTGCCGGCCTTCACCGCGGTGACGGCCGTGTTCGGCCCGGTCTTCGCGCTGATGGCGGGCTGGCTCCGTCGGGCCGAGCGGCGGCACCACAACGGGGAGGCCGGCCGCACGCCGGCCGAAGGGAACGACGCCGCCGGCAGCGACGACGACCACGACGGCGCCGAGAACCGTCTGCTCCGGGCCGTCGTGCGCTTCGGCGAAACGCTCGTGCGCGAGGTCATGACGCCGCGACCGGACATCGTCGCGATTCCGGCCGACGCGACGATTGACGAGCTGCGCCAGCTCGTGAGCGAGCAGGAGTACTCGCGCCTGCCGGTGTATCAGGACAATCTCGACAACATCGTCGGGCTGGTGGTGGTGAAGGATCTGATCCAGATGGCCGACGAGCCCGACGGCACCCGGAAGGTGAGCGAGCTGATGCGCCCGCCCGCGTTCGTCCCGGAGACGAAGCGCGTCATCGACCTGCTGCGCGAGTTCCAGCAGGGACGCCTCCAGCTGGCGATCGTCGTCGACGAGTATGGCGGCACGGCCGGCCTGGTGACCGTCGAGGACGTCGTGGAGGAGCTCGTGGGCGAGATTCACGACGAGTACGACGCCGAAGTGGAGCCGATTGTCCGCGAGTCCGACGATACCTACGTGTTCAGCGCCAAGGTCGGCATCGGCGAGCTTGCGGAGCGACTGGGCATCGAAATCGAGGAAGGGGCGTTCGAGACGGTGGGCGGCTTCGTGCTGTCGCGCGTCGGGCGCGTGCCGAACGTCGGTGAGCGCTTCGAGTTCGAGGGGCTCGAGGTCGAGATCCTCGAGGCCGAAGGGCGCCGCATCCACAAGGTGCGCGTGCGCCGCCAGCCGCAGCCGGTCGAGGAGGGCGAAGCGTGAAGTCGGGCTTCGTGTCGCTCGTCGGCCGGCCGAACGCCGGCAAGTCGACGCTGCTCAACTACTTCGTCGGGCAGAAGGTCGCGATCGTCTCCGACAAGCCGCAGACGACCCGCCACCGCATCCTTGGCGTGCGCAACACGCCGCAGGGGCAGGTCGTCTTCATCGACACGCCCGGCATCCACAAGCCGATGCACCGGATGAACCGGCGCATGGTCGATACGGCCGTCGAAACGCTGCGCGAAGTCGACGTCGTCGTGCTTGTCGTCGATGTCAGCCAGCGGCAGGGGCGCGGCGACGCGTTCGTGCTGGACCTCGTGAAGCAGTCTGCATCGACCGCGATTCTGGTGCTCAACAAGATCGACCTGATTCGCAAGTCGGCGCTGCTCCCGGTCATCGCGCAGTATGCCGAGACGGGGCTGTTCCGTGCGATCGTGCCGGTGTCGGCCGCGACGGGCGACGGGCTCGAACGGCTCGAGGCCGAGATCCTCGAGGCGCTGCCCGAAGGCGAGCCGCTCTACCCGGAGGACTACCTCACCGATCAGACGCAGCGGATGCTGGCCGCCGAACTGATTCGCGAGAAGGTGCTGCACCACACGCACGACGAACTGCCGTACACGACGGGCGTCGTCGTCGAGCGCTACGAGGAGCCGGAGGAGCCCGGCGGCCTGACGAAGATCTATGCGTCGATCCTCGTGGAAACCGAGTCGCAGAAGCCGATCGTCGTGGGGAAGGGCGGTGCGATGATCCGGCAGATCGGCACGGAAGCCCGCCGCGAGCTCGAAGGGATGCTGGGCGGGCGCGTGTTCCTGGACCTGCACGTCAAGGTCCGGACCGACTGGCGCGACGACGTACGCATCCTCGACGAGATGGGCCTGCGCGGGCGCAAATAGGGGCGGGCGCCACGTCGGCCCGTGCTACAAATAGTCGACGATGGCGGCGACTCAGCGCAGAATCGACGTGACGATCGAGTCGGTTCGCCGGCTCCTTCGGGTCGGCGCCACGCCGAACCTCGTCAATCTCCTGCAGAAGCTCCATCCTGCCGATCTCGCGCAGGTCTTTGCCGAACTGCCCGAGCGCGAGCGGCACGCGGCCTTCAACACGCTCGTCGAGCGCAACGGCCGACTCGCCATGGAAGCCGTCAGCGAACTGGGCCCCGAGAAGGGCGCCGAGCTGCTGGCGCTCCGATCGGCCGAGGAGATCGCCCGGCTGCTGCAGGAAATCGAGTCGGACGACGCGGCGGCGCTGATCGAGTCGCTGTCCGACGACCTGCGCGTGGCGGTCCTTGCGCTGATTCACCCCAAGCCTGGTGGCGGCGTCAGCGAGCTGCTCGAGTACGAGGAGCGGACCGCCGGCCGCCTGATGAACCCGAACGTCTTCGCGCTGCCCGAGGACGTGACGGCAGGCGAGGCGATCACGGCGCTGCAGAGCGCGCGCGACGTCGAGATGGTCTTCTATCTCTACGTCGTCGATGAGCGGCGGCACCTCGTGGGCGTCGTGTCGCTGCGACGGCTGCTGCTCGTGCCGCCCGACACGCCGCTCAAGCGCATCATGACCACCGAGGTCTACAGCGCGAGCGTCGACCTCGACCAGGAGGAGGTCGCGCGGCGGGTGGCCTCGTACAACCTGCTCGCCATCCCCGTCGTCGACCAGGAGAACAAGCTCGTCGGCGTCATCACCGTCGACGACGTGATTGACGTCATCAAGGACGAGGCGACCGAGGAGATCTACCGGCTCGCCGGCGTGTCGATCGACGACGGCGTCGACACGCCGCCGGCCGAGTCGCTGCGGCGGCGGCTGCCCTGGCTCGTGCTGAACCTGGTGACCGCGTTCGTCTCGGCGACGGTCGTCGCCCGCTTCACCGACGTCATCGAGCAGGTGGTCATTCTTGCCGCGCTGATGCCGGTCGTTGCCGGCCTGGGCGGCAATGCCGCGACGCAGACGCTGGCCGTCGTCGTTCGCGGGATCTCGATGGGGGAGCTGACGGGCACCAACGCGCGTCAGGCGCTGCTGAAAGAGTCGTTCGTCGGCCTCGGCAACGGGCTCGTAATCGGGCTGGTCGGGGCCACGGCCGTGTGGGCCTTCACCGGCTTTCAGTGGGCGCTCGGCTTCATCCTCATGGCCGCGATGATCATCAACATGTCGGTGGCGGCCATCGCCGGGACGCTTATCCCGATCGGGCTGCGGGCGATGAAGGTGGATCCGGCACTCGCATCGTCGGTGTTCATCACGGCGCTGACCGACGTGATCGGGTTCCTGTCGTTCCTGGGCCTCGCGACGGTCTTCGTCCGGTACCTCTAAGGCGTCGGTAGGTCCAGGACGCCGAAGTGCGGGTATCATAGGCAAGATGTGCGCCAGCGGACGTCGATGACGCGTCCGGGTCGCGAGCCGTGCGCGACTGATCGGGGGCGCCCGGGTCCCGTCGAACGCCATGCCGGTCTACTGTGCCGATGCGCTCGTGCTCCGGACGTTCCGGTATGGCGAGGCCGATCGGATCGTCGTGTTTCTGACGGCCGATCGGGGCAAGAAGCGGGGCGTGGCGAAGCACGCGAGCCGGTCGCGCCGGCGGTTCGGTGCGGCGCTCGAGCCGCTCACGCGCGGCCGCGCGACGTACATGGAGCGCGAGGGACGCGAGCTGGTCCGGCTCGATCGCATCGAACCGGTCGGCACGCCGCTCGAAGCGGCCGCCGGGCGGTCGCCCGACGACGGGGCGCGGCTGCTCGGGTACGCGGCGTACTTCGCGGAGCTGCTCGACGAGTGGGCGCCGAACGATGCGCCCAACGAGCGGCTCTATCGGCTGGGAGCGGCCGTCGGCTCGGCGCTCGATGGCGCGGCCGGCGTCGAGATCCTGGCGCGCTACTTCGAGCTCTGGCTCCTGCGGCTCGAAGGGGTCTATCCGGCGATTGATCGCTGCGCGCGGTGCGACGGCCCGCTGGGCGGGTCGGCGCGGCTGTCGCGGATCGATCGTGGCTACGTCTGCCGGGCATGCCCGAGCGACGGGCCGGTCGTATCGGGTGCGGCGCTCGAGCTGCTGCGCCTGTTGAGACGAACGACGCCCCGGCAGGCCGCCGGGGCGGGCGCGCCTCGCGAGGCGCTGCGGGAGCTCGAAAGGGCCCATCACGCGTTGATCGGGATGCACCTGGAGAAGCCGCTGCGCTCGATGCGCGTCATCAAGGAACTTGGATCACTTTCGTGACACTGCAGGACCTCATCTCCAAACTGTCCGACTACTGGGCGACCCAGGGCTGTCTCATCCAGCAGCCTCTCGACGTCGAAATGGGCGCCGGCACGATGCATCCCGAGACGTTCCTCCGCGTGCTCGGTGAAGCGCCCTGGAACGTGGCGTACGTGCAGCCGTCGCGGCGGCCGGTCGACGGCCGCTTCGGCCAGAACCCGAACCGGCTGTTCAAGCACCACCAGTTCCAGGTCATCCTCAAGCCGGCACCCGACGACGTGCAGGACCTCTACCTGCAGAGCCTCGAGGCGTGCGGCATCGACCTGCGGGCGCACGACGTCCGCTTCGAGGAAGACAACTGGGAATCTCCGACGCTCGGGGCCTGGGGCATCGGCTGGCAGGTGCTCTACGACGGGCTCGAGATCACGCAGTTCACCTACTTCCAGCAGGCCGGCGGGCAGGACCTGCTGCCGATCTCGGTCGAGCTGACCTACGGGCTCGAGCGGCTCGCGATGGCGCTGCAGGGTGTCGACAACGTCTACGACCTGCAGTGGGCGCCGGGCGTGGCGTACCGCGAGGTGCGGCTGCGCGACGAGGTCGAGCAGTCGAAGTACGCCTTCGGGCGGGTGGCGATGGCCGACGGGGAGTTCGCCGCCTTCCACCGCGACCTGTTCAACCGCTATTACGACTTCGCCAGGACGCTGCTCGATTCGGGGCTCGTGCTGCCCGCGCTCGAGCACTGCCTGAAGTGTTCGCACCTGTTCAACGTGCTCGACTCGAGCGGCAGTATCGGCGTGACCGAGCGCACGGCCTACATCCTGCGCGTCCGCCAGCTGGCCGTGGCGATTGCCCGCGCCTGGACGGAGTCGACCCCGACGACGACGGAGGACGCCGTTCATGGATCGTGAGCTGCTGCTGGAGATTGGTGTCGAAGAGATGCCGGCCTCCTGGCTGCCGGGTCTGGCGACCCAGCTGGCCGAACGTCTGGAAGCCCGGCTGACCGAGAACGGACTGCCGGTCCGCACTTCGGTCGAATCGCACACCACGCCGCGGCGTCTGTGCGCCTGCGTGCCGGCGCTCACCGATCGGCAGGAGGACCGCGAAGAGCGCATCATGGGGCCGCCGGTGACGGCTGCCTTCGACGCCGAAGGGCATCCGACGCCGGCCGGTCTGGGCTTTGCGCGGAAGCTCGGGATCGGTTTCGACGATCTCGAAACGATCGACACCCCGCGCGGCAAGTACCTGTCGTACCTGAAGCGGACGCGCGGGCGGGCGACCGTCGACGTGCTGCCCGACGTGCTCTGGCAGGTGCTGCGTGACCTGACGTTCCCGAAGTTCATGCACTGGGACGCGGTGCTCGACGACGGACGGCAGTCGTTCACCTTCGGACGGCCGATGCGGTGGCTGCTCTACCTGTACGGCGGGCGCGTGGTGCCGTTCACGATCGCGCGTCACGCGCTGGCCTCGAGTCCGCGCGTTCAGGACGTCACGTCGGGCGCCGTCACGTACGGACACCGGTTCCTGGCCACGAGCGGTCGCGCCGGACGTGCCATCAAGGTCCGCAGCTTCGACGAATACCGTCGCAAGCTGGCTGAGAACTTCGTGGTGCTCTCGCGCATCGAGCGGCGCGATCGCGTGCTGCTCGAGCTCGAAACGCAGGCGCGACGGATCGGCGGCCGGGCGCTGGTCTCCGGACACGCGCAGGCCGAGGCCCTGCTCGAGGAAGTGCCGGATCTGGTCGAGTTCCCGTCGGTTGTCGGTGGCGCGTTCAGCGCGGAGTTCCTCTCGCTGCCTGAAGAAGTGCTCACGACGACGCTCATTCGCCATCAGCACTTCTTCCCGGTGGTCGGGATGAACGGCAGGCTCATGCCGGCGTTCCTCGCCGTGACGAACACGCAGCCGACCAACGAGCGCGCGATTGCGACGAACGCCGAGCGCGTGGTGACCGCGCGGCTGCGCGATGCGCGCTTCTTCTGGGACGCCGATCGCCAGGTCGGCCTCGAGGCGCGCCTCGAGCGGCTCGAGACGTTGCTCTTCCACGAGGCGCTCGGGTCGTACCGGAGGAAGGCGCGGCGCATCGAGGCGCTGGCCGGCTGGATCGCGGCCGAGGTGCTGGGGCGTCCCGACCTGGCCGATGCAGCCCGTCGTGCCGGACGACTCGCCAAGGCGGATCTGGCGACCGAGATGGTGGGCGAGTTCGCCGAGCTGCAGGGCACGATGGGCGGCATCTACGCGCGCGAGGCGGGCGAGCCCGAAGCGGTGTGGAAGGCCATCTATCACCACTACCTGCCGGTGGCCGTCGAACGGACGGCGCCGCCGGCCGCCGACGCACTCGGTGAGGCCGGCGCAGCGTGGGCGGCCGTTGCGCTGGCCGACAAGCTGGATACACTCGTGGGGCTCTTCCTGGCCGGCGAACGCCCGACCGGGTCGCGCGATCCGTTCGGGCTCCGGCGTCAGGCGCACGGGGTTCTCCGCATCCTGGCCGATGCCGAAGACCTGGTGGGGGTGGCGATCCGTACGCCGCTCGAGGCGCTGCTCGAACGGGCGCGCGAGCAGTATGCCGACGCCGGGCTGAGCGACGACGCGGTGACCGACGGGCTCGCGGCACTGCGCGAGTTTCTGGCCGAGCGGCTCGCGCACGTGCTCGAGGTGCGCGGCAGCGATCGGCGGACGATCCGGGCGGTGGTGCCGGGCGCCGACGTGGCGATGCGGCGGCCGGTGGCCGATCTGCAGGCCAACGTCGAGGCGCTGCCGGAGTTCGCGCGGTCGGAGCAGTTCCGGCAGCTGGCCACGGCGTTCAAGCGCGTCCGCAACATCGCGCGCGAGGCGCCGGCCGATCTGGCCGCCGATGGCGACGCCGAGCCGCTCGAGGCCATCCTGACCGAGCCGGCGGAAGTGGCGCTCGCGGCCGAAATCGACGCGCGGCGGCCGGCGATCGAGCGGGCCGTCGCCGAGGGGCGGGGCTTCCGCGAGGCCTATGTGGAAGCGGCGAAGTTCGAGCCGGTCGTCGCCCGGTTCTTCGATGAAGTCTTCGTGATGAGCGACGACCTGCGTCTGCGGCAGGGACGACTGAGACTGATGAAACGCCTCGAATCCGTGATTCTGCAACTGGGCGACATCTCGGAAATCGTGGCGTCGGAGTGATGAGGCAGATGGCGAAAACAGCGAAGAAGCGTGTGGTGGCGAAGCGTGCCGCGGGTCGTGCGGCGAAGACCGGCAGCCGGCGGGTGACCGCGAAGAAGGCGCCCCGGCCGGTGGCCAGGGCCGTCCGATCGGCGAAGAAGGCGTCGCGGCCAGCGAAGAAGGCCGCGCGGGCCTCGCGGGGCCGGGCGCCGAAGTACGTCTATCTGTTCGGGAAGAAGACCGACGGCAACGGCACGATGCGGGCGCTGCTCGGCGGCAAGGGCGCGAACCTGGCCGAGATGTGCCGGATCGGCCTGCCGGTGCCGCCCGGGTTCACGATTACCACCGAGGTCTGCACGTACTACTACGCCAACCGCCGCAGCTATCCGGCGGAGCTCCGCGCGCAGGTAGAGGCGGGCATCGCCGCGATCGAGCGTGAGACGGGGAAGAAGTTCGGCGACCTGAAGAACCCGCTGCTCGTGTCGGTCCGCTCGGGCGCCCGTGACTCGATGCCGGGCATGATGGACACGATCCTCAATCTCGGCCTGAACACGCAGACCGTCGAGGCGCTGGCGCGCAAGACCGGTAACGAGCGTTTCGCGTGGGACTGCTACCGCCGCTTCGTCCAGATGTACGGCGACGTCGTGCTCGGCGTGCAGAAGCAGCCGGGCGAGGACCACGAGCCGTTCGAGTCGGTCATTCACGAGCTCAAGCACGAGCGCTACGGCAGTGACATCGACGACACGCAGCTGACGGTCGACGACCTGAAGGAGCTCGTCCGGCGCTTCAAGCAGCTCGTCGCGCGGCGCGTGGGCAAGCAGTTCCCCGACTCGCCGTGGGACCAGCTCTTCGGCGCGATCGGCGCGGTGTTCGGCTCGTGGATGAACGATCGCGCGATCGTCTACCGCCGCAAGTACAACATCCCGCACGAGTGGGGGACGGCCGTCAACGTGCAGGCGATGGTCTACGGCAACACCGGCGAGCAGTCGGGCTCGGGTGTGGCCTTCACGCGCAACCCCGCGAACGGCGAGAAGGAGTTCTACGGCGAGTTCCTGATCAACGCGCAGGGCGAGGACGTCGTGGCCGGCGTGCGGACGCCGGAACCGGTGGCGCTGCTCAAGGAGAAGATGCCGCACGCCTACCGTGAGCTCGAGCGCATCCGCAAGACGCTCGAGTCGCACTTCCGCGACGTGCAGGACTTCGAGTTCACGATCGAGGACGGCAAGGTCTACATGCTGCAGACTCGCAACGGCAAGCGCACGGCCATGGCGGCGCTGAAGTTCTCGATCGACATGCACCGCGAGAAGCTGATCGACTGGAAGACGGCCGTCATGCGCAACCCGGCCGACCAGTTCGAACAGCTGCTGGCGCCGGTCTTCGACGCCGACGAGCTGCGCCGGGCGAAGGTGATCGCCACCGGCCTTCCGGCGGGTCCGGGCGCGGCGTCGGGCCAGATCTACGTCAACGCCGACCGCGCCGTGCTGGCCTCGCAGGAGGGGCAGCAGGTGCTGCTCGTGCGCGTCGAGACGTCGCCCGAGGACCTGCGCGGCATGATCGCGGCCGAGGGCATCCTGACGGCGCGCGGCGGCGTGTCGTCGCACGCGGCGCTGGTGGCCCGGCAGATGGGCAAGGTCTGCGTGTGCGGCGCGGCGGCCGTCGAGGTCGACTACGCCGCCCGGTCGGTCCGGATCAACGGCCAGACGTTCAAGGAAGGCGACTGGCTGTCGATCGACGGCACGGCAGGCACCGTGTACGCGGGCCGCGTGAAGACGGCCCCGTCGGAGATCGTGGCCGGCCTGCTGCACGGCGACAAGACCGCGCGCGCGACCGAGAAGTTCCGCAACTACCAGCGCCTGATGCAGTGGTGCTCGCAGGCGGCGCGCATGGCGGTGCGTACGAACGCCGACACGCCCGAGCAGACGGCGGCGGCGATCGCCTTCGGCGCCCAGGGCATCGGCCTGACGCGCACCGAGCACATGTTCTTCGAGGGCGACCGCATCGACGCGATGCGCGAGATGATCCTCGCCGACTCGCTCGAGGCGCGCGAGGCGGCGCTCGCCAAGCTGCTGCCGTTCCAGCGGCGCGACTTCTACGGCATCTTCAAGGCGCTCAAGGGCTACCCGGCGACCATCCGCCTGCTCGATCCGCCGCTGCACGAGTTCCTCCCGCAGACGAAGGAACAGCAGATGGACCTGGCGCGGAAGCTCCGCATCCCGGTCGAGAAGATCATGCAGCGCGTCATGGAGCTGCACGAGTTCAACCCGATGCTCGGCTTCCGCGGCTGCCGTCTCGGCATCCGGTATCCGGAGATCACGCGCATGCAGGCGCGGGCGATCCTCGAGGCGGCGGCCGACGCCACGAAGGACGGCTACAAGGCGAAGCCCGAGATCATGATTCCGCTCGTCGGCTTCAAGCGCGAGCTCGACCTGCAGGTGGAGCTGGTGCACGAGGTCGCCAAGCAGGTGCAGGCCGAGAAGAAGGTGAAGGTGAACTACACGGTCGGCACGATGATCGAGGTCCCGCGCGGTGCGCTCACCGCCGACGAGATCGCCGAGACGGCCCAGTTCTTCAGCTTCGGCACCAACGACCTGACGCAGACCGGGCTCGGCATGTCGCGTGACGACTCGGCCTCGTTCCTGCCGGCCTACCAGGAGGCCGAGATCGTGCGGGCCAACCCGTTCGCCTCGATCGACACGACCGGCGTCGGACAGCTCGTGCAGATTGCCGTCGAAAAGGGCCGGAAGACGCGCCCGGACATCAAGCTCGGCATCTGCGGTGAGCACGGCGGCGATCCCGCGTCGATCGACTTCTTCGAGTCGGTGGGGCTCGACTACGTCAGCTGCTCGCCGTACCGGGTGCCCGTCGCCCGGCTGGCGGCGGCCCAGGCGGCCCTCCGGAGGCAGTAGCCCGGGGGAGTCCACCTCCCGCCGCACCATGTACACGGTTCTCGTCCAGCGCGGCGGCGGCCCGGTCGAACAGGCCGGGACCGTCGAGCCGCGCTGGCTCGAGCCCGACGCGCCCGAAGTGGTCTGGGTCGACATCGAAGCGCCGACCGAGGCCGACCGGGCGCTGCTTGCCGACGTCTTCGGCTTCCACGAACTGGCGGTCGAAGACGCCCTCTCCGAAATCCACTACCCGAAGATCGAGACGTATCCCGGCCTGCTGTATCTCATCCTCCACGGCATCCGGCCGTGCGAAGGCGGCTTCGAGACGCAGGACGTCGACTTCCTCATCGGACGGAACTATCTCGTGACGGTTCACCGCGGTCCGTCGCGATCGATCGCGGCCGAGCGGCAGACGGCCGTTCGGCGGCCCGAGCTGTTCGCCGAAGGGCCGATGAGCATCTGCCAGCGCATCGTCCATCACCTGGTCGATCACTACGGGCCCGAAGTCGACCGCCTGGAGGCGTGTCTTGAGGCGATTGAAACGGAAGTGTTCGACCACGCCGGGCCGGAGACGCTGCGCGAGCTGCTGCGGCTCAAGCGCGACGTGGCGGCGCTCCGCCGCGTGACGCTGCCGCAGCGCGACGCCGTTGCGCGCCTGGCGCGCCGCGAGCTGCCCGAGATCTCGGAGGCCCTGGGATATCGTTTCCGTGACGTGTTCGATCAGCTCGTCCGACTCAGCGAAGAAGCCATGCTGCTGCAGGATCGCGCCACCGGCCTGGTCGACGCGTACCTGTCGAACCAGTCGAACCGGCTCAATCAGGTGATGAAGATTCTGACGATCATCTCGACCATCTTCATGCCGCTGACCGTGCTGACCGGCATCTGGGGCATGAACGTGGCGCTGCCGGTTCTGCCCGGCGGGCCCGAGGCGCAGATCTGGTGGGTGATTGGCCTGATGGGTGTTCTGGCCGCGGCGATGCTCCTCGTGTTCAGGCGGCTCCGATGGCTGTGACGCGCATCCGGCGCCTGCCGCCGGAGCTGGCGAACCAGATTGCGGCCGGCGAGGTCGTCGAGCGCCCGGCCTCGGTCGTCAAGGAGCTTGTCGAGAACGCCCTCGACGCCGGCGCGCGCCGCGTCGCCGTCACCATGGAGTTCGGCGGCAAGAAGCTCATCGTCGTCGAAGACGACGGCGAGGGGATGACGCGGGAAGACGCCGAGCTGGCGATTGAGCGGCACGCGACGAGCAAGATCCGGAGCGCCACGGATCTGGCGGCCATCCGGACGCTCGGCTTCCGCGGTGAAGCGCTGCCGTCGATCGCCTCGGTGTCGCGCTTCCGGCTGCGGACCCGGCGCCGCGGCGATCTGTCGGGCACCGAAATCCGCGTCGAGGCCGGTGCCGTCACCGATGTCCGCGAGTGCGGGGCGCCCGAGGGGACGCGGGTCGAAGTGGCCGAGCTGTTCTTCAACCTGCCTGCGCGCCGCAAGTTCCTGAAGGCTGACACGGCCGAAGCCGCACAGATTTCACGGCTCGTCACGCAGCTCGCGCTCGGCTATCCGGAGATCGGGTTCGTGCTGCGCAGCGGACAGCGCCTGCTCATCGAGGCGCCGCCGGCCGGCTCGCTCGAGGAGCGCTTCTACCAGATCTACGGCGACCGGCCGGATCTGGTCGTCGTGCGCAAGGAAGCCGCGGGGATCTCGGTGCGCGGCTTCGTGGCTGCGCTGGCCGAGACCGGGCCGGTCCGGGGACCGCAGCACGTCTTCGTCAACGGCCGGATCGTGCGCGATCGCACGATCACGCACGCAATCCAGCAGGCCTACAGCGTCGCCACCATCAAGGAACGCAGCCCCGAAGTCCACCTCTTCATCGAGCTGCCGGCCGATCGCGTCGACGTCAACGTGCATCCGACGAAGGCCGAAGTCCGCTTCCTCGATCAGGGCCTGGTGCACGAAGTGCTGCGACGAGCGGTCATCGATGCGCTCGGGGCGACGGCCGCGCCCGAACTCGTGCTCGCCCCGATCGCGCCATCGCTCACGCCGTCGACGTCGCCGCTGCCGCTCGGCTTCGGACGCACGGGCGGCGGTCAGGACGCAGCGGGATTGTCGTCGACGACGTGGCGGGCCGGGTCTCCGGGAGCGACGCAGGGCCCGGCACCCACTGGCGCGTGGCCCGGTGCGGTCTCGACCGGCAGTGGGGAAGGATTGCCAGGGGAAGGACTGCCGGCCGCTGCGACGGCGGCCAATCCTTCGGTCGCCGACCTCATCCGGCCGATGGTACCGCTCGGCCAGTTCCGCAACACGTTCATCATCGCGGTCGACGACGAGGGTATCGCCATCATCGATCAGCACGTGGCGCACGAGCGGATCCTGTTCGAGCAGTTTTCCGAAAAGCTGACGGGCGAGGCGCTTGAGTCACAGCGGATGCTCACTCCGCTTGTGCTGGAGCTGTCGGCCGGCGAGCACCAGACGCTGCTCGGCCACCGCGAGGCGCTCGTCCGGTTCGGTTTCGAGATCGAGGATTTCGGGGGCACGGCGGTGCGCGTCGAGGCGGTACCGGCCATCCTGGATCTGACCCGCTGCGACGAAGTGCTGCGCGCCGTGGCCAGCGATCTCGACGGGCTCGCGCCGGGAGCGGGCATCGACGAAATCCTGCGACAGATGGCTGCGACGATGGCCTGCCACGCGGCGGTGAAGGCCAACGATCCTCTCACCCGCGAGAAGATGCAGTACCTGCTCGACGAACTGCGTCGCACGGCGCACTCGTCGGTCTGCCCGCACGGCCGTCCGGTCGTCCTGCGGCTGACCCGCCGCGAAATCGAGAAGAACTTCGAGCGGATCTAGGCGGATCCGGAACGCGCCGCTGCCGGTATGCTCGTCTGACCGAGGGAGGGCCGGCAGCATGATGCTCGACTGGAAGGCGTACAGAGATCAGATCCGCAGCGGCTTCGCCGACGTCGGTCGCGCGAGCCGCGCAACGATTGCGGGGTACCGGCAGCTGTCCGGGGCTGAGGGAGGCCCCGGCGTGCTCGACGGCAAGACACGGGAGCTCATCGCACTCGCCGTTGCCGTGACCCGCCAGGGCGACGGCTGCATCGTCTCTGACTCGGACGCGGCGCTGCGGGCCGGCGCCACGCGCGAGGAGATCGTCGAGGCGCTTGGCGTCGCCGTAGCGGTCAATGCCGGGGCCGCGCTCGTGTTCTCGGCACGGGCGCTCGACGCCGTCTCGGCCCTGTCGACCACCGACGACGGCAACGGCGGGCACTCGTGATGGCGACCGTTCGCGCGTCGGTCTATCGCCGCAACCGGACGTTCGAGACGATCACGAAGGCCATGCCGGCGCCGGCTCCAGGCGAGGCGCTCCTGCGCGTCCGCCGCGTGGGCATCTGCGGCAGCGACCTCCACATCTTCCAGGGCCATCTCGATCATCGCGTGCCGATCGACGGAACGATCGGCCACGAGGTGCTGGCGGAGGTCGTGTCGGCTCCTGCCGACAGCACGTTCGCACCCGGCGCCCGCGTCGTCGTCGAGCCGATCCGATTCTGCGGCACCTGTCGCAACTGCCGGATGGGTGCGACGTACCTCTGTCGGGACCTCGCCGTTCTCGGCGTCGACGCGACCGGCGGGATGCAGGACTACTGGACGGTGCCCGTCGACAGGCTCCTCCACGTGCCCGACACACTGGCCGACGATGATGCGGCGTTGATTGAGCCGCTGGCGGTCGCGGTGCACGACGTGGGGCGGGCGCGCGTCGGGGCCGGCGATCGCGTGCTCGTCTTCGGCGGTGGACCGATCGGCTGCCTCATCGGCCTCGTGGCGAAGGCGAAGGGCGCCGACGTCAAGGTCGCCGAGATCAACCCGTACCGCGTGGATCTGCTGCAGCAGCTCGGCCTGTCGACGATCGGTCCCGACGCCGACCCCGTCGAGGTTGCGCGCGAGTGGACGGCCGGCGACGGCGTCGACATCGCCTTCGAGGTCAGTGGAAGTCCCGACGCCGCGCGCGTTGTCACCGACGTCGTTCGCGTCTGGGGGACCGTTGCCGTCATTGCGATTCATGCCGAGCCGGTACCGGTGAACCTGTATCCGGTATTCGCGCGCGAGCTGACGCTGCAGGGGAGCCGGCTCTACACACGCGCCGCATGGGAGGAGGCAATCGCACTCATGGCGTCGGGTTCGATTCCGGCCTCACGCCTCGTGAGCCGGAAGATCCGCCTCGAGGAACTGCAGCAGGGGATGGAGGCAGCGCTTGGCGGCGGCCTGGTCATGAAGGTCCTCGTCGACCTGACGTTGTAGGCGGCGTCACGGTCGCGACCTGGCACGGCGGCGCCGCTGGCGTGAGAGACTCGTTGCGCATGGCTTCCGCTGTTCCCCGCGTCGTGGCGCTGCTGCCGGACGTACCCGCGCTGTATTGCTCCGACGCGGGATCTCCCGTGTGCGGGCGACGGACATCATGAAGCGCGTGCTGCTGTCATGGAGCTCGGGAAAGGACTGCGCGTGGGCGCTGCACGTCCTGCGGCAGCAGGCGGGTGTTTCGGTTGCCGGCCTGTTGACGACGACGAACGAGGCGTTTGACCGCGTGGCGATGCACGGCGTGCGTCGGACGCTTGTCGAAGCCCAGGCCGCCGCGGCGGGGCTGCCGCTTCACATCGTGCCGCTGCCCTGGCCCTGCCCGAACGATGCCTACGAGGCACGCATGGCCGAGGCCTGCAGGCGCGCGGCTGCCGAAGGTGTCACGCACGTGGCCTTCGGCGATCTGTTCCTCGAGGACGTGCGCGAGTACCGCGAGAAGCGGCTGGTGGGGACCGGGCTCTCGCCGCTCTTTCCGCTGTGGGGCACGGCTGACGACACGCCCGCGCTGGCCGGAGCGATGCTGGCTGCCGGCGTGCGCTCCGTGGTGACCTGCGTCGATTCGCGGCAGTGTCCGGCGTCGATCGCCGGTCGCTGGTGGGACGCGGCGCTGCTGGCCGAGCTGCCGCCGGGTGTGGATCCGTGCGGCGAGCGGGGTGAGTTCCACACGTTCTGCACCGACGGTCCCATGTTTTCGCACCCGCTGCGCATCGTCGTCGGCGACGTCGTCGAGCGCGACGGGTTCAGGTTCGCCGACGTGCAGGCTGCCGCGCCCGACGGGATCGACGCGCTGCGACGCGAGGCGTGACGACAGGGCCGGAGTATGATCCCGGCGATGACCAATCCGTTCACACCAGGCGTGGGCAGCGTGCTCAGCGCCGACGTGGCCGTCCCTGAGCACGGTCGCGAGGTGCGCTTCTACACGCAGGTGCTTGGCACCGGCGCGACGCCGCTCTGGCGCGACGACCTGATGAACAATCTCGGCCTGCCCATCATCGGCCTCGGGCCGCGTACCGAGGCGCACGCCGAGCTGCCGCTGCAGTGGATGCCGCACGTCCAGGTGACCGACGTGGCCGCCAGTGCGGCGCGCGCTGTGGCGCTGGGCGGTCGCGTCCTGATGTCGGATCCACTTCACGCCTGGGCCGTGCTGGCCGATCCGGACGGGGCGGCCTTCGGGATCATCCCGGTCGTGCCCGGCGATGCCGTGCCGACTTTCGACGCGACCGGGCATGTCGTCGGGTGTCTTGCCGGCATCACGCTGATCGCGCCGGATCCCTCACGGTCGGGCGACTTCTATCGGCAGGTCGTGGGCTGGTCGATGGCTGAGCCGACATCGGTCGACGCGGCGGTCCGCGAGATGCTCGCCGAGGCCGGGCACGTGGCCGCGCGGATCGCCCGGGCGGGCAATGGACACGCGGGCCTGCCAACGGTCTGGCTGATCCATCTGCCGGTCGGCGACCTCGACGAGAGCCTCCGCCGCGTCGGCGCCGAGGGCGGCGTCGTCCTGGGCGATCTGGCGTCAGGCGCCGCCCGCGCTGTCGTCGTGCGGGATCCCGTCGGCGCGGTCTTCGCGCTCACGACGGCCTGACGCGCGGCGCATGGGATCGAGCTGCGCGTCAGATCCAACGTCGGACCCGGCGCGTGTACTCCCGGAACCGTTCGCCGTACTGCCGTTCCATCTTGGCTTCCTCGTACGGCACGCTCACGAAGTTCACCCAGAGGAAGAAGACGACGAC
>QGVF01000016.1 GCA_003242705.1 Acidobacteriota bacterium
GGGTCCTCCCGCGTTTGTGGGAACTTGGTGTCGCCCGCCCGTCCCCCGGGGCCCCGCGTCCCCCCCCGGCGCTTTTGCCGACAGTGGCGGCAGCGCCGACAGCGCGATGCAGGCGAACACGCACGCGAGCGTCAGCCCTCCATCCCGCCTCATCATTCACCTCCACGGCCGAACAGCGCGGCCAGCGACAGCACCGGCCGTCGTGACCGGGTGCGTCCCCCGACCGCCTCCGGCTCCTGCAGGCGATCGATTGCCTCGCCGACCGACGACACCACCGTGACGTCGAGCCGGCGCGCCGAAGCGGCGGTCGCCTCGTCGGGCTTCGGCAGAACCAGAAACGGGCGGCAGCGCGACTCGGCGACGACGTCGAGGCAGTTGCGCGGCAGATCGTCGACGAGCACGTCGAGGTACAGGGCGGCTGCCGCGGCCCCGCGCGATCCGGTCAGTGTCAGTACGCTCGGCTGGTCGAACCCCTGCGCCACGAGCCACCGCTGCGTCTGCCGCTGAACCGTGTCGCCCGCCGTCGCCGGCCGCTGTGTCAGAAAGAACACTTCCCAGCGCCGCTCGAGGGCCACCGTGTGCAGACGCCTCACGACCCCGGGCTCGAGCGGCTCGAGCGTCGTCCAGAAGTCTGGGGTCGAGCGAATCGCCCGCCACACCTCGAGCCGGCGACGCTGCTCGGCCCGCTCGCCGGCCAGCCGGGTGGCACCGGTCGTGGGCGTCGCGGCCTCGTCGGCGTCGCGCTCGTCCTGCGTTGCGACCGATGCAGTCCCGCGAGGACCGAACAGCCGCTCGTCGATGGCGCGCCAGGCCGAGGCCAGATCGGCCAGCGTGCCATCCAGATCGATTCCAATGCGCATCGTTCCGATACCTCCCTCACGGCCGCTCCGCGGCGCTGATCGCAATCGGCGACGACTCCTCGCCATACCAGGTCGCTGCCGCCGCGTAGAGTCGATGACCACGCGGCACCCCCACGCGGATCGGCGCGAGGCGGTCCACTACGACCAGATCCGCCGGCAGCGCGTCGACTTTCCCGCCGACGTACGAGTCGCGATTCCAGCCACGCCCCCATCGCGCCGCCGCCGCCCGTCCCATCGCCTGCGCCACCAGCAGCGGATCCCTCCCGATGAAATGGCTGCCCGTGCGGTGCACGATGCCGACGAGGTCCGCGTGATCGAGCCGATCGGCGTGTCGACCGTCTGCCACCGCGTAAATGCGCAGCAGATCGTGCGTTGCCGCCGGGTCTCGCCAGCGAATGACCAGCGCCCCGTCGCCCTCGCGTTCAGCAGCCACCTGCGGTGCTTCGATCGAGTCGTCGACTTTCCGTTCGAGGTAGTGCGACATCCCGAGAATCCGCTCCATGTAGCCGGCCGACGTCGGTTCGCGCGCCGTGTCGCTCTGGCGCCACACGCCGTCGGCATCGACGCAGCACTCAAGGACATAACGGACGGCAGCGCGAATCGCGCGATAGATTTCCCGCTGCAGGTCTGGCGCGACGAAGCGCTCGACCCGGCGCAGCAGCTCGATCGCGTTGCCGGTCGTCACGAGCGACGCGCGCTCCCTGCCCGCGTCCGGTGTGCGTGTGAAGTCGTAGGCGCTTCGCGGCCAGCCGGCCGGACGCCGGCCATCGCCGGCCGACACCGTCGCCTGCATCGCCAGCGTGGTGCGCGCGATGCGCTCCGCCAGTGGAATCCCGGTGATCCCGAGGTGACGGGTCGGGTTGATGGCCTCGGGCCGATCGGCGCGCCGCGGGCCGTGCCAGGCGAACAGCCCTTCGACCAGATGAAACGTCATGGCCATGCTCACCGGCCGCGACCGCGTCCCCCAGTAGCCGGTTGCCGGATCCTGGAGGCCGAGCACCAGCTCGCGCAGCGCCGCGAGCCAGTCGTCGTCCATCCCGGGCGGCAGCAGGCCCCGGGTGCGGCCGATGTGATAGCGGCTGGCCAGGTACATCAGGCCGTGATTGACGTGGTCGGCGTCGGTGCGGACCTGATCGTCGAACCAGGCGCGCAGCCCCTCGGGCGTCGTAATGTCGTGGCGAATGCCGATGACGCCCGCGCGTGGGCCGCGCAGGAAGCTCCAGCGGTGCCGCCCGGGTGTGCCGCGGAAGAACTGCCGGTTCAGGTCGTCGTAGTGAACGTTCGAAGCAACGCTCCCGGTCAGCGGATCCTGGCGGGCGTCGAGCGGAACGCTCCGGTCGCCTTCGGCGATCTCCCACGAGAATCCCGCGAACCAGGCCCTGCCGCCTGCCGGATTGCCGAGTTCAACCAGCACCGCCGCCCCGTCGCGAGGCACGAACAGCTCGACGTGGTAGCAATGCCACGGAAACGTGCCGGTCGTCGTCGGCCCGTCCATGGGACTCGACCGCGCCAGCTGCCGACCCTCGGCATCCCGCACGACGAGCGCAACGACCGGATGATCGCCGTAGCTGTTGGCCGACGTCCGCCGGCCGGTGTCCAGGCCGCGTACCCACACGAAAAGGCGGATTCGGCGTCCTCCGACGACATCCCGATCCACCGGCAGCGGACGGTCGGCCAGGACGCGCTGTCGCGCCCCGAGCACGACGGCCGTGGCCGGAAAGTCGCCCGATGGTGCGGGAATCCTCACCGGCTCGAGTGATGGCGGGCCGGTCCGCGGCAGGTCGAACAGCGCCCCTGTGTCGATGGACGCCGCGAGCACGTCCGTGATGCCGTGCATGTAATGGCGCCACAGGTGTTCAGCGCGCGGACGCTCCGCCGTCGATGGCCCAACGTCGGCCGACACCGGAACAGCTCCGGCAACGATGCTCGTCAGCAGGGCAACCGGCCACACGATCAGCGCACGCGCAGTCGTCGGGTTACCCGGCGAACGTTCCGATGGCTGGTTCATCCACACGCAGAAGCCTGGTTCGGACAGCCGACGCGGCAGGGACCCGCGGGAGGGGAAGGCGGGCGGCCGCTCGTCGGGAGGTGCGGGGGAGCGTGAACCTCTCGTTCCCTTGTATCACGTCCCGCGCGACGACAACGCGCGACGTGGCGATGGCCGGTGAATGGCCAGCGCGAGCACCAGGGCGCACAGCACGGCATTGCCCGGCATCTGCAGACTGAACTCGACCGTTTCCTGCACCGCAATCGCGACGAGCCCCGTGACCGCACCGCACCGGAGCCACCACGTGGTCGACCCGCGTTCGGTCCGGGCGAACTGACGCCGGATTTCGATCGCCAGCGCCAGCACGGCAGCGATCGCGGGAAGGGCGACCAGCAGCCCGCCTTCGGCGAGCAGCTGCAGGTAGTCGTTGTGCGCCTGCGAATAGTGCGCCCACTCCACGCCGAAGCGCTGGTACATGATCATCGACTGCGCGTACGTGTTCATCCCGGTGCCGGTCAGCCAGAAGTCGTTGATCACGCGCCACGCGTCCTGCCACGGACCGAGCCGGACGTTGAGACTCTCCCAGGGTGCATTGCGGAAGAACGTGACAATGCGGTCGAGCCCGACCCAGACGAGCGCGCCCCAGCCGATCGTTGCGACGATCGCGAGCGAGGCCAGCCGGCGCCGGAACGAGGTCGTTCCCCGCACGGCGAACACACCGGTAAGGATCACCGCCAGCACGAACGCCCCGATGGCCGACCGCGAGAACGTGAGCAGCAGCGATACGCTCATCGCGGCGGCCGCCACCGCGAGCAGCCACACCTGCTGCGCTCCGGCCGATCCGAGCCACGCCACGCGCGCATGCCAGCTCCCCGCAGGCATTTCGCGCGCGATTCCCGCGCAGACGCGCGCCAGCACGACGGGCAGCGCCAGCAGCATCCAGCCGCCAAAATGGTTCTCGAGAACGAACGGCCCGAACGGCTCGTAGGGCCGCCGCAGCATCAGCGGCTCCCAGAACCCGTAGATCCGCGTACCGAACAGCGGTCGCTGCGCCACACCCACCACGGCAAGCACGAGACCGACGACGGCCAGATGCGCCGCGAAGCGGCGCGCGCCGTACACGGTGAGCCAGCGGGACGCGCCGAGCGTCAGCAGGAACAGCGCGGCCGCGCACGCCGCCGCCGTCAGCGTCCGGCCGCGATCGATCGTGAGCGGCCGCCAGGCGTCGGGTGCCACGAGCATCCCGAAGTCGAGTTGGGAGACGAGCGCCGCGTGCGCAGGGCTCACGGCGTGCCGTGCGACCGACGGCAGTGGGACCGTCTGCAGGAGGATGGCGGCGACAACGGCGGCAAAGGCCAGCGCGGGCAGGCGCTGAACGCCGGCAACCGAGCGGAAGCGCACGAGGCAGAACAGCCCGGTGATGGCCGCGCCCGACATGAGCGGTCGGTACGCCCACGGATAGACAGCCCCGAACGCGAACGTGCCCCACGCGAGCAGCAGCACGATCGTGACCGCAGCGAATCTGCTAGACTGGCGCTCGCGGCTCCCCCCGGACAGTTCATCTGCACGTCGTGCTTCACCCGTCATGGCTGCACTTCGCACCGTACGTCTGGGCGGCCTCGATACGATCATCGCCACCGGCCGGGAACTGGCCTCGCTGATGGTCGACGACTGCCTGGCCGCGCGCGGCCAGGCGCGGCTTCCGCGTCTCGTCTTCTCCTCGAACGGTCAGGGCATCTCGCTCGCGGGCCGCGATCCCGAGTTCGCCCGGGCGATGCAGGCGGCCGACATCGTGCACGCCGACGGCATGCCGGTCGTGCTCGCCTCCCGCTGGCTCACACGCACGCCGCTGCCCGAACGCATCGCCACGACCGACTTCTTCCACCAGGCCGCCGAGGCGGCCATCCCGCACGGTCTCCGCTTCTACATGCTGGGCGCGACCGAAGAACGCAACGCGGCGGTATGCCGTGCGATCGCGCGCCTCTATCCCGATCTGAAGGTCGTCGGCCGTCACCACGGCTACTTCCCCGACAGCGACAGCGCCGCCATCTGCGCCGACATCGTCGCCCGCGGCACCGATGTGCTGTGGGTGGCGCTCGGGAAGCCGCGGCAGGAACTGTGGTCGGTCGCCAACCGCGAACGCCTGCGGGGCGTCGGCTGGATCAAAACCTGCGGCGGTCTCTACGGGTTCCTGACCGCCGAGGAGAAGCGCGCGCCACGATGGGCGCAGCGGGCGGGCCTCGAGTGGCTGTTCCGCGCCGCGCAGGATCCCCGGCGCCTCGGCTGGCGCTACCTCGTCACCAATCCACACGCGTTCTATCGACTGCTGCGGTTCAGCGGCTGAAGGCCGCGACCGGCAGACTCGGTTCATGCCCGGTCGGCCAGGCGCCGCCTCTGGACGTAGGTGTCGACCAGGCGGCGATACAGGCCGGCCGGCGCGAAGATCTGTACGAAGAGCGTGGCTGCGAGCTTCGGGTCGTAACACCCGCGTACGACCGCCCCGGCATAGCAGCGGAGCGCCGCGGCAATCTCCCCATGCTGCCGATGCGCCTTCGCCGCGTACCACCCGCGGCCGCCGTAGTAGGCCTTCCGGGGGATCTGCGGCCGCAGGCCGTCGAGCCAGCGGAGCCGGATCGAGGGCACCGAGCGGTGTGAGATGCGCGATGGATCCGCCACGTCGCGCCAGATCGCCCCGGGTTCGGACCGCATCACGAAGCGCGCACCGGCCGCATAGAGACGGATCGCGAAGTCGACGTCCTGTCCGAACGGCAGATCGTCGCGATAGCGCACCCGCCGCGCGAGCGCCGTGGGCAGCACCACCGTCGACGTCTGCACGAACCCGCGGTCGCGCAGCAGATAGTCGGCCATGTGCTCGCCCTCGCGAATCGCGCGCGGCGGCTTCAGGAAACTCCGTCCGCCGCCACGCTCGACGATGATGCGTGCGTAAACCACGACGTCACCGGCAAGGCGCTCGAGAATGTCGACCGACGCACGCAGGTGCCCGGGCAGGAAGCGATCGTCGGAGTCCAGCAGCGCCACGTAGACACCGCGCGCTTCATCGATGCCATGATTCCTCGCGCGATTGGCGCCGGCATTGGCCTGCCGCAGCACGCGCACCCGGTCGTCGCCGAGCCGCTCGGCCACCTCGGCGCTGCCGTCGGTCGAGCCATCGTCGACGACCAGAATCTCGACGTTGTCGTAGTCCTGTTCCTGAACTGATCGAATGGCGTCGACGATCGTGTGCGCGCGGTTGTAGCACGGAATGATCACGCTCACGAGCGGCTCCCGGACGCCCGTCCCGGTCTGCTCCGCTGCCATCGCTACGCTCCAGCCTCCGATCTGCGCGGTTCCCCTACCGTCATCCTTCCGTCGCCTGCGACCATTTCGTGAATGAGCTGTCGCAGCAGGGCATCCTGAGCCGCGAAGATGGACGGATCGATGGGCCCGACCGCCAGCATCGCGGACACGTCGTCGTCGACGTCGGCTATGCAGTGTCCGAGGCCCAGGTCGGAAAGCAGGCCGACGATCTTCGCATCCGGCACCGGATCCACCACGGCCACCGGAGCAGCGCCCATGGCCGCCGCCATCAGCAGCGCATGCAGCCGGTTCGAGAAGATCGTGGCCACATCGGCATAGGCTCGAAGGCCTTCGTCGATCGTCGTGGCCCGGACGAAATCAACGTCGAGCTCGGGATACCGTTCCCGTATCCGGGCATAGAGGCGCTCGAGCGGTTCGTCGTCCCGGCGCACCTGCGAAACGATGCGGTAGGACACGGTAGGACCGCTTGCAGCCACCGCGCGCTGGAAGAGGTCGAACACGCGCTTCGCCAGCCCACATCGTCCGTTGTCGAAGCGGAACGAGAACGCCAGACACGAGCGATGCGGCCCGGTGATGCGCGCAACCGGCCGCAGGCCGAACGCGAGATCGGGCGCCACGCCGTCGACGCGGATGCCATGTGCCCGCGCGTAATCCAGCGTGGCGCGGTCGCGGACATAGTGGCGCTCAATGGCCTCGGCCCGCCGGGCCAGCACACGGGCGTATCGAGACCCGAGACGCGAATACGAGACACCGAGCTGACACGTGGTGATACCGAGCGCCTTGAGGAGGCGAAGCAGCTGCACGAACGCCAGTGCCCGCCACGCGGCGAAAGGAGACTTCTCGCCCGTGATGCCGCCCGGCAGAAGAAAGTAGCAGCAGCGATGACGCCTCGCCCGCGACCGGATGAGTGCCGTGAACAGCCGGAACGTGCCCGCGCGACGGAAGACGTGAACGTCGCGGCGGCCCTGCCCGACGACTTCGAGGACGTCGTCGACAAACACCGGCGGGCAGCCGGAGGCATCGACGTACACCTCCGACTCGGACGCAAGGCGCCGGAGCAGCTCGCCGTTGATCAGCGCGTCGCCAATGTTGTCGAACTGCGTACGCAGCCGCACGAACGAGCGTGTCACCTGCCCCATCACAGCTCCCGCCTGATGGCTATCGCCAGCCATCCACTAATCGCGTAGGCCAGCCGTCTGAGCGCCCCGGGAGCGGGCATCAGATCTCTCACCGGCACGCGCCAGCCCCGGACGACAAGGGCGAAGTACGCGCAGGTGGCCAGCGCCTGCCCGGCCACCATCGCCACTGCCGCACCGGATGCGCCGTGGCGCGGCACGAGCCACGCGCACAGCACGACGTTGACGGTCAGCGCCAGCAGCGCAATTGCGCCACTCGCCCACGGCCGGCCCAGCCCGCCAACCACGTGGTTCATCACCCGTGTGGCCGCCGCAAAGCCGATTCCGAGCAGCAGAATGCGCAGCACCGGCGCCGACGCCGCATAGTCCGCCCCCAGCAGGACGTCGACGAGCAGCGGCGTGAACGGCATGGCCGCGAGACCGATCGCGCAGAAGACCAGGAACAGGCGGACGGCCGCCCGGGCGGCGGAGCGGACGGCGACGTCTGGCGATGCGGAGCGGGCGGCGTCGGAGAACAGCACCAGACCGAGCGCGGTTGCCACCTCGAGGAACATCTCGCTGGCGCGCTGCGCCGCGAAGTACTGCCCGCTCAGGTCGTGGGCATCGATCGCAGCCAGGAAGAACAGCCCGACCCGCCCCTGCGCCATCACGAGCGCCAGCGACACCGCAAAGAGCAGCCCCATCCGAATCATCGACGGGAACGCGTGCACGACCGGACGACGATCGCCGGTGCCGCGGAACATCAGGACGACGGCCGGCACGGCCACGGCGGCGAACGACACGGCAAAGAGCAGCAGCGCCAGCTCCAGCGTTATCGCCCCCGCCAGCCAGGCCGCACACACCAGCACGGCCGCACCAGCGCGCGGCACCGACTCGCTCAGCGCGAAACAGCCCGTCTGTCCACGGCCGAGAAAGACGCCCTGCGCCAGCGCAATCAGCAGGATGGACGACGTGGCGAGAGCGATCGCCGCACGCGCCGAAGGAGTCTGGTCGACCGAGAGCAGCCCGAAAACGGCCAGCGTGACGCACGCGAGCGCCGTCAGCACGGGCCAGGCCAGCAGCAGCGTCGACGCGATGTTTCCCGCGCCATGCACCCGCTGGCCGATCGCCCAGGCCGCCGCCGGACGCAGGCCGAGGTGCCCCCCGATGCCCACGAGGAAGATCGCCGACGTGATGACGCCGTAGTGCCCGAAGTCCACGGGTGAGAGCGCACGCGCCAGTACGACGAACGACGCCACCTGCGCACCACGCGTGAGCAGGCGCGAACCGAACATCACGACCGTCCGTCCCAGACTTCCCGTCACGACGCTGTCGTTCTCCGATACGATGAGTGCCGCACCCGATCGACGACGCCGGTCGCATCCCCAGCTCGCGTCGGCAAGGAGAGGTACAGCAGCACGTCATGAAGGATGCGATCCTCCGCTATCTCGCGACCCACCACGCCGCAGCGCTCGACTTCTGGCGCCGGCCCGGCCGACAGGCGACCGATGCAGAAGCGCCCGAGGCGAGCGTCGAGCAGCTGTGTGACGTGGCCTACAGCCTGCACCTCGCCGGACTCGCCGACGAAATCGCTCCGGACGCCGGCGTCGCCTTCGCGGACGTGCTCGCACGTCACCGTCTGCCGGGCTGGCGCGCGGACGACACCGGCCCGTCCGTCGGTCTTTCGGTTCACAACTGCGCGTACGCGTTCGGCACGCTGAATCTGCTGCGCGACACGCATGGCGACCTGTTCCAGCGCGCCGTTGCGGATCGCACGTTCCGGCCCGAGGAGCTCGTCGACGCCGGCACCGCGCGGCCGAAGTTTCCGCGATGGCTCGCACACCACAACTGGCGCGTCAGCCACTGGCTTGGCGGCGTCCCGTCGCTGCTCTGGTCGGCGGGTCACAGCGCGCTGCCCGATGCGGCGCGCATCCGCAGACTGGCGCGTGCTTCGCTCGAGGCCACCGATGCCTGGCTGGAAGCCGGGCATGGCTTCATCCGGCTGTACCGGTCGTCGGCGGTGCACCGGCTCTTCCGGACGGCTTACCGCCTGCGCCACGATCCGGATCTCGGTGACGTCGGCGGGGTGGCGCACATCCTCTGGGTGAACCATGTGGCGGGCCGGCCGTACATCGCGGCCGATCGGGTGCTCGCCCGTGCCTCCGATCTGTTCCAGCGACACCGACCGTTCATGGAGACGCGCCCGTACTGCCTCGACTTCGACGTCGTGCAGATCGTGCGCACCGGCCTTGAACAGACCGGCGCCCCAGCCGACGGCAATGCGCCACGTGCCGCCGAGATGCTGCGCGACCTCGAAGCGTTCTTTGCCTCTGGCCTCACGGCCGACTACGGGCTGCACAAACTGCCGGGCGCGCTGGCCACCTATCACGAATGCGCGGCCATCTGCGGGCAGCACGACACGCCGTTCGGCCCGGTGCAGGACATCATCAGGCGCGCCTGCTGGATCTAGCGCCCGGTTCACGCTCACGGCCACCCCGGCACGACTGCCCTGCCGCGCGCCACCCGCGTTCCGGCGCAGGTTTCCGTACCCGCTTCCGTCCCGGCCCCGATCGGGCGCATGCGCCCGATCGTGATGGCGGCCCCGGCCAGCACCGCAAACATGTACAGATGCAGCGCACTCACGATCGGCTCAACCGTCGTCACCAGCGCCGCGTGCCCCAGCAGGGCGACCACGATGCCGACGACGAGACGCCGCGTGGCCGGATCGCCGCGATAGCGTCGGAGGGCGCGGATTCCGGCGGCGTGCACGGACACCAGAAAGGTGAGGAACGGCACGAACCCCAGAAGGCCGTGCTTGTAGAGAACGGCCAGATACCAGCTGTGCGAACCCAGCGGATACCGCAGGTCGCTCACGTCGCGCTGCGTGCCGTGGCCGGTCACCGGATTCTCGACAATCGCCGCCGCCGTCTGCCGGTAGATTTCGAAGCGGGTGTCGGCGCTCGATCGTCGCGCATCGACGAAGAACCCGCGAGCCGCCTCTTCGGCGGCGGGAGCCAGGCTCAGTCCCGCAGCCAGGAACACGATCGCGGCGAACGCCGCGATCGGCACGATAAGCCGCATCGTCACGAGTCGTGACCGCGCGAGCCGGCCCGAGAGCAGCAGCGCCGGCAGCGTCCCGGCCGCGATCACCATCGCCGTGCGCGCCTGCGAGTACACCAGGATCACGAGCGAGAGCACGCCAAACGCCGTCCAGGACAGGCGCCGCACGCCCTTCGCTTCCGATGCGAGCACGTAGATGATCGGTATCGAGAGCAGAATGGCCGAGCCGAGGTGAATCGAGGGGCCGAAAATGCCGCTGACGCGATCGCCCAGGCCGAAGAACCACAGGTCGCGGCCGACGCTGTGGAAGGCCACCATCTGCCCGGTCGCCGTAGCGCGCACCTCGCCAGGCAGCAGTCGGCCCAACAGCGTCTCGAACTCGATTGGCCCGAACAGCAGGTGCCAGGTCGTGAGCGCGTGCGAAAAGACCATCAGCGCCACCGCCGCACGCAGGATGGCCCGGATGTCGTCCGGTGTCCGCGCATACCGGTAGACGCTGAACATCAGACAGAACGACGCGAAGTACAGGCTGAAGTCCCACAGGAACGTCAGCACGCGCCCGGCCCCCTCGACCTGAAACCCGCTCACCAGATACGCGGCAAGGAAGACGACTGCCCATCCGAGCGCTGACGGCAGTCCGCGGCGCACGGCGGGCCGGCCGAGCGCGGCGGCCACGGTGACGCCGGCCACGAGGATCGGCGACACCAGCCGCTCGCCGCCCAGTAGCCACAGCACGGGCATCGACGCGAGCAGACCGACGACCGGCCTGGCACCCGATCCCGTCCGCGACCGACGTCGCGCAGGGGCGCGCGACGCAGCCGCGGGCAGGCCGGATGCAGCCCGGACGGAGTACGCGTCGGGGACCATCAGCTCGCTCCCCGCCCGGTCAGCAGCGTCGGAATCGTGCGAAGGACGATGAGCACGTCCGACCAGAGGCTCCAGTTGCGGATGTATTCGCGCTCGAGCCTGACGACCTCTTCGAAGTCGAGCACGTCGTTACGGCCCGACACCTGCCACGGGCCGGTCAGGCCGGGCACGACGAACAGGCGCTCGAAGTGCTGCGCCGAATACTGCTCGAGCTCATCGGGCACCGGCGGCCGCGGGCCGACCAGGCTCATGTCGCCCTTGAGTACGTTCCAGAGCTGCGGCAGCTCGTCGAGCGAGGTCTTCCGCAGGATCCGCCCGAGGCGCGTCGTCCGCGGATCGCGCTTGATCTTGAAGAGCCGCGCATCCGGATACTCGCTCAGGTGGCGCAGGCTGTCCTTCATCGCGTCGGCGCCGTCGACCATCGTACGGAACTTGAGAATCTCGAACCGGCGGCCGCCGACGCCGACGCGCGTCTGCCGGAAGATGACGGGCCCCTTCGAATCGAGCTTGATGGCGATCGCGATGACCACGAACAGCGGCCACAGCACGGCGAGCGCTATCGACGTGAGCACGACGTCCATCGTCCGCTTGATGGCGAGCTGCGGCAGGCCGAAGCTCAGCAGTGACAGCTGGACGAGCGGGCCGACGGCGGTGCGGTGCACCTCGAGGAAGGCATGCTCCATGACGCTGCGCCTGGGGGGGCGCAGCGCCACGGTCACCCCCAGGCGGAAGCACTCGTTGATGATGGCCGTCAGCGTGTCGAACGGCAGCCTCGGCGCGATGATGACGCCGTGGGCCTGGCTGTCCGCAATGGCGCGCTCGAGCTCGGTCAGCGGCGCGGTGGCCGAAATGCGCCCGACCAGCCGCACGCCGGGCGATCCGCTCCCCGCGCTCGTCGCCCGCAGCTCTGCTTCGTCCTCGGCCGAGCCGATCACGAGCAGGCGCCGCTGCCAGCGGCCGCTGCGGAAGGCGGCCCGGATGCCGGCGGCGATCGCCAGCCGGCCGGCATAGGCGTACGCCGTGATGAGCCCTGCAGAGTAGAGGTAGGCGGTCTTGTTCGGCCAGGGCGCACTGCTCTCGTTGAACATGAGCGCCTGCCCCCAGCCAATCAGCGCGGCAATCGCGACGCCGAGCGACAGGCGGACGGGATCGGTGCGCTTCCGGCCGCCGTTGTAGGCCCCGGTCACCCGGAGCGCCAGCGGCATCACGCAGACGACCATGGCCAGCAGCGGCGCCGGATCCGGTACCGGGCGACTGCCGCTGTCAGACACGAGCGACCACGTGGCGATCGCCGTGAAGACGCCCGCTGCCCCCGCCGCCAGATCCGACACGAGCAGCACGGCACAGCGGAAGACTCTGCGCCGCCACTCGGCCCGGTGGTGCCGGGCGCGCTCGTCGAGCCAGTAGCGATTGTCGCGCTGGGGCAGAACGATGCTGGCGCCGCCCTGATTGTCGAAACGGAAATCTGAGGCCGACGACAGGCTCATACCGCATTCACCGACGTCCGCGCCATGCCTCGACCCGGATCGCTCAGGACGAGCTGCTCCGGGCGCGTTCGGCCGGCACGTAGTAGCGCGTGTACTCCCGGCTGTAGTACGCCGAGTAGTAGTAGGGATTCCGGTCGAGGTCGACCCGGTTCAGCACGCCGCCGATCACGCGCGCCCCGGCGCGGGCGAGCTGGCCCAGCGCCTGGTTCGCCGCATGGCGGCTCGTCTTCTCGGAGTGCACGACGAACAGCACACCCGAGACCATGTGGCCGACGATCGCCGCATCGGCCACCGGCATCACCGGCGGCGAATCGACGACGACCCAGTCGAACTGCCGCGTGGCCGAGTCGAGCACGCGCCGGAAGCGCGCTGACCCGAGCAGCTCGGCCGGGTTCGGCGGAATGTGCCCGGCCGGCAGCACGTAGAGGCCCTCGACCGGCGTCTCGTGCACGCACTCGCGGCTTTCGGCCGTGCCGACCAGCAGGTTCGACAGCCCGGGCTCCTGCGCGAGGCCGAACAGCCCGTGCGCACGCGGCCGCCGGAGGTCCGCATCGACCAGGAGCACCCGCTGTCCGGTCTGGGCAATCGCCACGGCCAGATTGCCGGCCACGACGCTCTTGCCCTCGCCGACGCCGGTGCTCGTCACCATCACGCTCCGCATGTCCGGATCGGCCCGCGCGAACAGCAGGTTCGTGCGGAGCATGCGGAGCGCCTCGGCAAAGCCGGCGGGAACCGGCCCGGTCATGAGCGGATCGCCCGAACGCAGCGACGAGGCCGGCACCGAGGGCAGCATCGCCAGCGAGGTCAGCCCGAGCACGGCCTGCATCTCTTCAGGCGTCCGGAGGCGGTTGTCGAAGTACTCGAAGAAGAACGCGAGGCCGAGCGCCCCGAGCACGGCCACGACGAAGCCCAGCGACAGATTCAGCACTTTCCGCGGACTCGACGGTGTCCGTGGCAGGACCGCCGGATCGACGATCCGGATGCCGCTCGTGCGCAGCTCGCCCGACACACCGGTCTCCTGCGCCCGCTGCAGCAGGCTGTCGTACAGCTGGCGGGCGCTCTGGGCGTTACGCTCGAGCACGCGGTACTCGACCGCCTTCGCATTGAGCTGCTGCGCCTCGCGCTCCTGCTGGGCAAGCGCCGCGAGCAGGTTGTTCTCGTGGGCCACGGCGGCCTCGTACTGGGCCGTGATCGACGCGACGACCTTCTGAATCTCCGTGTCGAGCTTCTGCTGCGCGAGCTCGATGGCGCGGTTGATCGCGACGATCTCGGGATGCCGGTCGCCGAAGGTTTCCGACAGCTGTGCCTTCTTCTGATTCAGCGCCGCCAGTTCCAGCTTCTGCTGCTGCACGAGCTGGTTGTTGAGCACTGCCGGGAAGCCGTCGAGATCGGCCGATCGGGCCAGCGCGTCCTGCAGCTGCCGGTACAGCGACTCCTGCCGCATGCGCTCGGTGCGGGCGCGCGTCACCTCGGTATTCACGTCGGTCAGCTTCTGCGCGACGATGTTCTGGCTGTCCTGCAGCGACAGCGCGTTGTTCTGCTCGCGGTAGCGCTGGAGCGCCGCCTCGGCCTCCTCGACGGCCTTGCGCTGCTCGGCCAGCCGCGCCATGAGCCAGTCGTTCGCATCGCGCGACGCCGACAGGCGGTAGTCGAGCGTCTCCTGCACGTAGGCCTTCGCCAGAGCATTCGCGACGCGCATCGAGAACGCGGCGCTGGGCGACTCGAACGACACGTCGACGAGCCGGCTGTTCCGCACCGGTGAAACCGAGACACGACGCAGGAACGCGTCAATCACGGCCGTCTGCTCAGGCGTCTCCGGCGGCTCCTGTCCGCCGGCCTGCCCGACCGCCGGATCAGGGACTCCCCCCTCCGGCGACCTGAACCACCGCATCACCGACGCGACTCCCTCGCGCACGACGGCCAGCGCTCCGCGCTCCGGTACGAGCAGCGGATGGTTCCAGGCGTCGAGCGCCTCAATCGTGCGGCGCGCGAGCAGCCGGCTCCGCAGCAGGTTGATCTGCGTGGTGTAGTAGTCGGGCTGCGCCTGCTCCTGGTCGACGACGCCCTCGAACGACACGATGTTCGGATCGCTGTCGATGAGCAGCCGCGTGCGTGCCTCGTAGAGCGGCGTCGCCGTGAACGTGTATAGCGCGACGGCCACCATGACCGTGAGAAACGCGCTCGCCATCAGCCAGCGCCGCTTGTAGAGAATCCGCACGTAGTCCCGCAGGTGAACGTCGCCGTGATCCTCGTCGAGCCCGTGCGCGTGCTGTGCCCCTGCACGCGACGGAACCGTCGCACCCGCTGGCGGCTGACCGTCGCCTGCCGCCCCCCGGCGGGACGCGTCGTCGAGATCGTCCAGGTTGATGTCGGGCATCAGAAGAACCTCACGGGAACGATGATCGTGTCGCCGGGCTGCACCGGCTCGTTCATGTCGACACGAATCTCCCGCTGCTCGTTGTCGACGATCCGGATGACTCTGGTTCGATTGAGCGCGCCCGACTCGGTCGCTCCACCGGCGAGCGACAGCGCCTGGAGCACGGTCGTGCCCTTCCTGACCGGATACGCGCCCGGCGCGCGCACTTCGCCGAACACGTACACCGTGGCGGCGCGCGGCACGTAGACCGTGTCGCCGTCCTCGAGCGTCACCTGATCACGCAGGGCGCCGCTCTGCAGGGCGTTGACGTCGACCGTGATGACCTCGGCGTCGGGATCCTCGCCCGGCAGCCCGGCGCTCCGACCGTTGCGGCCTTTCACGATCAGGACTTCGCCGGAGGCGTTCGGCGTGACCGAGCCGGCCTGCGCCAGCACCTCCAGCAGCGTCATCGGGCCCATCATCACGTAAGGCCCCGGACTCCTCACTTCACCCACGACGTCGACGCGCCGGCTGCGGTACTGCTGCACCGTCACCGATACCTGAGGATCGCGGAAGTAGCCGTCCTTCAGCTTTTCCCTGAGGCTCTCCTCGAACGCGCGAATCGTGAGCCCGGCCGCCTGCACGCGTCCCAGCCAGGGAAAGCTGAATGTGCCGTCGGCCTCGACGGGATAGGCCCCGCTGATGTCCTTCTGCTGAAGCACGGAGATCGCGAGCACGTCGTGAGGACCGATGACGTAGTCGGGTGATGCCGCGGGCGGCAGTACTGCCGCCGCCGCGGGAGCGGCTTCGGGCGCCGCAGGCGCATCCGGTGCCCCGACCGCGCCAGGCATCGCCGACGTTGCCGGCACCGTCGGAGTCGCCGGACGCGTCACACTGCCCTCAGGCTCCTGAGCGAGTACGGGAAGTGCCACCGACGGCAGTAGCAGTATCGCGATCATCCGTATCGCGAACGACACCGCCAGACAGGCAGATCGTCGCGGCGCGACCCACTGCACGAACGACATCGGGAACGCTCCTTTCCTTCCGCTCCATCGGTCATGACCTGCGCGACTGACGTTCGTGTCACGACCGTTCGAACCTGTTCGGAGAGCAGCGAAGTCCATACCAGCCGATGCGTCATGCAGAGACGTGATCAATCAGCCTGCGTCGATGGCCGCGTAGAGCACGAGCTACATGGTGTCGCGACCGTCTTTCACACTCTCCTCGATGACGGCACGTGCGTCCGCGAATACGTTCAGAGCACGCCGTAACTGACCGATACGCCCCACTGTGTGCCGCGCACAGCACGATCCGTCTCGAACTGCCACGTTCGCCGCCAGTTCGTCATACCGAGGCCGATGCGCAGATCGGGACGGAAGCGGTAGCCGACGTCGATGCCGTACTCGAAACGCCGCACGCGCCCGGGCATCGGCGTAAGCAGCGCATCGAACGTGCGGTACTCGTAGCGATCGCGCCGCGCACCGACAAGCATGTCGAAATTGCCGAACAGCTGTCGCCTGACGCTGACGCCGACACCCGTATCGATGTAGTAGGGCCGCAGCTGCTGCGCCGAGTACTCGAGGTCGCGGCTCCAGCTGAGGCCGATTCGCGTTCCGCCCGTCGTGTGGCTCAGTGCGGCGCTGCCGACCAGGCCGGAAAAGTCCGGCAGATCGGGCCGCAGCGTGAACAGGCGCCTGAAGCCAATCTCCGCGGACCCGGCAACAAGTGCGCGACGGTTGAACCTGACGCCAATCGCCGCCCGGCCGCCCTGACCGTCGCGCGAGGGCGCCCGGCTGAAGCGATCGTCGTGCAGTTGTCCACGCACGTACACCGTCGTCATCGGCGTCAGCGCGTAGTAGAGGCGCGCATCGACGGCACGCTCGGTCCGGTTGAGCGCGGTTCGCAGGTTCGTGCCGGTGATGACGTCTTCCTGCTGATCGAAATCAATGACGTCGATCGACCCGATCAGCTCGGCCTCCAGCTTCGGGCGGATCCGCCAGGCGACGCCGAGGTGCTGATGCGTCGTCGAACGCCGGGACCGCGCGTCGATCTCGAAGCTGGGCCGCTGTCGCGACCGTCGCCAGCCCGACGAGGCCCAGACGTTCACCCGCGTCCCCCGCACGTCGACACGCGCGGCCAGTTCAGGGTTGATCGACCGCTCGCTCGCGAACGACTTGAACCACACCAGGTCCGCCGCCGCACGCGTCGAGAAGACGACCCGGCGCTGGATCGGCACCCAGGCGTCGACGGCCGGCGTCAGCGTCATCGTCAGGTCGGCGCGTGGATTCGTCGCGCTGTTGAAGACGTTGCTGTCGACGGCCAGCTCGCTCACGCGGAACGACGGCGTGAGATAGACGGGACTCCAGCGAATCCGCGCGGCCTGACGCGGATCCTCGGGCGGCGCTTCCGGCACCTGGGCCCTGGCGTCCGCGCATACGACGAGCATCCCGACGACCGCGAACAGGGCGGCCGCCGCTTCGGGCCGCACGACGGTCACCGACAACGATCCCGACGAACGATGTGGTGCGTCGCTACTGCGACGGGCTGGCGTCGTCGCGCACGATGAGCCAGGTGGCAATGCCGATGGCGGCCGCCGACGCCACGACGATGCCCGTCACGGCCGCGGTCGACAGGCCGGCCCCTCCGGCTGCCGCTCCCTGTGCCGCCGCAGCGCCGAACTGCGTAGTGGCGCACGACACCGCCGGCGCGGCCACGTCGACGCGCGCACCTTCGACGACCGCCGAACCAATCACGCGACTCGAGGCATCGACAGCTTCCACGAGGTGATCGCCACTGACGGCTGCCGGGAATGCGAACGTGCCATCGGCCGCGATCCGCGCGGTATCGACGACGGCGCCCGTGTCGAGATCGCGCAGACGTACCGATCCGCACGCAAGCGGCGTCCCATCGGCACCGGTGGCTACGCCGCGAATCGCCATGGCAGGGGCGGCGTGCGCTGCGACTGTGAGGACGTTGACCGGAGCGAGACCGAAGGCCAGTGCCACGATCAACGAACGGACTACGAGCTTCCGCATGACTTCTCCGTTCGCAGGTTGTGAGGCGGGGAGCGGCCTCGGACCGTACTGTCGTGGGAGGGGAACGACAGATGCTCACATGCCGTGAGCACCTGCCATGGCCTGCAGTATGGCGAGCACGCGCGGTGGAGTCAAGCGTTTTTCTCGCGGAAATACGGCTGTTACACGACCGCGCACGGCATCAGAACTGCGATCGGACTGTGATCAAAGTGATACGCATCAGACCGCAGGAAGACCGGCGCGCAGACGTGCGAGGCGGGCGAACAGGCGGCCCACCGATGCCGGGCCGGCCAGGCGCCAGTCGATCAGGTGCGTATGCGGCCGCTCGCCGACGCCAACGAGAATGTCGTCGTCGCGCAGCGCCGTGAACGCGTCTTCGTCGGTGCGATCGTCGCCGAGGTAGACGATCGAAACCGGCTCGCCGGTCGCCACGCGCACGCGTCCGCGAATCCACTCACACGCGCGCCCCTTGTGCCAGTCGACAGCCGGCAGCAGTTCCATCGCCTTGGCACCAGGCAGGAGCTTCAGCACGTTCGCCTCGACCAGCGGTTCGGCCAGCGCCTCGAACTCTTCGAGCGCACGGGCTCCCAGGTCAGGAGGCGCCTGGCGGACATGACAGGTGAGCGCGTACGTCTTGTCCTCGAGGTGAACGCCGGGACACCAGGCGAGCTGGCGGGACGCGCGGGCCAGCAGCGAGGCGATGACAGCGGCTACCGGGTCGAGGGCATAGTGATGGAACGCCGTGCCGGGCCCGACAATCTCGAGCCCGTGCAGGCCGGCGACGTACTGCGCGGCGGGACCGACGCGTCGCGCAACGTCGGGCAGCCGGCGGCCGCTCACCACGCCGAACGTCACGCCCGGCGCCTCGGCCACCCGCTCCATCGCCTCGCGTACATCGTCGGCAACGACCGCGGCCTCGGGTGTCGGGGCCAGCTCGGCCAGTGTCCCGTCGTAGTCGGTCAGCAGCAGGAGATGGCGATCCCTCGTCCGCTCGTGAATGGCAGTCGCCACGACGTCCGACGTCGTGTATGTCGATCCTGCGGTTGCGTCCGTCCTACCCAGAGAGGAACCCACTGCCTTTCCGCCGCTCGAGTCGGTCGAGGATGTCGGACGCCCAGGCCAGGACGTCGCGGCCGGCCACCTGGCGCCGCAGCGCGCGCATGCGGCGATGACGCTCCCAGGCCGGCATCTCGATCGCGCGGGCAATCGCGGCCGTGAACCCGCGTTCGTCGTAGGGATTGATGATCAGCGCCTCGGGCAGTTCCTGCGCGGCACCTGCCAGCTCGCTCAGGATCAGCACGCCATCGAGGTCGTCGCGCGCGGCAACGAACTCCTTCGCCACGAGGTTCATGCCGTCGTGCAGCGACGACACGATGCAGAAATCGGCCAGCCGGTACAGCGCGACCAGCTCGGGCAGCTGGAAGGTCTGCTTGAGGTACCGGATGGGTCCGTCGGACGGCCCGCGGCCGAACTCCGTGTTCACCTCGGCCACCAGCTCGTCGATCTCGGCCGAGATCGCCGCGTAGGCCGGCACGTCCTCGCGCGACGGCACGCCAATCTGCACGAATACGAAGCGATCGGCCAGCGACGGGTTCTCCTGCAGCAGCCGCCGCAGCGCCGCGATCCGCTCCGGAATGCCCTTCGTGTAGTCGAGCCGGTCGACCCCGACGCCCACGATCTTGTCGTCGAGGCCGAGCTCGAGCGCCAGTGTCCGCATGCGCTCCGGCATCGACTCGTCGCGCAGCGTCGTCGAGATGCGCTCGAAGTCGGCGCCGATCGGAATCGAGACGACGCGTACGGTGTGTCCTTCCCAGTAGACCGTGTTGCCGGTGACCGGCGCGCCAATCTCCTCGATGACGGCTGTCAGGAAATTGCGCGTGTCGCGCGGCACCTGGAAGGCGAGCAGGTCGTTGCTCAGCAGTCCCTCGAGAATCTCGCGGCGCCACGGACAGATGCGCAGCCGGTCGACGTCGGGCCAGGGAATGTGCCAGAAAAGCGCGGTCCGCAGCGCCGGCCTCCGCTTCCGCAGCGTGCGCGCGACGAGCGACAGGTGGTAGTCGTTCAGGAAGACCGACGAGTCCGGCGGTGCCTCCTGGGCGACGGCTTCCGCGAAGATCCGGTTGACCTGTTTGTACATGTCCCAGTCTTCCGGCTTGAACACGGGTCGCACGTGCGCCTGATGGCAGAGCGGCCACAGTCCGCTGTTGGAGAAGCCGGCGTAATAGCCTTCGACCTGTGCCTCGGTAAGCCAGATGCGGCGCAGCCTGTACGCCGGTGCGTCGGGGGGTACTTCGACCGAGTCGTGCTCGTCGACCACGTCGCGATCGGCGCTGCCGGCTCCGTGGGCGATCCAGACGCCTCCACGCTCGCGCATGAGCGCGTCGAGCGCGACCGAGACGCCGCCCGGCGTGGGCTTCGCCTCGATGCGCCCGTCCTCCGTTCGCTGGTGCATCCACGGCTCACGGTTCGAGACGACGACCAGCCCGCCGCCGGGTCGCCCGATCTCGCCTGCCTGCGACACGGCCGCCCGGAACAGGATAGGCGCGACGAGCTGGTTGATCGCGACGACGGCACCGATGATCACCTCGACCCGCGTACCCCACAGACCGTGGTCGAGCGCCACGGCGGCCGCCATGCCGAGCGTCACCTCGGCCGTCGGCAGCAGTGCACGCCAGAGAAGCTGCCGCCGCTGCGGATCGAGCGCGACCGCACGGCCGGCCAGCGCGACGGCGGCCCGCCAGCCCGCCAGCCGCACCCCGCTGAGCACCAGCGCAATCAGGCCGGTCGTCGCGAGGAACTCGACCTGCAGCGACGCGCCGGCGGCGGCAAAGAACAGGACGAGCACCGGCATGGCGCCGTACTCGATGGCGTCGTGCAGGACGTCGCCCACCTGACGCATGGCGTTCTGGACGACGATGCCGGCGGTGAGCGCGGCGAGGAACGGCTCGAAGCCGAGCGGCTCGGCGACGCGACTCAGAATCAGGCAGACCGCCAGCAGGACGACGGTCACTTCGCGGCCGACGTAGCGCAGATACAGCGTGAACAGCCCGCCGACGAGCGTGCCGAAGGCCACCGATCCCGCCAGCGCCCATGCCGCGGCCCCGGCCATCTCGGCCGGCGCCGCCGACGCCACTCCGAACACCGTGCGCGCTGCGCCGAGCAGAACGACGAAGATCGAGATGGTCAGCAGCTGGAGCAGGACGATGACCTGCACCGACAGATCGGCGAACGGCCCGCGCGCGCGACTCTCGGTGACGACCGCCACGACGACGGCCGGCGACGTGTTGACGAGCAGCGTGGCCATCAGGCCCGCGGCGAGCGCCAGCTGCAGGCCCGTCAGATCGGGCGCGATCGGCAGGTACGGCCACGCGACGAGCAGGACGACGGCAAACGCCAGCCAGGCGAGCACGAACGTCAGCGCGGTCAGCGATGCGAGCATGCCGAGGCGCGGACGCAGGTCGCGCAGGTTGATATGGAGCCCGGCCATCACCGCGATGACCGCAACGGCGAAGCGGCCGGCGGCTTCGAGATCGCGGGCCATCGGCTCGGTGATCACGTTGGCCACCGACGGGCCGCACACGAGGCCGACGGCCAGATAGCCGGTGATGCGCGGCAGCCGGACGAACTGACAGAGCCAGCCGACGATTGCCGCCGCGAGCAGCGCGATGCCGAGGGCGAGCGCCGCCGAGTGGCCGCTCTCGCGGCCGAGCGGGCCGACGACAATCCAGACGAGCGTGACCGCCAGCGCGAGCGCCGCGACGCGTCTCACGCGCGCCTCCCCGCGCCCCACTGCGGCACGACGAACATCGCGAACAGTTCGAAGGCCGCCGTACCCAGCGCCACGCTGGCCAGCAGCATCTGCCCGGCGCCGGTCGGCAGCATCTGTGCGAAGTTGAGCGCGAACGCGATCGCCAGCACGCCGGGCGGCATGAGGAACGCTGCCAGGTCCGACGAACGCACATCGAGGAACGGCGCGGCCAGCCAGGCTCCCGTCACCTTGCCGGCGAGCCGGAAGAGCAGGTACGGCGGCAGTAACCAGATGGCTGCCACCGAAAAGGTCGCCGACGCTCCGGCCGTCACGAGCAGCAGGACGACGACGGGATGCTGCACGCGCCGCAGATCATTCTCCGCGACGCGGTCGACGCGGCCGGGCAGGAGCGTCCACGTCATCCCGGCCACGAGGCCGACCGCGAGCGGCGAGACGTACAGATAGGCCGCAGCTCCACCGGCCAGCGACAGCGTGCCCAGCACATACACGACGCGTTCCGGTCCCGACTCGGCCCGCTCGAACAGCAGCCAGCCGATCAGCCCGACGGCGAAGCCGATGATCGGCGGCGCCAGCGTCATCACGCGCACCGACGCGCCGGTCGGCACCGCCAGCAGCGCGAACACGACGATGGCAAGCGCGATCGGCAGCACGTCGTCGAGGTCGGCGACGCGCGTGGCCACCGCTGCGGCCGGCTCCGAATCGGGATCGGCCGATGTCGCCGACGACGAGGACGCGCAGAGTCCGAGCGCCAGCACGAAGCCGACGATCGATGCATCGAGCGGCATCCCGGTCTGCCGGATGAAGAACAGCGCGGCGGCGGCCACCATCAGCGTCGTGACCGCGCTTTCCATGCTCGCGGCCAGGAACAGCCCGAGCGCCTGCCGGACCTGACGGAGCTCGCGACCGAGCGCGATGCCGACGAGCACGCCGAGCACCGCGAGCGCGATCGTCACCGCCAGCGAGAGGCGATCGAGCAGGGCGGGACTGAGCCAGCCGAGCACCGACGGCCCCATCGCGAAGCCGAGCGGAAGGAAGATGACGGCCGGCGTGAGCGAAGGCGCCAGGCCGAGCGCCGATCGCGTGCGGAGCAGCCCCCAGAGCCGGGCCAGTGGAGATGGGGGTCGCGAGCCCCCCAGCCGCTTGTCGATCGGGTCCGGACCGCCGAGTTCGCGGCGCCGGACGTCGGGCGGCACCTGTCTCACTGCGGCGCGCTCCCCGGCGTCTCCATCGCCTGCATGAGCGTCTCGATGGCCGGCGCGGGCACGATGATCGGATCCTCGGCGCCGACGACGAGACCGATGAACCGGCTGTTGAGCGAGAAGAGAACCGTGCCCGGCGTCAGCTGCGACCCGACCGACGCCGGCAGCACGCCGTGCGACCATCGGGGATCGACCAGGCTCTCGGCGCGACCGAGGAACACCGGCTGCACGGTGGGGCCGATCGACGTCGCGCTCAGCGCCGCGGCGAACGTGAAGCCCGGAAACGTCCGCACCGAGGCGGGCAGCAGATCGAGGCCGGCCGTACCGGCGGCCGGCGGTACGCGGAGCAGGGCAATTTCGCGCTCCGGATCGTGCGCAACGACGTCGATCACCGACTCACCGTCGCGGATTGGCATCATGGCCGGCGGCACGTACATCAATGCGAGGTCGCCCCGCACCCGAACGGCCAGTCCCCACGCCTCCGCCTCTGGCATCGGCTCCTCGTCGTCGCCGACCTCGTCGTCGGCCGGTGCCTCGCGGCTGCGGGTCTTGACGTCGGAATCGGCCGCAAGCGGCACTACGACCGTCAATGGCGACACGCGCCCGACGACATCGCTGAGCGCGCCCGACATTTCATCGAACGTCGCGCGCGCCGCCAGACCGGCCAGCGGCGCCGAGCTTGGCGTCACCACCGACATGTCCGAGTACGGATAGCGCCACCGCGCGAGCAGCAGCAGCACGACGACCGCCACGCCCACGACCAGCACGAGCAGGCGCGTCTCCCGGCCCGACTGCGGCTCGGGTACATGAGAAGCCATCTGTGATCTGCCTCCTAGGCGTGCGCCTTCTGGCGCAGGTGGCGGACGACGGTCGTGAACCGCTCGACGGTCCAGGCAATCTCGTCGGCCGTCGTGAAGCGGCCGAGGCCGAACCGCACCGAAGCCGATGGCACGGGCTCATCGCCCGAGATGGCCTGCAGGACGTGCGACGGCTCACCCGACGCCGATCCGCAGGCCGACCCGGCCGACACGGCGATGTCGCCAATGGCGATCAGCAGCGACTCCCCATCGACGTCGGGGAAGCTGACGTGCAGGTTGTTCGCCAGTCGCCGCTCGAGCGTTCCGTTGACCACGACTGTCCCGAGATTGCTGCGGAGTCCGTCGAGCAGCGCGTCGCGCAGCGTCGCGACCCGACGGCACTCTTCGGCCATCTCGGCCGCCGCGATGGCGCACGCGCGGCCGAATCCAACGATGCCGGGAACGTTCAGCGTGCCGGCGCGCAGTCCTCGCTCGTGACCGCCGCCGACCAGCATCGGCTCGACGGGCAGCCGCCGACGCACGTAAATCGCGCCGCACCCCTTCGGCCCGTAGAGCTTGTGGGCCGTCATCGACAGCAGGTCGACGCACATCGCCTCGACGTCGAGCGGAATCTTCCCGACGGCCTGGGCAGCGTCGACATGAAAGAGCGCGCCGGCATCGCGTGCCATGCGGCCAATCTCGGCGATCGGCTGAATGACGCCGATTTCGTTGTTGGCCGCCATCACGCTCACGAGCGCGGTCTGCCCGTCGATGGCGCGCGCCGCCGCCTCGAGGTCGACGATGCCGTCACGCCCGACCGGCAGGCGCACGACCTCGAAACCTTCCCTGCCGAGGCGTGAGGCGGGTTCGAGCACCGACTTGTGCTCGATGGCCGAGACGACGACGCGCGTGCGGCCGCTCATGGCGCGCACCGCGCCGGCTATCGCGAGATTGTTCGATTCGGTCGCGCCGCTCGTGAAATAGATGTCCCTCGGCGCCGCGCCGATGATCGACGCGACCTCCCGCCTCGCCTGCTCGACGGCCGCCTGCGCCTTCCAGCCCCAGGCGTGCGTCGACGAGGCCGGATTGCCGAAATGCTCCGTGAAGTACGGGAGCATGGCCTCGAGCACGCGCGGATCCAGCGGCGTGGTGGCGTGACAGTCGAGATAGACGGGCGCACGCGCCATGCGGACTATTATCACCCCCGCCCGTGCGCCCGGCGGAAGAGGAGGCGGTCCGGCGCGTTACTCGGTCCGGACGACGCCGCCTGGCTGGAGGAGCGCGGCCTTGAGCGTGTGCCACGCGAGCGTGGCGCACTTGACGCGCATCGGGAACTCGCGCACCCCCGCAAAGACCGCCAGCTTTCCGAACGCCTCGGCGTCGACCGGCTGGCCCGTCGGCGTCGTCAGCATGGCCTGGAAGCGGTCGAACAGCTCGAGGGCCTCGGCCACGCGGCGCTCCCGCACGGCCTCGGTCATCAGCGAGGCCGATGCCTTCGAAATCGCACAGCCGCTCCCCGTGAAGCGGATATCACGGATGATGCCGTCTTCGATCCGCGCGGCGACGACGACGCGATCGCCGCACAGCGGGTTGTGCCCGTCGGCATGGCAGGTCGCGTCCGGCAGCTCGCCGAAATTCCGCGGCCGCCGGTTGTGGTCGAGGATCAGATCCTGGTAGAGCTCGGAGAGGTCCGACATCGAGCCTCAGAAGAAGCCGAGCTGCAGCTTCGCCGCGTCCGACATCCGATCCTTGCTCCATGGCGGATCCCAGACGACCTCGACGACGGCCTCACTCACGCCCGGAATGGCCTTCACCTTGTAGCGCACCTCGCTCGGCAGGTGCTGCGCCGCCGGGCAGGCGGGGCTCGTCAGCGTCATCTTCACGAGCACCCGGCTCTCAGCGTCGACGATGATGTCGTAAATCAGCCCCAGCTCGTAGATGTCGACCGGAATCTCAGGGTCATAGACCGTCTTCAGGACCTCGACGACCTGCCCCTGCAGCTCGGCCATCCGATCGGGATCGGGTGGGCCGACGGTCGGTGCGTCCGGCTTCGACGGATCAGGCTCGACGAGCGCCGCCGTGTCGAAGCCCGCATCGTCGTCCCCCGGTGCCGTCGGCGCAGGCGCAGCGGACGCGTCGGGGGCCTTCGCGGCTTCCGGTGCCGCGTCGGCGCCGTCCTGTTCGTCGGAGCGGCGGTTGCCAGAGAAGAACGAAAAGAGCCCCATCGTTTACCCCATCAGCCTGCGCACCCGCTCGAGCGCGCGCACGAGTGCGTCGACATCGGATGCCTGGTTGTAGAGCGCGAACGACGCACGAGCCGTCGCCGGAACGCCGTAGCGATCCATGATCGGCTGTGCACAGTGATGGCCGGTCCGGATGGCCACGCCCTCGCTGTCGGCAATCGTGCCGATGTCGTGCGGATGGATGCCGTCCATCACGAACGAGACGAGACTGCCGCGCTCGCGCGGCTCACCGATCAGCCGGAGGCCCTCGACCTGCCGCAGCGCCTCGACGGCGCGCGCCACCACCTCGTGCTCGTGCGCGGCAATCGCCTCGAAGCCGATCCGCGTGACGTAGTCGATTGCCGCGGCCAGACCGATGGCGCCCGCAATGTGGGGCGTACCGGCCTCGAACTTGTTCGGCAGATCCGCCCAGGTGCTCGCCTCGAGCGTCACCGTGCGGATCATGTCGCCGCCGCCCAGGAAGGGCGGCATCGCATCGAGCAGCGTCTCGCGGCCGTAGAGCACGCCGATGCCGGTCGGCCCGTACAGCTTGTGACCGGTGAAGACGTAGAAGTCGGCATCGAGCGCCCGCACGTCGACCGGCATGTGCGCGACAGCCTGCGAGCCGTCCACGAGCACGTGCGCGCCGACCCGATGGGCTTCGGCGATGAGCTCGGCCACGGGATTGACCGTCCCCAGTGCATTCGACACGTGGGTGACGGCGACGATCCGCGTGCGCTCGCCGAGGACGGCCGCGAACGCCTCGCGATCGAGCTCTCCCCGATCGTCGATGGGCACGGCCCTGAGCGTGGCGCCGACGCGCGCGCACAGCTGCTGCCAGGGCACCAGATTCGAATGGTGCTCCATCGCCGTGACGACCACTTCGTCGCCCGGGCCGACGAATGCGTCACCGTAGGACCGCGCGACGAGGTTGATCGCCTCGGTGGCGTTGCGGGTGAAGATGATCTCGGCGACCGACCGCGCGTTGAGAAAGGCGCGCACTGTCTCGCGCGCCGCCTCGTAGCCGGCCGTCGCCCGCTCGCTCAGGACGTGAACGCCGCGGTGGACGTTCGCGTTGTCGCGCTCGTAGTAGTGGACGAGGGCCTCGATGACGGCCCGCGGCTTCTGCGACGTCGCCGCATTGTCGAGATAGACGAGCGGACGGCCGTGGACCTGCTGTGCGAGCGCCGGAAAATCGGCGCGCGCAAGCGACAGGTCACGGGCCGTCCCGGCGCCCTCGGTCACGGCCTCACTCCTGCTCGAGCGCCTCGAGCTCGAGCATCCCCTCGACGAGCGCCATCGTGGTACGGCGCACCGGGTCGAGCCGGATGCCGTTGAGCACGTCGCTCGCGAAGGCGTGGATGAGCATGTTGCGGGCGTGCCGCTCGGGGATGCCGCGCGCCTTCAGGTAGAACAGCGCGTCGGTGTCGAGCTGGCCGATTGCCGCCCCGTGCGTGCACTTGACGTCGTCGGCGAAGATCTCGAGCTGCGGCTTCGTGTTGATCTGCGCCTCGTCGCTCAGCAGCAGCGCCTTGTTCGTCTGCTTGGCGTCGGTCTTCTGTGCCTCGGGGTGCACGAAGATCTTGCCGTTGAAGACCGCGCGCGACCGGCCGGTGAGGATGCCTTTGTACACCTCGTGGCTCGGGCAGTGCGGCTGCACGTGATTGATCGTCGTGTGCGTGTCGACCAGCATGTCGCCCGCGCCGACGTAGAGGCCGTTCAGCGTGACCTCGGTTCCCTCGCCGTCGAGCACCGCCACGATGTCGTTGCGGGCAATCCGGCCACCGACCGTCACCGCGTGCGAAGTGAACGTGCTGCTGCGCCCGGTCCGCACGAACATCGTCGCGATGTGGAACGACCTGTTGTTCTGGCGCTGGAGCTTGACGTGATCGACGAACGCGGCCGGAGCCAGCTCGACGTCGACCGCCGGCGCCACGAGCGCCACGCCGTCGCCGGCCGCGTCGGCGTACGTCTCGACGAGCATCGCCTGCGAGGCCTCGCCGGCGCGCACGACGATCCGCGGCGCGACGAGCAGCGGGTCGGCCCCGGGCACGGTCACGTGGAGGATCTGGATCGGCCGCTCGATGACCGCCTTCGGGGCAATGTCGATGACGAGCAGATCCTCGAAGAAGGCGGTGTTCAGATCCGTGAATGCGGTACCGCCCTCGGGACGGGCGGGCAGCAGATCGCCTGCCTCCGCGTTGGCGATCGTGCGGACCGCGACACCACGCGGCAGTCGCGGCAGCGGCCCGCTCAGCCGGCCGTTGACCAGCACGAACGTCACCGCGTCCTGACCGAGCGGCAGCAGGCCCGCCACCAGCGTCGAATCCGCCTTCGCCTCCGGCGCAGGCGACAGCCGCAGCTCGGCGATGGGCGCCACGTTCGTGAAGCGCCACTCCTCGTCGCGCGTCGTGGGGAAGCCCTGCCGACTGAACCGCTCGAACGCCGCGATGCGTCCTTCCGAGGCCCCGCCGGCAGAGAACGCCGGCCGGCCCTTGAGCTCCTCGAAACCGGCCGCCAGCGAGGCGTGCCGTTCAGCGACCTGGGTCGTGCTCATCCCCGCGCCCCCGCCATCTCGGCCTCGATCCAGCCGTAGCCCTTCTCCTCGAGCTCGAGCGCCAGCTCGCGCCCGCCCGACCGGACGATGCGCCCGCCGCTCAGCACGTGCACGAAGTCGGGCACGATGTAGTTGAGCAGCCGCTGGTAGTGGGTGACGACGATGATCGAGCGCTCCGGGCTCCGCAGCGAGTTCACGCCGTTGGCCACGATCTTCAGCGCGTCGATATCGAGCCCGGAGTCGGTCTCGTCCAGGATGGCGAGCTTCGGCTCGAGTACGGCCATCTGGAAGATCTCGTTGCGCTTCTTCTCGCCGCCCGAGAAGCCCTCGTTGACCGACCGGTTGAGCATCGCCTGATCCATCTCGAGCAGCGCGGCCTTCTCGCGCACGAGCTGCATGAACTCGACCGCGTCGAGCTCCGGCTCACCGCGGTGCTTCCGCACCGAGTTGAGCGCCGTCCGCAGGAAGTACGTGTTGTTGATGCCGGCAATCTCGATCGGGTACTGGAACGCCATGAAGACGCCCTCGCAGGCGCGCACTTCCGGATCGAGCTCCAGCAGATCCTTGCCGTCGTAGGTGATCGAGCCGCCGGTGACCTCGTAGCCGGGCGAACCGGCCAGCACGCGGGCCAGCGTGCTCTTGCCCGAGCCGTTCGGGCCCATCACGGCGTGCACCTCACCGGCGTTGACCGTCAGGTCGAGCCCCTTGAGGATTTCCTTGTCCTCCGCCTTGACGCGCAGGTCCTTGATTTCGAGCAGCATGAGTCCTCTTCGTCTGTGCGCCGGGGGCCGCGCCCGGCGCTCGATTCATCGTTGCGGGCGCCCGGCCGGGCGCCCGTCCTGACCATCCCCGGCCGTCGCCGCCGGGCGCTGTTTCATCAGCCGACCGAACCCTCGAGGCTGATCGACAGCAGCTTCTGGGCCTCGACGGCGAACTCCATCGGCAGCTCGCGGAAGACCTCCTTGCAGAAGCCGCTCACGATCATGTTGACCGCGTCCTCGGTCGAGATGCCGCGCTGCTGGCAGTAGAAGATCTGCTCCTCGCCGATCTTCGACGTCGACGCCTCGTGCTCGACGGTGGCCGACGTGTTCTTGATCTCGAGGTACGGGAAGGTGTGCGCTCCGCACCTGTTGCCGATGAGCATCGAGTCGCACTGCGAGTAGTTGCGTGCGTTCTGCGCGTTGCGCCCGATGGTGACCGCGCCCCGGTAGGTGTTCTGCCCGTGCCCGGCCGAGATGCCCTTCGAGACGATCGTGCTGCGGGTGTTCTTCCCGAGGTGGATCATCTTCGTGCCGGTGTCGGCCTGCTGGTAGTTGTTGGTGACCGCCACCGAGTAGAACTCGCCCACCGAGTTGTCACCCTGCAGAATGCAGCTCGGGTACTTCCAGGTGATGGCCGATCCCGTCTCGACCTGCGTCCACGTGATCTTGGCGTTGGCCATCGCCTTGCCGCGCTTCGTGACGAAGTTGTAGATGCCGCCGCGCCCCTCGCTGTCGCCCGGGTACCAGTTCTGGATCGTCGAGTACTTGATCGTCGAGCCATCGAGCGCGACGAGCTCGACGACGGCCGCATGCAGCTGGTTCTCGTCGCGCATCGGCGCCGTGCAGCCCTCGAGGTAGCTGACCGTCGCGCCCTCGTCGGCCACGATCAGCGTGCGCTCGAACTGTCCCGTGTTCCGCGCGTTGATGCGGAAGTAGGTCGACAGCTCCATCGGGCAGCGCACACCCTTCGGAACGTAGACGAACGAGCCGTCGCTGAAGACCGCCGAGTTGAGCGCCGCGTAGAAGTTGTCGGTGTACGGGACGACCGAGCCGAGGTAGCGCCGGACCAGGTCCGGATGCTCGCGGATCGCGTCCGACATCGAACAGAAGATGATGCCGAGCTCCGCCAGCTTCTCGCGGAACGTCGTGGCCACCGAGACGCTGTCGAAGACGGCGTCGACGGCCACGCCCGCCAGCAGCTTCTGCTCCTCGAGCGGGATGCCGAGCTTCTCGAACGTCCGGAGCACCTCCGGATCGACCTCGTCGAGGCTCTTCAGCTCGGGCCGCTTCTTCGGGGCCGAGTAGTAGCTGATGGCCTGGAAGTCGACCGGCTCGATTTTCAGGTTGTGCCAGGTCGGCTCCGTCATCTTCAGCCAGGCCCGGTAGGCCTTCAGCCGGAACTCGAGCATCCACTCCGGCTCCTGCTTCTTGGCCGAGAGACGACGGATGACGTCCTCGTCGAGGCCGGGCGGGAAGGTTTCCGCCTCGACCTCCGTCTCGAAGCCGTACTGGTACTCGCGCGTCGCGAGCTGCTCAATGGTGTCCGCAGAGGTGCTCATGTTCGATGGTCCTATACAGAAAACGAAGTGCCGCACCCGCAGGTGCTCCGCGCCTGCGGGTTCTGGAACACGAACCCGCGGCTGAGCAGGTTCGTGTCGTAATCGAGCGTCGTGCCGTCGAGCAGCCGGTGGCTGCGCGGGTCGACCCACACGCGGACGCCTCCGGGCCCTTCGAACACCAGGTCGCCGTCGCGCGGCCCGGCCTCCCAGGCGAAGACGTACTCGAACCCCGAGCACCCGCCGGCCTTCACGCCGACCCGCAGTCCCCTCGCCTCCCGATACTGCTCGGCCAGCAGCCGGGCAATCTGCCTGGCCGCTTTCTCAGTCACCGTAATCACGCTGCACTCACCTCGCCGGCCGCCGCACGAGCGGCAGCGGCCTGGCCTGCTCGACCGGCACGACCGGCGTCCCATCGACCAGCTCGGCGACGGATGTGCCGGCCAGCGCCTCGAGAATCCGATCCTTGATGCGCCAGAGCGGATCGCGGATGTTGCACTTGGCGTACTGCTCGCACGTCTGATCCGTGTCGGAGCACGCCGTGACCGTCACCGGTCCGTCGACCGCCTGAATGACGTCGGCCACGGAAATCTGCGCGGCCGGACGCCGCAGGCCGTAGCCGCCGCGGATGCCCTGGTGCGAGGCGAGTACGCCGCCGCGCACCAGCTTCTGCAGCACCTTCGCGAGCAGTTCGGCCGGAATATCGTAGGCCTCGGCCAGTTCTCGCGCCGAGACCGCCCCGCGATCGGCGTTGGCCGCCAGGTGCCGCATCGCCAGCAGCGCGTAGTCCGCCTTCTTCGAAAGTCGCAGCATGTCGTCCCGTCCGCGCGGAAAGCCGACCGAGAAAGTCCATTTTGCCCCGAAAAGCGTCCGAGAGCAACCCTTCGGCCGGCGCTAAATTATTGATGAGACGAGTCTTATTAAGCGGATTCGCTGCCGGCGTACCCGCCCCGCCGCCACGCCTCGATCCCGCCGGCCAGGCTCCGCGCATCGATCCCGCGCTCGCGCAGCATGGCCGCAGCCCGGGCGCTCCGCATGCCCGAACGGCAGTAAACGACCACCGGGCCCTCACCCACCATCCGCGGCACCTCGGTCACCGCACGCGGAAGCGGCACCAGCCGCGCACCGTCGATCGCCCCTTCCGCAAATTCCGACGGCTCGCGCACATCGATGAGCGTGTGCGGCACGCCCGTCCGCCGCCACGCGTCGAGCTCCGCGGCCTCGATCGTCATCTCGTCGGCCGGCATCGCACAGAACGATCCGGTTGCCGCAAGCTCCGTGATTGTGGGCGCCTCACCGCACACGGGACACTCCGGATCGCGCGGCAGCACGATGTCGCGAATGCGCATCCGCAGCGCGTCGTACAGCAGCAGCCGCCCGACGAGCGGCTCCCCCATGCCTGTGAGCAGCTTCACGGCTTCGACCGCCTGCAGCGCCCCGACGACGCCCGGCAGGACGCCGAGCACGCCGCCTTCGGCGCAGTTCGGAATGAGCCCCTCGGGCGGCGGCTCCGGATGCAGGCAGCGATAGCACGGCCCGCCGGGTGCCGCGAAGACGGCCACCTGGCCGTCGAACCGCGCCACGCTGCCGAAGACATTCGGCCGTCCCACGAGCACGCACGCGTCGTTGACGAGATAGCGCGTCGCGAAGTTGTCGGCGCCGTCGATCACCAGGTCGACACTGCGCACGAGCGCCTCGGCGTTCTTCACCGTCATCGCCTCGCGCACGATCTCGACGTTCACTCCGGGCGCCATCGCCCGGAGGCGGTCGCGCGCCGCATCGACTTTCCAGCGGCCGATGTCGGCGTCCCGGAAGATCACCTGCCGCTGCAGGTTGCTCAGGTCGACCCGATCGAAGTCGACGCAGACGAGCGTGCCGACGCCGGCCGTGGCGAGACTCATCGCGACGGGGGAGCCCAGCCCTCCCATGCCGACGAGCAGGACGCGGCTGCGGCGCAGCCGCTCGGCAGCGTCGCGATCGGTACGGTCGAAAGCGGAATGCAGGTCGGACAGGCCAGCGACGTTCACGGCACCATCAATTGTCGCCGACGCGTCCCCGACCTGTCCGCTGTACGGTCAGCGCACGAGCGCTTCGGTCAGCACCCGCCCCTCGGCGGTCGACAGCGAGATGCCGGCCAGTGAAGCCAGCGTCGGCACCAGATCGGCCGGCGACGCGCTCGTGTCGTACTTGCCGGGCCGGATCCCGGCGCCGAACAGCAGCACCGGCACGCGACGGTCGTAGTCGTGTGGACTGCCGTGATTCGTCCCGATTTCCGAACGCGCCCCATAGATCCAGTTGCGCTTCGTGACGACGATGAAGTCGCCGCTCCGATCCGGAAAGTAGCTCAGCCGCCAGGCGCGCAGGTCGGGATCGTCGGTCGGCTCGCTGCTTTCGAGCGTTGCCCGGTCGAACACCTTCGTCACACCCGGCGATGCCGCCAGCGCCGACATCAGCAGCTGCTTCACGTCGGGCCGATCTTCGACCAGCCGGAGTCCGTCGGGTGTCAGCGACAGCTGCGCGCCGTCGGCGAGCCCGACGTAACGTTCGTTGCCGAGCGTCCAGCGCAGCAGCCCGTCGGCCAGCGTGCGCAGCGGGCCGAGCCGACCGGCGTCGCCGCCTTCGGCCTCCACTTCCTCGGGAATGCGTGCCACGCCGTGGTCGGCCGACCAGGCGAGCGTGTAGCGCCCACGGCCGACCTGTTCGTCGAGCGCGTCCAGCAGCCGGCCGATCGCGACGTCGGCCCGGGCAAGCACGTCCTGGACCTCATGGCTGCGCGGCCCGAACTGGTGACCCGCCTGGTCGAGCGAGCCCAGGCTGACCGCGAGAAAGTCGGTGCGGTCGCCGCGGCCGAGCTCGCGCGCCTTCAGCAGGTGAATCGCGAAGTCGATGACGAACTCGTCGGCAAACGGCGACCGTCCCCACGCCGTCGCAAACAGCCCGTCGTCGGGCCCTTTCGGACTGTGCACGATGTGCGGAAAGGTCCGCGTCCACGGCGCCGGCTCCGGCTCGGCCGGCGCGTCGTCATCGAAGAGATAGGCCGACTCGGGCAGCAGGCGCGTCCAGACACGGCCGAAGTCGTCGGTGATCGAGCGCTTCTGCAGGAAGGTCACGGCCTCATCCCAGGGCCGACTGGTGAAAGCCGTCGACGTCGACCAGACCCGGCCGCTGCTCTTCCAGAGGACGATCGCGTCGGGCCCGCCACGACCGCCCAGGCCAATCGCCGACCGGGCCTTCTCGGCCACCGACACCACGCGTACGGCGCCCGGCCGCTGGCGCTGCAGCTCGTCGGCCAGCGTGGGCACCTGGATGTACTTCGCGCTGTGCCGGTTGCTGGTCGTGCCTTCGCTGAGCACGACCGGGTCGACGTCGGGATCCTCCTCGCATGTCACCGTCCGGTCGAGCTCCCGGTCGTACCACTGGTTGCCGATCATCCCGTGGCGGTGCGGATAGGCCCCGGTGCCGATCGTGGCGTGACCGGCACAGGTGGTGGTGCCGGCGTACGGATATGCGCCTTCGGTGAAGAGCGCACCCTCGTCGAGCAGGCGCCGGAGCCCCTTCGTCCACTGGTGGGAGTACAGCGTGATGTACTCCGATGGGAACTGATCGGTGGCCAGCAGCACGAGAAGCCGCGGTCGCCCGCTGTCCGGCTGCTGTGCCCGGACATCAGCGCGCGGCACCGGGCCGCTGAACGACAGAACGATGGCCAGTGCGCCGATCCAGGCAGACCTGGATGCCGTCCGCAGGTGATTCCCCGTCATGTGCTCTCCGTATGACCGCAGAAAGCTCTATGTCTTTGCGTGCCCGGCGACCATAATCGAAACGCTCGACGACGGCAACCTCACCGCTGCAGGGGCGTGACCCCTTCTGTCAGGCCCGCGCGCGATACTGACGCATGCTCGATCTCACGTCGCTCCTCCTCGGACTGGCCGCCGGCGCCGCCGTGGCCAGCCTCGTCTGGCTCTGGCGCCATCAGCAGGTCGCGACCCGGCTGGCGCGCGCCGAGGCCGAGCGCGAGGCGGCCCTGGCCGCGGTGGCCGACCAGCGCGAGCTGCTCGGCCGCACCCGGGCCGAGGTGCGCGAGACGTTCGCGGCGCTGTCGCGCGAAGCGCTCCGCGAGAACCGGAGCGACTTCCTCCAGACGGCCGACAGCCTCCTGGCGCCTGTGCGCGAGACGCTCGACCGGGTCCAGGCCCAGCTCGTCGATGTCGACCGGGCCCGCGAGGGCACCTTCCGGTCGGTGGCCGCACAGCTGCAGTCGCTGGCCGCAGCCCAGGAGCAGCTCCGCTCGACCACCGAGAACCTGGCGCGCGCCCTGCGCTCGCCGAACACGCGCGGCCGCTGGGGCGAACTGCAGCTGCGGCGGATCGTCGAGCTCGCCGGCATGCTGCACCACTGCGATTTCGTCGAGAAGGCGAGCACGACCACGGCAGACGGCGCAAGGCGTACGCCCGACATGGTGGTCCGCCTGCCGGGCGGCACGACGATCGTCATCGACGCGAAGGCGCCCATCGATGCCTACCTGGCCGCCGTCGACGCCGTCGACGACGCGACGCGCCAGCAGCATCTGGCCGCACACGCCCGGCAGGTGCGCGACCACATCCGGGCACTCGGCGCCAAGGAATACTGGCAGCAGTTCCCCCAGGCGCCCGAGTTCGTGGTGATGTTCCTGCCGCTCGAGCCGCTGCTGTCGACGGCCTTCGAGCACGACGGCACGCTGCTCGAGCAGAGCGCCGCGCTGCGCGTCATCCCGGCCACGCCCATGACACTGCTGGCGCTGCTGAAGGCCGTCGGCTACGGCTGGCAGCAGCTCGAGGTCGCGCGCAACGCCGAAGAGATTCGCGACCTGGGGCGTGAGCTCTACGACCGCTTCGCGACGCTCGTCGACCACATCGAGGCCGTCGGCCGGAACATCAAGCAGGCGGCCGGCAGCTACGACCGGTTCGTCGGCTCGCTCGAGCAGAAGCTCATGCCGGCCGCGCGGCGCTTCCGGGCGCTCGGCGTCGCGACCACCAAGCGCGAAGTCGAGACACCCGAGCCGCTCAACCTGAACGTGCGGGCGATCCGCAGTCCCGACCTGCTCGGCCGGATCGATGAAGAAGCCGGCGGTTCACTGCCGGGCACCGTATCGGGTGGAAGTGCAGAGGAAGAGGACGGCGGGGAACACAGCGCGCCGGCGCGGCTCGAACGCCGCACCGGCACGTCCTAGCGGATTGTCCGACCAGCGGCCGCGTCAGCGCAGCTCGACCGTCAGCGTCACCGTGGCGCGAATCTCGATTTCGCCCGGCGTAATCGGCGTCGACGTCGCGTCTTCGGCGGCGGCCATCCGCATCAGCGGCTGAGGCGGCGGAAAGGGCGTCGACACCTGATCATCGATTCGCAGCACCTCGCCCACGGTCCGCCCGGCACCGGCCGCAATGGCCCGCGCACGGTTCATGGCCGACGTCACGGCGTTGCGGAGCGCCTCCCCCTGAGCCGACGACTCGTCCTTCAGCGCAAAGCGCGGCCCGGTAATCGACAGCGTCGTGGCGCGCGCCGTCGTCGCGGCGTCGATGACCGCGGGCAGCTGATCGAGATTGTCGACGCGCACTTCGATCTGGTTGCGCACGACGTAACCGCGCACGATGCCGCGCCCGCTCTTCCAGTCCATCTCAGGCGTCAGCGAATAGCCGGTGGTACGGATGGCGTCATCGCCGAGCCCGGCCTTGCGCAGCGCATCCTGCACGGCCGTCATCGCCTCGGCGCTGAGCCGCCGTGCCTCCTCGGCGCGCGCATCGCGCGTTTCCGTCGCCACGGTCAGCCAGGCACGATCGGGCGCCCGCTTCACGACCGCTTCGCCCTGCGTGACCACGACGGGCGTCGAGTAGGGCGAATAGATCGGCTGCGGCTGTCCCTGGGCCATCGCCGGAGCGACAGCAGCACACGCAACGAAACCGGCAACCAGAGCGGAACGAATCATGAGGGCCTCCCGGCAGGTACGGGCGGGCATCGCCGTGTCGAGTGTGACGCGAGGCCGGGAGCGCGGTCAAATACTCCGTTGCCGCACCGGCAGGAATGGACGGGCGCCCGACGCCGCGGTGTTCACGTCCTGAAGGTCGAGGGCGACGCGAACAACTGCTGCGTGTGGCTCTCGAACGTCAGGTGAACCGGGTCCGCCTGACTGGCGCCGGGCCCCGCATTCACCTTCGACGCGCGAAGCGCGGTTCCGGTCGGGCGCTATCGCACGAGCAGCCGCGGCACGACCTTCACCAGATAGTCGGCCAGGTCTTCTTCCGTGAGCTTTTCAATCGGCCGGCCGGGAGCGATCGGCCGCTCGTCGACAATGATCCCCTGGCGGCCGCGCGCCAGGCTCACGCGTCCGACGACTTCAGGTTCGTCGCCCGTCCGATCGAGCGCAATCTCGAGGTAGGTTTCCGGTGCCTGCCGCGCCGACATCCGGACTGTCTCCGCCGGCGTGCTGACCACGAACGTGCCGCCGCTGGCATTGACGATGGTCGTGGTCTGCTTCAGCATCGGGATCGCGATCCTGTTCAGGAAGACGTCGTAGGCGGTCACGGCCTCGTCGAGCCGGGCGCGACGGGCGGCCGCCTCCCGCTTGGCCTCTTCGATCGCCCGGACGATGCGCTTGCGGAGCTCCGAAATGTCCATCGGCCATCATTGTATGAGGACCCCGGTCGGTCGCGGGACGCGTCGACGGCCTCGGCGCACGATAATGGACGAGTCATGCTCCCGTCGCAGACGGTCGAGAACTACCTGAAGACGATTTATCTGGCCCAGAGCGCCTCGTCCTCACCCGAAGCGCTCGTGCCCATGGGCCAGCTGGCCGCGGCCCTGGGCGTGGTCCCCGGCACGGCGACGACCATGATGAAGGCACTGGCCGAGTCGGGGCTCGTCCACTACGAGCCGTACATGGGCGTCCGGCTGACGCCGGCCGGCGAGAAACTCGCTACGCTCGTCCTCCGCCGGCATCGCCTCATCGAGCTTTTTCTCGTCGAAGTCCTCGGCATGAGCTGGGCGGAAGTGCACGAGGAGGCGGAACGGCTCGAACATGCCGTGTCGGAACGGCTCATCGACCGGATCGACGAGATGCTCGGACGCCCCGCCGTCGATCCCCATGGCGATCCGATTCCGACGGCGGAGGGCACGATCGCTCGGACCGACGACGTCGATCTGATGGCCGCCCCGGTCGACGTCCCCCACGTCGTGACCCGCATCGTCGATCAGGAGCCGGGATTTCTGCGCTTCATCGAGAAGCACGAACTGATGCCGGGCCAGACCGTCACCGTCGAGCATCGCGACGACATGTCGGATGCGGTCCACCTGCGCGGCGGCTCGGGGCGACAGACGACGCTCGGTGCACGAACGGCCGCCAAGGTACTCGTGCGTCCGCTCGACGAACCCGCCTGAAACGTCTTTCCGTCCCGTCCCCGTCACCGGACAGCCCGGCGCCCTGAATCAAGACTCCTGGTTGACGATTACGACCTGTCAGATCTATAATTTTGACCAGTCAAAAGAGCGGTTGACAACAATCAAATTCAGGAGTTGTCATGTCTCTGAACCTGCTCCCGCTTGTCGTCGGGCTCGCGATCCAGGCCGGCGGCCCCTGCGGGCTGGCCGGTTCAGTGACCGATTCGGCTGGCGCGCCGGTCGCTGGCGCCGTGGTGATCCTGCAGCGTTCCGGAACAGCCACACCGGTCGCGACGTCGACCGACGACGCCGGGCGGTACTGTCTCGAGGCACATCGCGGCCCCGTCGAGATCACGATCGCGGCACCCGGATTCGCCACGGTAACGCTTCGAACGACCGTCGACGACGCCGACGGCCCCGACGTCACGCTTCTCCCGCTGCACAACGAGAACATCGTCGTCACGGCCACGCGGACGCGCCGGCTGATCGAAAACGTGCCGGTGCGCACCGAGGTCGTTGCCGGCGCGCACATCCTTCAGGCCGGCGCGCGAACGCTGGCCGACGCCGTCGAGTACACGACCGGCATCCGCGTCGAGAACAACTGCCAGAACTGCAACTTCTCTCAGATTCGCCTGCTCGGGCTCGGCGGGCCGTATACGCAGATCCTCGTCGACGGGCAGCCGGTGATCTCGGCGCTGGCGCAGGTGTACGGCATCGAGCAGATTCCTGCGCGGATGATCGATCGGATCGAGGTCGTCAAGGGCGGAGGGTCGGCGTTGAAGGGGTGGGGCTCGGTCCTTTATAAAAATTCCCGACCCCACGAAACG
>QGVF01000196.1 GCA_003242705.1 Acidobacteriota bacterium
CCATCGTGGATCCTGCGCAGGCGAAGGACACACTGCGGCAGCTTCAGCAGCGGTTCTGGCAGATCCGTCCGTCCGATGACCTCGAGCGGCTGTGGCGGGCCCGCCATCCGTCGCTGGCTTCCCGGCTCGCCTCCGCCCCGCTCGCCCTGCTCACCGCGGCAGCCGCGTCCGAAGCTGAGCGGGCCTCGGTCCGGCAGCTGAGCGCACAGCTGCCGTCGATCCAGGCGCTGGTCGACTCTGCGCCTATGTACGTGGCCAACGCGCGGCTCGGGCGAACCGGTGTGTTCGTCGACGATTCGGGGCTCCCGTGGGTCGTCGACTGGACGAAGTGGCGACTCGAACCACTCGGCGTGGGCCTGTTGAGCATCTCCGGTCCCGATGTATTCGCACGAGAAATGGTCGAACTGCTGCAGGCGGACGCCAGGACGTCGGCCGTCTCCGAGGACCTGCTGTTCCTCGTCGCCTATGTCGCCGATCTGCTGACCAAGCTCGAGCGCCTGCACCTGACGAGCGCCCTGCAGGTCGTGCCCGAGGTGCTCATCCGCACCAGTGCGCTGCAGGAACGTTCCCAGCCTCGAAGCGTCGGCTCGTGATTGGTCCCTCGTCCCCCACCATCCGGTCGTTGCGTATCTGCATGGGCGTGTGGGGCAGCCTCCGCCACGATGCCCGCGTAGCACGGTCGGCCGGAAGCCTTGCCCGCGCGGGCGTCAGTGTCACGGTCGTCGCCGCAAGCTGGAGGGACGAGGAGCTTGGACGCCGTCGGCACCCTCTGGGCTTCGAGGCCGTCACGGTCCGCCGGCGGCCGCCACGCGGGCTCGAGGCCGGCGCGGCCGGTGCCGGGCCGATCCGCCTCGCCGGCTGGCTGGTTCAGTCGGTTCCCGCGTACTGGCGCTTCATGCGCGAGCTCTGGCGCACCAGCGCCGACGTCTACCACGCTCACGACCTCCAGGCACTGCCCTGGGTCTGGCTGGTGGCCCGCCTGCGGCGGCGTCCGGTCGTGTACGACGCTCACGAGATCAGCGCCGATCGAAGCGGCTTCCGGCGCATCGGCCGGATTGTGGCCGCCGTGGAAGGCGCCCTGGCCCGGAGGTCGGCCGCGATGATCACCACGACCGACATGCGCGCCGACTACTTCGCGCGGGCGTACGGCGTGCCACGCCCGATCGTCCTGCAGAATCGCCCTCACTATGCCGAACCGCCGCGCACGCGCCGGCTCCACGACGCCCTCGGCCTGCCTGCCGATGCGGTGGTCGTCCTCTATCAGGGCGGCCTGCAGCCACACCGGGGACTGTTCACCCTGCTCGACGTCGTTCCCGATGTTCCCAGCGCGCACTTCGTGTTCCTTGGAGACGGCCCCCTGCGCTCAAAACTCGAAGCACGCGTACGCCAGCGGGGGCTGCTGACCCGAGTTCACTTTCTGCCGGCCGTCCCCTGGCACGAACTGGCGGTCTGGACCGCGGCCGCCGACGTCGGTGTACAGCTCATCGAGAACACGAGCCTGAATCACTTCACGACCGACTCGAACAAGCTGTTCGAGTATGTGATGGCCGGGCTCCCGGTGGTGGCGAGCAACTTTCCCGAGATCCGGCGCATCGTCACGGCCTATCGGCTCGGCGAGCTGGTCGACCCAGCCGACCGGTCGTCCATCGCGGCGGCCCTGCGGCGGCTCACGACCGGTGAACACCTCCGGGAGCAGTACCGGCAGAACGCGCTCGCGGCGCGACGGGACCTGTCATGGGAAACGCAGGAAGCGGCATTCCTCAACCTCTACGCGAGCCTGACCGTGCACGAGGATGTCTGACGACGTCCACCAAACCCGTGCGACATTGAGGAGCGCCAGCTTGTGCTGTCTGCGACGGGAGCGAGGAAGGAGCAAGTCACGGGACTTGCTCGTCAACCTAAGAACCTCGTAAGACTTGGCCGCGACATCTGCACATTCCCTTTGCAGACGAACGGATAGGCCCACCCTTGGCCCGACCATCGGCCTGGACCTATTCTGAAGCATCTGTCACTGGGGGGGTAGACGACGGATGAACACTGTTGGTCTTGCAGCCTTGTCAACGCGGAACTTGCCGGAAGCGTGCACACAACCGAACCGCTCCCGACCGGCGCACACACTCCCGTGTGTTGTCTGAGGCAAGTCATCACGGATGCAGAGTCCAACAGTCTCGGATCGAGGCCCAGGAACGCTGCGGGTTCTGTTCCTCACCGAATACTTCCCTCCGGAAACGAACGCCGCCGCGTCGCGGGTGTTCGAGCGGGCCCGCCTCTGGGCCGGCCAGGGTCACGACGTCACCGTCATCACCACCGTCCCGAACTTCCCCGAAG
>QGVF01000197.1 GCA_003242705.1 Acidobacteriota bacterium
CACGACGACGATCTCGGCGGCCACCGGTTGCAGCGCCTCCACCTGTCGAACGATGATGGTGCGGCCGTCGACGACGAGCCGGCTCTTGTCGCGACCGCCGTACCGGCGGGCACGGCCCCCCGCCACGATGGCGGCGGCCGTCATCGGCACGTGCATGAAGGAATCATGACAGACGCGCATCTCGGTCGTCTCGTCGCCGCGAGCCTCCATCAGGCCATCAGCGAGGAGCTGCCGCTGCGGCTCGACTTCTACGAACACTGGCTGCACTCGGAGGCCCTCCGCGACAGCACGTTCGGCGTCGGCCCCATGCAGGCCGTACTCGGCTTCCTCAGAACCGAAGGCGAGGCGTACGAACGGGTGATGGAACGCGCCGGGATGCTGGCGGCCGACTGGGCGCTGGAAACGTTCCCGTCGATGCGCCGGAGGATGACCGGCTGGCTGCCGGGCGGCATGCGGCTGCGTGCGGGGCTGCGGACCGCCGGTGCCATCTGCACCGTCACGGACCGCAGGAACACGCCGCGCGTCCGTGGCGCGGGGCGTGTCGCTCGTCTGGAGCTCCGGTCGTCGGTCTTCTGCGCCGTTCGCGAGTATCACCCGACGCCTCTGTGCGGGTTCTACCGTGCGCTGGCGCTGACGACACTGGCGCATTTCGGCCTGCAGCCGGCGGTGGAGGTCTCGCAGTGCCGTGCGATGGGCGATCCGGCCTGCGTCATTACGTTCAGCCTCGGCGCGGCCCGTCCGGCCGGGGAACCGGCCGCCGCCGCATGACGGACGTCTGTGCCTTCGTGCGTCGTCATCTCTGCACTGCCACCGTCCTGATTCTTCTTGCCGGACTGAGCCTGTTCGCGCCGACGGTCCATGCGGCCGACGAGACCGGCACGCGCGTACTCGTCATGCCGTTTGCCGCCGACGTGGCACCCGACGCGCCGGGTGGGGCCGGCGCCGCGCTCTGGCTGGGCGAAGCGGCGCCGACGCTGCTGGTCGAGGGCCTCGGCACGCGCGGGGTCGGCGTCATGACGCGCAACGAACGCGCCGCCGCCTTCGTGCGGCTCAACCTCCCGATGTCGTCGGCCCTCACGCGTGCGACGACGATCCGGGTCGGTGAGCTGATTGGCGCGTCGCACATCGTGTTCGGTGAAATCCGGCTCGGCGAGCGCATGTCGGTGCGCGCGCGGCTCGTCAGCCTTGCGACCGGTGCCGAGGTGGCGACCGTCGAGCGCGAGGGGGCGCTCGAGGACATCTTCGATGTGTTCGATGACATCGCGGCGGAGTTGGCCGCACGGTTCGAGCGCCGCGGGCCGCCGCAGCCGACACCGCCGCCGCTGGCGCTCGGCACGTTCGAAACGTACATGAAGGGGCTCGTGGCGTCGGCTGCCGAGACGCGTCAGCGGTTCCTGGAAGCGGCCGTCCGCGAGGCGCCCGAGGATCCCCGGATCCTCATGGCGCTGTGGGACGTTTACACGACGCTCGGCCGGCACGATCTCGCGCTGGCGTCGGCCAACGCCGTGCCGGCCGGCACGGCGTTCTATCGCCCGGCGCGATTCGCGGTGGCGCTGTCGATGATCGAGCTGCGCCGGTTCGAAGGTGCCCTGCAGCTGCTCGGGGCCATGCAGCAGGAGCAGCCGGCGGCGGCGATTGCGAGCCTGCTGGGCGTCGTCCAGTTGCGCCAGGGGGTGCTCGACGGGCCCGATGGCGCGGTGGCGCATTTCCAGCGTGCCGTTGTCGAGCAGCCTGGTGACGTGCGGTACCTGTTCAACCTCGGCTACGCCTATGCGCGCGCTGGACAGGCCGACGAGGCACTGACGTGGCTGCGCGAAGCGGTGCGGGTTCAGGCGGCCGCCGGTGACGCGCATCGGGTGATGAGCGCCGTGCTGGCGTCGGTCGGACGATGGCCCGAGGCCGAGCGGGAGCTCGAGCTGGCGCGACTGCTCGGCGGCACGGCCAGCGGGGCCCCGCCCACGCTGTCGACGACCGTCCCCGAGGGGCTCGAGCAGCTGCCCGACCTGGCCGACCTCTCGTCGTCGTCCGTGCGCGCATCGGTCGTCAGTCCGACGCAGCGGGATCAGGAGGAGACCGCGCGCTTCCATCTCGGTAATGCGCGCCGGCTCATCGCCGAAGAGCGCGAGCGGGAAGCCGAGGGAGAGCTGCGGCGCGCTGCTTACCTGTCACCGTACGAAGAAGAGCCGCACCGGCTGCTCGGCGGCATCCATCTGCGGGCCGGACGGCTGCAGGCGGCTATCGAGGCGTTTACGGTCGCGTTGTGGTGCCGGGAGACGGCGGCCGGACGGGCCGGCCTCGCGCGTGCCCTGCTCGAAAACGGCGAC
>QGVF01000198.1 GCA_003242705.1 Acidobacteriota bacterium
CCCGGCCCGCCGCCGCCCCCGCCGCCCGCCGAGATTGACGTCAACCCGGCGGCTGCGCCGGTCGAGGCGCCGGCCGAGATCAAGCCTGAGCCGCCGCCCGTGATGCGGTCGGTCGTGCAGGGCATCAAGCCCGCGGCGGCCCCGGCTCCGGCGCCGCAGGCGCTGGCGCCCCCGCCGCCTCCGCCGCCGCCGGCTCCGGTGCGCGTCGGCGGTGAAATCAAGGAGCCGAAGAAGGTCCGGCACGTCAACCCGGTCTATCCCAAGATCGCGCAGGCCGCCAAGGTTCAGGGCATCGTGATCCTGGAGGCGACGATTGCGAAGGACGGGTCGGTGCGCGACGTGAAGGTGCTGCGGTCGATTCCGATGCTCGACCAGGCGGCGATCGACGCCGTGCGGCAGTGGCAGTACACGCCGACGCTGCTCAACGGCGTGCCGGTCGACGTCGTCATGACGGTCACCGTCAACTTCACGCTCAACTAGGGTTCGAGGAAGGTCAGAGCAGTAACGTTCGCAGCAAGAGGGAAGCCCAGCCAGGTCGACTGGGCCATTCGACTCGTCCACGACAGGCAGTTACGAAGCAACACGAGTAAGTTCGGAGGCAGGAAACAATGGATCTGATGCAAATGTGGAGTGAGATGAGCCCCTTCGTGAAGGCGCTCGCCGGCGTGCTGATCTTCATGTCGATGTGGTCGTTCGGCGTGTCGATCGAGCGCTACTACACCTTCGCGCAGGCGCGGAAGCAGTCGAAGCTGTACGCGCCGCAGGTGGCCAAGCACCTGAAGGAAGGGCGCCTCAAGGAGGCCATTCAGCTCTCGCAGTCGAAGCAGTACCAGTACAGCCACCTGGCCAAGGTCGTGCTCGCCGGCCTGCAGGAGTACCAGTTCCAGCAGGAATCGGGCGGTGCGGTTGATCGGGCCGACATGGTCGACACCGTGCGCCGCGCCATCCAGCGCGCCACCGCGCTGACGGCCAACGACCTCAAGCGCGGCATCCCGTCGCTGGCGACCATCGGCGCGACGGCTCCGTTCGTCGGTCTGCTCGGCACGACGGTCGGCGTTATCAACGCCTTCCACGGCATCGCGGCTTCGGGCTCGGGCGGCCTCGGCGCCATCTCGGGCGGTATCTCCGAGGCGCTCATCAAGACCGCGCTCGGTCTGGTCGTCGCGATTCCGGCCGTGTGGCTCTACAACTACTTCGCCGGCCGCCTCGAGTACCTGAACGTCGAGATGGCCAACTCGTCGTCGGAGCTCGTCGACTACTTCATCAAGAAGGCGTAACGTCGCGGACCGACGCGGGTCACCAGTTCTCTTAAGGAGTACGCCCCATGGCAATGGATGTTGGCGGCGCCAAAGGCGGGATCAAGTCCGACATCAACGTCACACCGCTCGTCGACGTGATGCTCGTGCTCCTGATCATCGTCATGCTCGTCGCCCCGCTGATTCAGCAGGGTGTCTCGCTCACCCTGCCGACAGCCAACAGCTCGGTGCCAAAGCCGGACACCGATGATCAGACGACCGTCTACGTCGATGCCAACAGCCGGCTGTACGTAAACGCGATCGAGATGACCGAGCCCGAGGTTGTCGCCAGGCTGCGCGAGATCGTCGACAGCGGCAAGTCACAGGTGGTTTACCTCAAGGGCGACGTCGACGCCCCCTACAGCGCCATCATGCAGATGATGGACGCCCTCCGGGCGGCTCAGATCGAGACCGTGGCCCTGATCACCGAGACGACCGCGGCGCTCGGGGGGGAAGGAGACTGATCGATGGCTGAGATGACACCGAGCCAGAGGCGGCGTATGCACGGCGAGGAAGAGATCGTCGAGGCAACGCAGGCGAATGTCTCCGCCGAGATGAACGTGACGCCGCTGATCGACGTGCTGCTCGTGCTGCTCGTCGTCTTCCTGGCGGCCCTGCCTCTGACCCAGCGCGGGGTGGACATCAACCTCCCGCTGGAAACCAGTCGCAGCCAGCAGGCGGCCGAGGTGCTCGGGCAGGTCGTTGCGGAGTACACGGCTGATCACCGCCTCACGATCAACAAGCAGGAAGTGCCGCTCAATCAGGCGGCGATGCGCTTCGCCGAGGTCTTCCGCGACCGCCGTGAGAAGACGCTCTTCCTCATCGGGGCGGGCTCGGTCCGCTACGGCGAGATCGTCCAGGTCATCGATGCGGCCGTCAGCGCCGGCGTCGAGAAGGTCGGTATCGTCACCGAGGGAATGCGCCGCGAAGCCGCCGGCGGCGACTGATCGGGTTTCCGGTCACATCACTCCACACGCAGGCAGGGGCAGTCCCGACCGGACTGCCCCTGTTCTCTCT
>QGVF01000139.1 GCA_003242705.1 Acidobacteriota bacterium
CCACGGTCGGCACCGGCGGCAGCCCCCCCCCCCGCCGCGGACCCATCTCGGACAGGCCCCGCTCCGCCGGCCTCCCGACTCGCTCCGCGGCCGCGACGGCCGCGGCGTCGTCGTCCTGGCCGCCGAGAACGAGGGCAAGGTGCAGATTCTCGCGACGGTCACCCGCGACCTGACCGATCGCGTCAGGGCCGGCGACATCGTCCGGCAGCTGGCGCCGATCGTCGGCGGCCGCGGGGGCGGCCGGCCCGACTTCGCCGAGGCCGGCGGGCGCGATGTGTCGAAGATCGACGAGTTGCTCGCGGCCGCAGGCGATATCGTGAAGCAGGCGCTCGCCTGAACCGCTTCTGCCGATGGACTCCGTCCGGCTCGATGTCTGGCTCGACGTCGCGTGCCTGTTCAAGACGCGCTCGGAAGCGCAGCGCGCCTGCCGGGGCGGCAAGGTCGACGTCAACGGACACGCCGCGCGGCAGAACCGCGAGATCCGGCCCGGCGACGTGATCGAGATCACCCGTCCCGCCGGGCGCCGGCAGCGCGTCGTCGTCAAGGCGCTGGCCGACCGCCACATCCCGAAGGCCGAGGCGCGGGCGCTCTACGAGGACACGACGCCGCCGCCCTCGCCCGAGGAGCAGGCGATGCTAGACCTGCTGCGGCAGGCCGGCCCGCCCCGCCTGCCGTCGGGGGCGCCCGACCGCCGCGAGCGTCGCCGCATCCGCCGCGACAAGGAAAACTGGTAGCGTGGTATACTTTCGTGTTTCAGGACGGGCTGCCTGGCGCTGCCGGACCGGCTCGTTCGACTTCTGAGGAACCGACGTGGCGACCCGAAAGCAGACTTCCGCGGTGAAGGCTCACCGCCAGACCATCAAGCGCACGCTGCGCAACCGCGCGCACCGCTCCCGGCTTCGGACGGCGATCAAGGCCATCCGTAAGGCCCTGAACGAAGGCCGGATCGACGAGGCCCGGGCGAACCTGAGCCAGACGGTGTCGATCATCGACAAGATGTCGGCCAAGGGCATCATCCACGACAACGCGGCGGCGCGCTACAAGTCGCGCATCGCGAAACGGCTGGCCGAGGCCTCGCAGCCGACCGCCGGCTGATTCCCTTTCCGTTCCGCCCGGAAGCCGGAACCGTCCGTTTCCGGCATCCGGGCCGCTTTCCGATCCGCCGCAGGCCGGTTCCCGGCCAGATTCGTCCCAGCCAGCCCTGCCCTCGCGACCCGCTCAGTGGTCGTGTGGGGTGAGGTGTGCGCGAGCCGACGCTCGCATGGCGCAACGCAAACGCAGGGACAGGCCTGCGCCGGCGCGTGCTCTCCCGGTGAAGGTCGGTGGTCGGGAGCGCAGGCGCGACGATGGCTGGCGCGGGCTGCCAGCCGCGCGGGCGCAGTGGCGCCGCCCCGGAAACGGGGGGGCCGGACGCCCCGCCGCGCGGGTTCCGGCCAGCTCGACGACGAGCCGCTCCATCAGGACCCGCTGGTCGCCGCCCGAGCTCTTGAGCGCGAGGTCCGTCCGGAGCAGCGCGTCGATGGCGGCAGTCGCGCGCGCTTCGTTCGTCTGCGCCAGCTTGTTCGACACCCACCAGCGCAGCTGCCCCAGCACCGCGTGCACCGAGTCGCCGCGGTCCAGTCGGCGCATCAGCTCGGTGAGCGCCCGGGCCGCGTCGCCGTCGGCCAGCGCGTTCGGCAGCGCCCAGTCGCTGTCGACCGACTGGTGCTCGGCCGACACCGCCAGCACGTCGTCTTCGGTGATGCGCTTGCGGTCGCCCACGTAGAGGACGAGCCGCTCGACGTCGTCGCGCAGCTTCGAGATGTCGCCACCGGCGCGACTGACGAGCATCACCGCCGCCTCGCGCTCGATGCTCTTCCCTTCGCGCAGCAGGATGCCGCGGAGCACGTTGCCCAGGTTCTTCCGGGCCTCCCCCGCGCCTTCGCCCCCCTCGCCGCCGTCGAACTTCGTGACGAGCGCGTGCTCGAGGATGCGCTTGGTCAGCCGCCGTGCCTTGTCGATCTCCGACGCGACGAAGACGAGCGTCGAAAACGGCGCCGGCGCGTCCAGGTAGGCCTCGAGCGGCGACATGTCGAGCGCCTGCGGCGACTCGTCAGCCTCCAGTGCCGCCCCGTCGTCGTCGTTCTCTTCGACGGCCTTCCCTGCGCGCTTCGGCTTCAGCAGCCGCTCGGCGCGGAGCACGATCACCACGCGGCGCTCGCCGAGCATCGGCATATTGCTGGCGGCCGCGACAATGTCGACCGGCGAGCCGCCGGGCTCGCCGGCATGGATGCGATCGACCGCAAACGGCCGGTCGGCTTCGTCGACGACCGCCTCGACCGCCTCGACCATGCGATCCATCAGTCGCACGTCAGTGCCGTAGAACAGGTGGACGGCGCCGGGCTGCTTCTGCTTCAGGCGCTCGCGCAGGGCTTCGAGCGTCAGGGAGGGCACGTCAGAACGCTTCGAAGATGGACGTGACGACCGTGCGTGCAAACGTGCGCGCGAGCCGCTCGAGCGCGGTCGTGTCCTGGGCGAACAGCGCGGTCGGGTCGGTGGCCGACTCGCCGGTGGTCACGTCGAACTCGTCGCGCCCCTGGAACGACGGGTTCGACCAGATCACCTGCTTTGTCTGCCGGTCGGTGAACTCGACCGACGCCGTAGCGACGATGAGGTACCGGGACACCTGATTCTCGGCCGTGAACGCGGCCGGCTGCAGCACCACGTTCAGCACGCGGCCGACGAGCACGGCATCGACGCCGTTCTCGTCCGGGAGGATGCGGTAGCGTCCCTTGCTCTGCAGCTCGGCGCGCACCGCATCGGTGAGCACGCGGTCGATGTCGGGCGTCGTCGACTGGTTGGTGAACGGCGGGACGCCGATCGACGTGATGTGCGACGGCAGCGTGTTGCCGCGGCCCGCCAGCGCATACCCGCAGCCGCCGGCCAGCACGGCTCCCCCCATCCACAGCAGGTCCCGACGCGTCCAGCGCGGCATGCTCAGATGCTCACCCTTTCGACGGTCTGACGACGATGTTGACGAGTCGGCCGTTGGCGACGACGACACGGACGACCTCGACGCCCGCCAGGTGCGACTGCACGGCCGGCGAGGCGAGCGCCGCTTCGCGAATCGCCTCCTCGGCCGCTCCGGACGGCACATGGATGCGCGCGCGGACCTTGCCGTTCACCTGCACGGGGATTTCGATTTCCTCTTCGCGGGCTGCCTCGGGATCGGCCTGCGGCCACGACGCGGCGGCGAGCCCGCCTTCGTGACCGAGACGCTCCCACAGCTCCTCCGACAGGTGCGGCGTGAACGGCGAGAGCAGCAGGATCAGCGCTTCGATCGCCTCGCGCAGCACGGCGGCCGATTCGGTCCGCTCGATGACCGGCGCGGGCGCGTCGTCGCGGCCCGACGGCTTGAGGCCGCGCGCGTCGGCGAAGGCGTAGAGCTCGTTGACCAGCTCCATCACCGCCGAGATCGCCGTGTTCAGGTGCATGCGCGGATCGATGTCGCGCGTGACGCGCTCGATCGTGCGGTGCGTGGCGCGGCGCAGCGTACGCTCGCGCTGATCGAGCGTCAGCCCGGCGACGGACGCCGGTGCGGTCCGCAGCGTCGGGATCAGGTAGTCGGCCAGGCGCCAGACACGGCCCAGGAACCGGTACGCGCCCTCGAGCCCGGCGTCGGTCCACTCGACTTCCTTCTCCGGCGGGGCGACGAACATCACGTACAGCCGCAGGGCGTCGGCGCCGTAGCGCGCAATCATGTCGTCGGGATCGACGACGTTGCCCTTCGACTTCGACATGACGGCGCCGTTCCGGAGCACCATGCCCTGCGTGAGCAGCCGCGTGAACGGTTCGTCGTGCGAGACGAGGCCGATGTCGCGGAAGACGCGGGCGAAGAAGCGCGAGTAGATCAGGTGCAGGATGGCGTGCTCGACGCCGCCGCTGTAGAAGTCGACCGGCGCCCAGTAGTCGACCGCCTTCGGATCGAACGGCAGCTGCTCGTTCTTCGGATCGCAGAAGCGGTAGAAGTACCAGGACGAGTCGACGAACGTGTCCATCGTGTCGGTCTCGCGCCGGGCGGCACCGCCGCACTTCGGACACGTCACGTTGACGAACTCGGGCACGTGGGCCAGCGGCGAGTCGCCGCGCCCGGTGAACTCGGCAATCGACGGCAGGCGGACGGGCAGGTCGTCGTCGGGCACCGGCACCAGGCCGCACGCCGGGCAGTGGATGATCGGGATCGGTGTGCCCCAGTAGCGCTGGCGCGAGATGCCCCAGTCCTTGAGGCGGTACTGCACCGTGGCCTCGCCGATGCCGTGCGCGGCGGCCTCGGCCGTCATGCGCGCCCGCGCCTCGGCCGTCCGCAGCCCGCTGAACGTCCCCGAGTTCACGAGCACGCCGTCGTCGGCGTAGGCCTCGGTGAGCGTCTCGCCGTCGAGCTGCTGCCCGTCGGGCTGGATGACGACCGTCACCGGCAGGCCGTACTTGCGGGCGAACTCGAAGTCGCGCTGGTCGTGAGCCGGCACGGCCATCACCGCGCCCGTGCCGTACTCGCCCAGCACGAAGTTGGCGACCCACACGGGGATCGGCGCGTGCGTGAAGGGATTGATCACACGGCGCCCGGTGTCGAAGCCTTCCTTCTCGATCTCACCCGTCAGCCGTGCCGTGCGGTCGAGCGCGCGGAACCGCGCCACCTGCGCCCGGAACGCCGCCGGATCGGGCGACTCGGCCGCGAAGCGCTCGACGAGCGGATGCTCGGGCGCGATCAGGACGAAGTTCGCGCCGTAGATCGTGTCGATGCGCGTCGTGAAGACCTCGATGACGTCGGACGTCGGCGTCGCGCCGTCGGCGATCGGGAACCGGACCTTCGCGCCTTCCGAGCGCCCGATCCAGTTCCGCTGCATCGTCACGACCTTTTCCGGCCACTCGGTGAGCGTGTCGAGCGCCTGGAGCAGTTCGTCGGCATAGGCCGTGATGCGCAGGAACCACTGCTCGAGATCGCGCGTGGTGACCGGCGTGCCGCAGCGCCAGCAGCCGCCGTCGACGACCTGCTCGTTGGCAAGCACCGTCTGGCAGCTCTCGCACCAGTTCACGTTCGAGCGGCGCCGGTAGGCCAGCCCCTTCTCGAACATGCGCGTGAACAGCCACTGATTCCACCGGTAGTAATCCGGCATGCAGGTGGCGATCTCGCGCTCCCAGGCGTAGCTGATGCCGAGCCGCTGGAGCTGCCCCTTCATGTGGGCGATGTTGTCGAGCGTCCAGGTCTCCGGATGCGTCCTGTTCTTGATAGCCGCGTTCTCGGCCGGCAGCCCGAAGGCATCCCAGCCGAACGGATGCAGGACGTTGAAGCCGCGCATCCGCTTCATGCGGGCCATGATGTCGCCGATCATGTAGTTGCGCACGTGGCCGACGTGCGCGTGCCCCGAGGGATAGGCGAACATCTCGAGGCAGTAGAACTTCGGCTTCGACGGATCGACCTCGACCTCGAAGGCGCGGGTCTCGCGCCAGCGGTCCTGCCACTTCTTTTCGATTTCCTGGGGACGATACTCAGCCACGGTGGGGACTCTGGAAGGCGAAAACAGGCCTGCGAAGCCTTCAGCTTAGCACGTCGACTGCCGCCTCCAGGCACTCGGCGAGCGCCCCCAGGTGGTAGCCGCCCTCGACCACCCATACCGCCCGCCGGCCGCAGAGCCGCCGGCTCGCCTCGTCGATGAGCGTCATCACCTGGCGGAACCCGTCTGTCGTCACGCGCAGCCCCCCGAGCGGGTCGAGGTGATGCGCGTCGAAGCCGGCCGAGACCAGCAGCAGCCCGGGCTCGAACGCCTCGAGCGCCGGGATGATCGCCGACGCCCAGGCGTCGACGAACCGGTCGTCGCGCGTCCCGGCCGGCAGCGGGACGTTGACCGTGGTGCCCAGGCCCTGCCCTCTCCCCCGCTCGTCGGCGGCGCCAGTCCCGGGGTAGTACGGGAACTGGTGGCTCGACGCGAAGAAGACCGTCGCGTCGTCGTAGAACGCCGCCTGCGTGCCGTTGCCGTGATGGACGTCGAAGTCGACCACGGCCACGCGCGGCACGCCGTCGGCCCGGGCGGCCGCGGCGGCCAGCGCGACGTTGTTGAACAGGCAGAACCCCATGGCGCGGTCGGGCTCGGCGTGGTGGCCAGGCGGCCGTGGCAGGACGAGCACCGGCCCGCTGCGCTCGCGCGCCAGCCGCGCCGCATCGATCGTGCCTCCGGCGGCCAGCAGCGCGACGTCGATCGACTCCGGGCTCGTGTACGTGTCGCCGTCGATCATCGTCGGCCGCCCCGCCCGGGCGAGCATGTCCTCGACGTAGCGGCGGGTGTGCACCCGCTCGAGCTCTTCGACCGTGGCCGCGCGCGGCTCGTGTACCTCGCCTCCGCGCTGGCACCAGCGGCGCACCACCTCGTCGAACACCTCGGCGCGCTCGGGACGTTCGGGATGTCCGGGCGGCGGCGTGTGCTCGACGAAACGGGATGAATGAACGACGATCACCGGCTGACCTCCCCACCGCGCCCGGCGTTCCCTATGCGGCCCAGGTGCGTGTCGACAAACGCCGACGGATACTTCAACCCGTACCCCAGCATCCGGTCGAATCCGACGTGCCCCGCCCACAGGGCCGCCGCGGGCAGCAGCCACACGCCCGCGCCCGCGACGCCCGCCAGCGCGAGCAGCCACGGTCCGGCCAGTGAATGCGCGGCGTTGTACACCTGCGCCCCGGCGCGCGGGCCTGCCAGGTATCCCGCGAACGACAGATCGGGTGCAAAGAACAGGATCCCGAACCAGAGCCACGGACCGTCGAGCGCGGCGTACGCGCTGACGGCGAGCAGCAACAGCAGCGCGCCCTCGAGCCTGAGCCAGACGCGCGGCGCACCGTCGACCATCCCCGACACGTCGGTCATTTGCGCCCTCCTCTGGGAGGCAGCAGAGCAAGCGCCTCTTCGCGCAGGCGGGCCAGTGCGGCCTCGAGCGCCCGACGCCCCGCCTCGATGGCATCATCGTCGGCGCCGGGCGGGATGTCGAGCGGCGGCCCCATGGCCACGGCGACGTCACTGCCCGGTTTGGGGATCTGGTGACGGTCCCAGCTGTTGGCCGTCCAGTGCCGGGCCGCCTCGACGTGAAACGGCAGTATCGGATGTCCCGTGGCGCTCGCCAGCCAGACGGCGCCCGGCTGCGCCACCTCGCGCGGGCCGCGGGGGCCGTCGACGGTGAAGGCGACCGGCTTCCCCTGGCGCAGCTCGCGCCGCAGCTGCACGAGCGCCTTCACGCCGCCACGCGACGTCGATCCGCGTGCCGTGTCGAAGCCGAACCGCCGGATGATCCGCGCAATCCACTCCCCGTCGAAGTTCTCACTCGTGATGACGACGATGCCGCGGTCTCGCAGGTACGGAATGCCCGGCATGATGCGGCCGTGCCAGAGCGCGTAGATCGGCTGGCGGCCCGACGCGAGGATGCGGTCGAGATGTTCGGTGCCCGTCTCGTGCCAGCGCCAGGTGCGGCCGAGCGAGGCAATGACCGGCGTGCCGAGGGCGGCGATGACGGCGGCTTTGGCCCGTCGGCCGCGCGGGAGCGTGTGGCGCACAGCGAGATGATAGCCGGTGCGTCCCGACCGCGCCGGTCTGCGGCCGACCGCAGCACGCCGACCGTCGCGCGGGCGGGGCGTGGACAGGACCACGGCGCCGCCCGGACGGGGCGGCGCCGCAGGCCGGATCAGTCTTCGTCGGCGTGGTAGCGCTTGAACAGCAGCGTGCCGTTCGTACCGCCGAAGCCGAACGAATTCGAGAGTGCGTACTCGATGCGCATCTCGCGTCTGGCGTTCGGGGCGTAGTCGAGGTCGCACGCCGGGTCGGGGTTCTCGAGGTTGATCGTCGGCGGCGCCACCTGGTGCCGCACGGCGAGCGCCGTGATGCCCGCCTCGAGACCGCCGGCGGCGCCGAGCAGGTGCCCGGTCATCGACTTGGTCGACGACATCACGAGCTTCGACGCGTGCTCGCCGAACACCCGCTTGACGGCAAGCGTCTCGGTGGGGTCGTTGATGGGCGTCGACGTGCCGTGGGCGTTGATGTAGTCGATCCTGTCCGGCGTCACGCCGGCCTTGCGCAGCGCCATCTGCATGCACCGCACGGCGCCGTTGCCGTCGTCGGGCTGCGCGGTCATGTGGAAGGCGTCGGCCGACAGGCCGTACCCGGCAATCTCGGCGTAGATCGTCGCCCCGCGGCGGCGCGCCGTCTCGAGCTCCTCGAGCACGAGGATGCCGGCGCCCTCACCGATGACGAACCCGTCGCGGTCGCGGTCGAAGGGCCGGCTCGCGCGCTCGGGCTCGTCGTTCCGCGTCGACAGCGCGCGCAGGGCGGCAAAGCCGCCGACGCCGAGCGGCGTGATCGACGCCTCGGACCCGCCGGCGATCATCACGTCGGCGTCGCCGCGCCGGATGATCTCGGCGGCCTCGCCGACGGCGTGCGCCGACGCGGTGCAGGCCGTGCAGGTGGCCAGGTTCGGGCCGCGAGCACCGAACCGGATCGACACCTGTCCGGCGGCCAGGTTGATGATCGAGGCGGGAATGAAGAACGGCGAGATGCGGCGCGGCCCGCCGTTGATCAGCGCCAGGTGCTCGTCCTCGATCGTCTGGAACCCGCCGATGCCCGAGGCGATGAAGACGCCGACCATGTCGGCGTTCGCCGGGGGGATTTCCAGCCGCGCGTCGCGCACCGCGAACTCGGTGGCGGCGATCGCGTACTGGATGAAGACGTCCATCTTCTTGACGTCTTTCCGGTCGATGAACTGGAGCGGATCGA
>QGVF01000140.1 GCA_003242705.1 Acidobacteriota bacterium
GCGGCCGAGGCGGCGATGGAGCGGCTGTCGGCCGAGGCGCGGCGGGCCGAGACGGTGCTCGCGCTTGCGACGCGGCAGCTCGAGCGGTCGGAGACGCTCGCGGCCGCGGGCGCGATGGCGGCCGAGGATCTCGAAGTGCAGCGCGCCACGCACCGCCAGGCTCAGGAAGCGGCACGGGCCGCCGAGCTGGCGGTCGCGCAGGCGCAGCAGGAAGTCGCCGTCATCCGGGCGCGGTTGAGCACGGCACCGGCGGCACCGCCCGGCGGCCGGCAGTCGATCCTCGCGCCGATCGACGGCGTCGTGCTCGTCCGTCACGTCGAGAGCCGCCGCGTCGTCGCACCGGGCGAGCCGCTGCTCGAGCTTGGTGATCCGGGGGCCATCGAGGTCGTCGCCGATCTGCTCTCGACCGACGCGGTGCGCGTCGCGCCCGGCGCGCGCGTCATCATCGACCAGTGGGGCGGCCCGCAGCCGCTCGAAGGGCGCGTCCGCCGCGTCGAGCCGTCGGGCTTCACGAAGATCTCGGCTCTCGGCGTCGAAGAACAGCGCGTCAACGTCGTGATCGACTTCGTCGATCCCGGAGCTGCGTCGGCTCTGGGCGACGGCTACCGCGTGGAAGTCCGTATCGTCACCTGGGAGGGTGACGACGTGCTGCAGGTGCCGCTGTCGACACTCTTCCGCCGGGGGGGTGACTGGGCGGTGTACGTCGTGGAAGACGGACGCGCGGTGATACGTACCGTGACGCTCGGGCACCGTGGCAACAGCAGCGTCGAAGTCGTCGACGGGCTCGTCGAAGGACAGGTGCTCGTGGCGTATCCGCCCGATTCGCTGACCGACGGCGCGCGGGTCACGCCCGGGTAGCGCGAGTCACTCGACGCGGTTGCGGCCGGCGGCCTTCGCGCGGTAGAGCGCGGCGTCGGCGGCGGCCAGCAGCGGGTCGACGCCGCCCGGCACTTCGGCCGTCGTGGCCACGCCGAGGCTCAGCGTGATCGGCAGTGACAGATCGCCGGCGACGATCGGGCCGTCGGCCACGGCCGCGCGCACGCGCTCGGCAATCAGGAGGGCGTCGGCCCGTGTCGTGCGCGGCAGCAGGATGACGAACTCCTCGCCGCCCCAGCGCCCGAGGCCGTCGTGCTCGCGCAGCACGCTCTTCATCCGCCGCGCCGCTTCGCGCAGCACGTCGTCGCCGGCCGCGTGGCCGTGGCGATCGTTCACCTGCTTGAAGCGATCCAGGTCGGCCACGATCAGGGCGAGCGGCTCGCCGCTGCGCGCCGCGCGGCCCAGCTCCAGCTCGAGCTGCGTGTGGACCATCGCGCGGTTCCAGAGACCCGTGAGTGAGTCGTGCGTCGCCTGGTGCTGCAGCTGTGCCTGGGCGCGCAGCAGTTTGGTCTCGAGCGCGAGTACGCGTTCACCCGAGCGCAGCCGCGCGCGAAGTTCGGTCGAGTCGGGCGGCTTGGTGATGAAGTCGTCGACGCCGGCGTCGAACGCCGCGACGAGATCTTCGCGGCGATCCTTCGACGTGAGCACGATGATGTAGACGTAGGCGCCTGCCTGGTCGCGCACCCAGCGGCAGACGTCGAGGCCGTCGGCGCCCGGCATCATCCAGTCGAGAATCGCCAGTCTCGGCCCGTCGGGCGCGAGCAGGTGATGCCGCGCTTCGAGCCCGTCCGACGCGAGGACGACTTCGTATCCGAGACCGACGAGTGTCTTCTCGAGCAGCCGGCGCGACACGAGATCGTCGTCGGCGATGAGGACCTTCACGATTCGGCAACTCCGCTGACTTCGCCGAGCGCACGTTCGATTGCGATGATCTCGGCAGCCAGTGCGTCAATCATCCCCCATGCGGGCGCGAGATCGTTGCCGCGCGCCGCCAGTTCGAGATCCTGCGCGAGCTGAGCGGCGCGGCGTGCGCCGAAGTTCGCCACCGACCCCCGCAGCGTGTGCGCATGCTGCTCCACGGTTCGGGCATCGCCCGCCGCAGCCGCCGTGCGCAGCGACGCGAGCAGCTCGCCCGACTGCTGCGCGAAGATCTGCGTGATCTCGGCGAGCAGCTCGCGGTCGCCGTCGACGCGCTGCAGCACGTCTTCCAGCCGGATCGGTGAGTCGCCGGCCGCGGCACCCGACACCGGGCCGTCGGCGCCCGGGACAGCCGGTGTCGAAGCTGCCGCCGATGACGCGCCCGCCGTCGTCGCCACGCCCGCCGTCGGGACGACCGTCGGCGCCGGCGGCGGCAGCGGGGCACCGCCCCCGGCAATCCTGGCCAGGCGGGCGAGCAGGTCGGGGCCGTGAACGGGCTTCGACAGGTAATCGTCCATGCCGGCCGCCAGGCAGCGTTCGCGGTCGCCCTTCAGCGCGTGTGCCGTGAGCGCGATGATCGGCACGTGCCGGCCCGTGCTCTCTTCGGCGCGGCGGATGTGCCCGGTTGCCTCGAGGCCGCCCATCACCGGCATCTGCAGGTCCATCAGCACGACGTCGAACGTACCGGCCGCGAGTGCGTCGACCGCCGCACGCCCGTCGGAGACGACCGTCACGCTGTGTCCGTGCTTTTCGAGCAGCGTGACGAACAGGCGCTGGTTGACCGCGTTGTCCTCGGCGAGCAGCACGCGCAGCGCGCGCGGCTGCGGTCGCGGCGCCTGGGCGGCGTCGGGCAGGCGCGGGCCGGGCGTGGCGGGGGCCGACCGGCCGGCGTCGAGGCGAAGCGCGGACGAGATCGTCTGCTGCAGCATGGCCTGCCGGATCGGCTTCGTCATCACGAGTACGCCCGTCCTGGAGCCGGCGTGGTCGTCGACGTCGATCGACGACTGCATGAGGATGACCGGCGGCGCCGGATCCGGCGGCTCGTCGCGCCTGACGCGTTCGACCAGCTCGCGGCCGTCCATGCCCGGCATCTGGTAGTCGAACAGCAGCAGATCGAACCGCTGGCCCGCCTGCCGCGCTTCCTCAAGCGCGGCGAGCGCCGCGGGACCGTCGGCAGCGAGTGTCGGGACCATGTCGAGCCGACGCAGCATGTCATGCAGGATCCACCGGTTCGTCGCGTTGTCGTCGACGACGAGCACGCGCCGGCCGGCCAGGGTGGTCTGAACGTCGGAAGGCGGCAGCGCGGACGCCGCTTCGCGGCGCTCGAAGGGCAGCAGGACGTGGAACGTGCTGCCGCTGCCCGGCTCGCTCTCGAGCCAGATGCGCCCGCCCATCAGCTCGGTCAGGCGCGACGCGATGGCGAGTCCGAGTCCCGTGCCGCCGAACTGGCGCGTCGTCGAGGCGTCGGCCTGGGTGAAGGCGTCGAAGATCAGCCGCTGCTTGTCGATCGGGACACCGATGCCGGTGTCGCTGACGGCGAAGTGCAGGTCGACGCGGTGATCCTGGGCGAGATCGACCGTCACGCGCAGCACGACTTCGCCGGCGATGGTGAATTTCACCGCGTTGCTCAGCAGGTTGGTGAGGATCTGGCGCAGGCGGTGCGGATCGCCGGCCACCAGCCGCGGCACGTCGGTGGCGACGTCGCACGCGAGCTCGAGCCCCTTCTGGTGCGCGCGCGGCGCCATCAGCAGCATCAGGTCGTCGACGAGCTTGCCGAGGTCGACGTCGATGCGGTCGATCGTGACCTTCTGCGCCTCGATCTTCGAGAAGTCGAGGATGTCGTCGAGCAGCGTCATGAGCGACTCGGCCGACGCGGCGGCCGTCTCGAGGTAGCCGCGCTGCTCGGGCGTCAGATCCGTGCCGAGCGCGAGCTCCGTCATGCCGATGATGCCGTTCATCGGCGTGCGGATCTCGTGACTCATGTTGGCGAGGAACTCACTCTTGGCGCGGTTGGCGTCCTCGGCGGCCTCCATCGCGCGCGCCATCGCTTCGTGCGCGCTCTTCTGGTCGGTGATGTCGATCACCGTGCCCTCGAGGATGCCGTTACCGTCGCCGTCGGCGTCGATCCACGTGGCGTTGAGCATGATCCAGCGGCGCGTGCCGTCGCGTCGCCGGATCGGGATCTCGAATCCGGTGATGCGGCCTTCCTGCTGGACGACCTCACGCAGCGCCACGGCCATCTGTTCACCGGCCAGGTGGCTCGTCATGTTCAGCAGCAGGCAGTCCTCGCGCGACGAATAGCCGTAGATCTGCGCGAAGGTGTCGTTGCAGTCGAGCACGCGACCGTCGGGGAAACACTGGAAGACGCCGGCCAGGCTGCGGTGGAAGAGCAGGCGGTAGCGTTCTTCGCTCGCGGCAAGCGCCTGGGCGCGCGCCGTGAGCTGCCGATCGACGATGAGCGCGACCGAGGCGAGGCCGAGGAGCGAGAGCGTCGCGAAGGCCAGGCCTATCGTGCCGACGGCCGAGACGCTCACGGTCAGGCCCGACGTCACCAGCAGCTCGTCGCTGGTGGGCGAGGCCAGCGGGACGCCCGCGAAGTGCTGGCCCGTGATGGCACAGCCGATGAGCACGGCGCTGCCGATACGGCGGCTGCCCAGGTAGCTGCCCGTGCGGCCGTGGCAGACGAGCCAGAGCGCCAGGCCGAGCGCGACGATCGACGACCCGACCGCGAGCAGGAGGCGCTCGGGGGAATACTCGAAGACGACCGGTCCGCGCATCCCGACCACTTCGATGTAGTGCATGGCCGCCACGGCCAGGCCGAGCGGGACGGCGCCGAGGAAGGGGATGTGGGGACGGACGCCGGGCCGCCCGATCATATGGAGGCCGGTCAGGACGCCGGCCATGGCGACCGTCATCGAGAGCAGGACCGACGGGAGCGACAGCTGCAGCGCCGCCGGCAGCCGGCCGGCCAGCATGGCGATGTGATGAACGGCGAAGAGAGCCAGCCCGAGGCTGACGCCCCCGCCGGCGAGCCACCAGCGGCGGGTCGGGCCGCGGCTTTCGGCGATGCGCAGCGAGAACTCGAGCGCCACGTACGCCGCAGCGACGGCAATGGCGAGCGACAGCGTCACGAGCACCGGATCGTGGGTGCCCGTCGGGATGCCATCGGCCTGGAGCATGGAAGTCTTCCGTGATTCGTCGCGGCCGTTACCCGGCCGCCCTGCACAACGATGCCCGTCCGCGCGGTCGCGACGTGCCGGCCTGCATCCGGAGAATGCTGCTTTTCATAGCACGACACGCGCCGCCCGGGGCACTCGTCTTGCAATCGGCCGCCCGGCGCGCAGGTTCAGTGTTTCGACGGCTTTTCAGAACCCGTCGTCTGGTCCAGAATGGTCGGATGGCGCCGCACCGGCAGGCGGCGCAGGGAGACAGGGAGAACAGATGTGATGAGTGATGCGGGTGAAGGACTGATCGACGCCGAGTCGAGGATTCAGGAGCGGATGGAGGAGCTCGAGCGCGAACGGAGCGAACGCAGCGCCGGGGTACTGACCGATCCGGAAGCCCGGCGCGCAGTCGAGTCGCTGAAGCTCGCGCGCAAGGAGTTCGAACGCCAGCTCTCGCTCACGACGCACGAGCTGCGGCGGCGCCAGCTGACCGAAGCGCTGGCCGAAGTCGACCGCAAGCTGGAGGAGGCGATGGCGAAGCTCTGACCATTGCCCCGCTGTTTCCATCCGGTCGTTTCCCGAACGCGGGTCCGATGTTCGTGCGGGGAGGCGCGTCCGCGTCTCCCCCGGGCCCGAGCCGCTTACCCGGCCTTCTTTCCCTTTCCGACCGTCTTTGCCGCCTTGCCCGCGGCCGTCTTCGCCGCCGCCATGCGCGCCTTGCGGCGCTTCCAGGCGGCGCGCAGCTTGGCGCGGGTTTCTTCCGAGAGCTTCATGCCCTTCGGCCGTCCGCCCCGACGTCGTGCCGGCGCCGGCCCGACCTCGCCCCGCAGCTCCTGTACGTAGCTCATCGCCACGGCGACGAGACGCTCACCCTCGGCGAGCAGGGCCTCGCGCTGCTTCTTCCACTCATCGATGCGGTTTGCCAGTCGGCCCAGCGCGGCGCCAATGTCCTCGGGAGTCATCGTCTTCGACTTCTTCGGCACGCGTCGTTACCTCCTGCAGTCCGTCGACAGTGTGACGGCCGCGATGCCGACAGGTTATCACCTCATTGCAGCACGTCGACCGATGAATACCGCTGCCTGCCGACATCAATTCCGGCATAGACTGGCGGCCACCCCGGTGCAGCAATCGTTCCGTCCAGGGTCCGGCCGTCCGAGGAGACGACGATGAGCAGAGTGCGGGTACTCGTGGGCACGCGCAAGGGTGCGTTCGTGATGACGGCCGACGGCCGCCGCGACCGGTGGACGATCGACGGGCCGCTCTTCGGCGGCTGGGAAGTGCTGCACGTGAAGGGATCGCCGGCCGATCCCGATCGTATTTACGCGTCGCAGCATACCGGCTGGTTCGGTCAGGTCGTCCAGCGGTCCGACGATGGCGGGCGTACGTGGGCGCCGGTGGGCAACCGGTTCGTATACGAAGGTGAGATCGGCAATCACCGGTGGTACGACGGGACGCCGCGGCCCTGGCAGTTCAGGCGCGTCTGGCACTTCGAGCCGTCGGCGACGGATCCCGATGTCGTGTATGCCGGCGCCGAGGATGCGGCCATCTTCCGGACCGTCGACGGTGGTGCCACGTGGGAGGAGCTGCCCGCGCTGCGCCGGCACGCGACGTCGGCCGAATGGCAGCCGGGAGCCGGCGGCCTCTGCCTGCACACCATCGTGATCGATCCCGCCGACGCCGACCGGATGCTGGTGGCCATTTCAGCCGCGGGTGTCTTCCGCACGAGCGACGGCGGGCGCAGCTGGCAGGCGAGCAACGCCGGGCTGCTGTCCGACGGCATCCCGAATCCGGATGCCGAGGCCGGTCACTGCGTGCATCGCCTTGCCATGCATCCATCGCGGCCTGACGTCGTCTTCATGCAGAAGCACTGGGATGTGATGCGGAGCGACGACGGCGGCCGATCCTGGCGGGAAGTGAGCGGCAACCTGCCGTCGGACTTCGGATTTCCCATCGATGTCCACGCGCACGAGCCGGACACTGTCTACGTCGTACCCATCAGGAGCGACAGCGAGCACTATCCGCCCGACGGAAAGCTGCGGGTCTACCGCAGCCGTACGGGCGGCGACGAGTGGGAGGCGCTCATGAACGGGCTGCCGCAGCAGCACTGCTATGTCAACGTGCTGCGCGAGGCGATGGCGGTCGACGCGCTCGACGACTGCGGCATCTATTTCGGGACGACGGGCGGCCAGGTGTTCGTGTCGCCGGACGGCGGCGATCACTGGCTGACGATCGCCGAGCACCTGCCGCCGGTGCTGTCGGTCGAAGTGCAGACGCTGCCATGATTCGCGTCGTGCTGCCGGCCCACCTGCGCGCGCTGGCACAGGTGGGCAGCGAAATCGAAGTCGATGTGCCGGCACCGGTCACGCCGGGCGCGATTCTCGACGCGATCGAGCAGCGGTTTCCCGTGCTCGAGGGAACCATCCGCGATCACGTCACGCGCGAGCGGCGGGCGCTCGTGCGCTTCTTTGCGTGCGAGACCGATCTGTCGCACGAGCCGCTGGATGCGCCCGTGCCGGCCGCCGTCGCCGCCGGCCTCGAGCCGTTTCTCATCATCGGGGCGATGGCCGGCGGTTAGCCGGCTTCGCAGGCTCCGACCGAAGGCAACGCCGATGTACGTGCCACCGTCGGCAGGACATGCAGGCGGGAGCAAGCGCGCCCGGCAGGACTCGAACCTGCGACCCTCGGCTTAGAAGGCCGATGCTCTATCCAGCTGAGCTACGGGCGCGTCGGTGCATTCTACCGTGCGCGTCTTTGCCACCGGGAAACAGTGGGGTCATGCGCCGCCGTCCGTCAGCCGACCTTTACCACCGTGATCTTTTCGAGCAGCGCTTCGAGCTGCTCGGCCACCGGCCGCAGCGCCGCGAGATCTTCGGGCGAGATGTCGTAGCGGAGCGGATGCTTCCGGATGAGATCCATCCGGTCGGTGAGCCGGCCGAGCAGGCGGATCGTCAACGGATCGAGCTTCATTCAGTCGCCTCCCGCAGGAGCAGGCCGGTCGAAGCCGGCGAGCATGTGCTGCGGCCGCGATCGATCGGGCAGCAGCGGTCTTGGTGCCGCGCCGGCGGGCAGCGGCTGCTCCACGTGCACGTGCGCGTAGTGTCCGGGCACGTTCCAGAGCACGCGGTACCCGGCGCGGCGCAGCATGCGGGCCAGGCCGTCCGGGTCGGATGAGTGCAGATCGATCGCCACGCCAGCGTAGTGAGCCGAGTTGCGGCTGTGGACGTGGTCGTTGGCCGAGACGAGGCGCACCCAGGCGCCCGTACGCGCCGCCCAGATATCGACGAGATCGAACATCCGCAGTGCTTCGCGGGTCGACAGGTGCACAGGCACCCGGAGACCCTGAATCACCGCGGTCCGTCTAAAGGGGGCAGCGTGTACCCCTGCGCGGCGAGCAGCTCGCGGACGCCGTCGAGCGCCGCGCCCTGCTGTTCGACGGCCGCCGCCAGGCGGCCATTCGCCTCAATCAGGGCCGCCGTCGTGCGCCGGTGCTCGGTCACGAGGAATGCCACGACGCCGGCGGCCAGCAGCCACGGCAGAATCGTGTTCTTGAACTCGTTCCACAAGTGCATGAAATCCCTCCGGGCGCGAGGGAGGGACCGCGCAGACAGTGACGGGGAGAACGGGCTGCGCGCGGGACGGCCGGGCAGCGGCGCGATTATACCGGGGCCGCAGCGGAACCGAAGCCGTCGACGTGCCCGGCGGACCATCCGCTGTGCAGAACCATGCAGGTGTGGCCTGGCCGTGACCTGGTTCGGTGGACTCGGACGGCCGGACGGTGAGTCCTTGCCATCAGCGGACGCCCGGGTTGATAATCGCCCGCACGCGG
>QGVF01000001.1 GCA_003242705.1 Acidobacteriota bacterium
GACGAGGCGAATGCCGGCATCGAAGACGAGAAACGATCCGAGCTGGTCGCGGAACAACATGAGGCCGATGCCCCCGGCGGCCGCCGCGCTCGACAGCGCCGTGCCCAGCGTGCGGCGGTCGGTGCGCGCACCGGTCCGCTCGAAGGCCAGGCCGGCCGCCACGCCGATCAGAAAGTCGCCGAAGTACAGCAGCGCCTTCGGGATCGGCGGCTCGATCGTCAGTCTGAGCAGGATCGGAATGGCAAAGGCCAGCACTGCGGCCGCAGCAATGGCGTGCCACGACCGGCTGCGGAGCAGGACGGCCACCGCGGGAAACAGGGCGTAGAAGAAGACCTCGGACGACAGCGACCACGCCGGCGTGTTCCAGTTGACCACGGGCTGGTGCCAGCCCTGCAGCAGCAGCACGTGACTGGCCAGCAGCCAGGTCCTGTCGCCCGCGTCGAAGCCTCCATGCCGGAACGTCTCGACAACGATCGGCACGAGAATCAGCAGGCTGATCAGGTAGACGGGATAGACGCGGGCGAAGCGCGCCACGGCATAGCGCGCGATGGCACTGCGACTCCAGCGGGTCGTCCCGTAACGCCGGACGAGGACAAAGCCCGAGATGGCGAAGAAGACGGTCAACGCGACCCAGGCGGCATCCACGATCGCGCGCACGGCCGGACTGAGCGCGACGAGCGGCTCGAACATGCGGTTCCGACCGCTCAGGTGATGGATCACCACCCAGAGCGCCAGGGGAAAGCGGATGCCGGTAAGCGCGGGCAGCTGGGACCGGGAAGCCGGAACTGCAGGACGCGACGCAGACACGCGGTGCGCGGTTGCAAGAAGGGCGCCTGCAGGACGGACACGCCAGGAGCCCGGAAGTCGACAGTACCTGAAGTCGATCAGTGAAAGTCGTGCGAGTCGACCTCCGGTCCGACGTCCCGAAGTGCGTGAATCCGTTCAGCCCGGACCGACACGACGCCCTGCTGGTTCTGCAGGATGCCCTCGACCAGCAGGTACGACTCGTCGACGATGGTCCGCTTGAACGCCGCGAAGACGTCGGGACGGACGATGACGTTGGCGATGCCGGTTTCGTCTTCCATCGAGAGGAAGACGAACCCCTTGGCCGTCCCCGGCCGCTGACGCGTGATGACGGCCCCGGCCACGCGGACGCGCCGCCCGGCGCGCCCGCGTGGCAGATCGATCGCGCGCGCGATGCCGCGCGTCGCCAGCGACGCGCGGACGAGCGCCATCGGGTGCGGCCCGATCGTCAGGCCGCTCACTTCATAGTCGGCCTCGACCCGCTCGGCGAGCGACATCGGCGCCAGCGGCGACGTCGAGGCTTCGGCCGCCGCTGCCGGCGTTCGGCCGGCCCGTCCGGCGGCCGCGGTCCCGTCCGCGACCGCCGGACGCCACCGATCGGCCGGCGCGTCGGAATCGGCCTCGATGCCGACGTCGCCGTACAGCAACCGGTCGTCGCCGAGCAGCGGGCCGGCCGGACGGCCGGCCCGCTCGGCCTGCCAGAGCGCCGACCGGCGATCGCCCCCGAAGGGGGCGAGCGCGCCGGCCAGCGCCAGCGCACGCACCTCGTCCTGGCGCAGGTCGGCGCTCCGCACCAGTTCGTCGAGCGTGCGGCAGCGGACGGCCACCTGCTCGATCCTCCGGCCGGCTTCCTCGCGCAGCCCCCTGACGTAGCGCAGGCCCAGGCGAATGGCACCATCGGGCTGGACGAGACAGTTCCACCGCGATGCCCGCACGTCGACGGGCGCAAAGCGGACGCCGCGCCGCTGGGCGTCCTTGACGAGCGTCGCCGGATGGTAGAACCCCATCGGCTGGTTGTTGAGCAGCGCCGTGTAGAACGCCGCCGGATAGTGCGCCTTCAGATAGGCGCTCGCATATACCAGCAGCGCGAAGCTGGCTGCGTGTGATTCAGGAAAGCCATAGAGCGCAAACGAGGTAATCGCCTGCACGATCCGATCAGCGGTCTCACCGGTAATCCCGCGCTCGGCCATCCCCTCGCGCAGGCGCCGTTCGATCTGCTGCATCCGCTTGACGGATCGCTTGAAGCCCATGGCGCGCCGCAGCTCCTCGGCTTCCCCGCCCGAAAAGCCGGCCACGACCATGGCCATGCGCAGCAGCTGCTCCTGAAAGAGCGGCACGCCAAGCGTGCGGGCGAGCACCGGCTCGAGCAGCGGGTGCGGATAGCTGACCGGCTCGAGCCCCGCCCGTCGCGCCAGGTAGGGATGCACCATGTTGCCGACGATCGGCCCGGGCCGGATGATCGCCACCTCGACGACGAGGTCGTAGAACCGCTCGGGCTTCAGCCGCGGCAGCGTTGCCATCTGTGCGCGCGACTCGACCTGGAAGACACCCACCGTGTCGGCCCGCTGGAGCATCCGGTACACCTCCGGGTCGTCGGGTGGCAGATGGGCAAGATCGAGCCGCTGACCGTGCCCGTTCCCGGTCGTCCGTCCGTCCTGCCGTCCCCGTCCGGTGCGTGACCCGTCGTCGTATCCGTTGACGATGTCGATGGCCTCCTCGAGGACGGCCATCATGCCCAGCCCGAGCAGATCGACCTTGACGATGCCGAGATCGGCGCAATCGTCCTTGTCCCATTGCACGACGACGCGGCCGGGCATCGCGGCGTTCTCGAGCGGGACGACCTCGTCGAGCCGCCCCTGGCACAGCACCATGCCGCCCGAGTGCTGCCCGAGATGGCGCGGCAGGTCCTGCATCTGCATCCACAGCGAGGCGAACTGCCGGTATCGCTCGTCGGCGGGATCGAGGCCGGCCTCGCGCAGGTTGCGCTCCAGCGTCTCTTCCGGATCCACGAACTCGAACTGCGCCATCGTCCGCGCGAGCCGATCGACGTCGCCGGTATCCAGTCCGAGCACCTTGCCCAGCTCGCGCGCCGCACTGCGTCCGCGATAGGTGATGACATTGGCGGTCATCGCCGCGCCGAGCCGGCCGTAGCGCTGGTAGACGTACTGGATGACCCGCTCGCGGCGATCGCCGCTCGGCAGATCGAGATCGATGTCGGGCCACTCGCCCCGCTCTTCCGACAGGAATCGTTCGAAGAGCAGATCCATGCCGACCGGATCGACGGCCGTGATGCCGAGCGCGTAGCAGACGGCACTGTTGGCGGCCGACCCGCGCCCCTGCACGAGAATCCCCTGCTGTCGGCAGTAGTTGACGATGTCCCAGACGATGAGGAAGTAGCCGGCCAGATCGAGCTTCTCGATGAGCGTGAGCTCGCGCTCGATCTGCGCGCGCGCGCGCTCGTGATACGGCCGGTAGCGATCACGCGCGCCGACCTGCGTGATGCGCCGCAGAAACGACGCCTGCGTCTCGCCGGCCGGCACGGGATACTCCGGAAAGCGGTAGCCAAGGTTCGCCAGCGTGAACTCGAGCCGTTCGGCCAGCGCCTCGGTACCGGCCAGCGCCTGCGGCAGATCCGAGAAGAGCCGCGCCATCACCTCGGGCGGCTTGAGGTAGCGCTCGGCATTGGGCGCGAGCAGCCGCCCCGCGCGCGCGAGCGTCGTACGGTGTCGGATGCTCGTGAGCACGTCGAACAACGGGCGTTCGGCGGGCGTGGCGAAGCGCACGCCGCCCGAGGCCATGACCGGCACGCGGAAGGCTGCGCCCAGATCAAGGAGCGAGTCGATGTCTTCCTGATCGCCGCGCTGCAGGTGGCGCTGCAGCTCAATCCATACGCCGGTCCGTCCGAAGAGTCCGATGAGCCGATCGACGAGCCCGCCGACGCCGTGCCGCTCGGCGCGCAGGGCCTCGCGGCCGACGAGCGCAACGAGACCCGTCGTCTGGCCTTCGAAGTCGTCGAGCGCCACGACCGCCTCGCCCTTCGGCGACCGCAGACTGGCCCGCGTGATGATGCGGCACAGGTTCCGGTAGCCCTCGGCGCTGGCCACCAGCACCGGCAGCGTCCAGCACACCGGCGGCCTGGTCGTGCGCCCGTCGGTCGCTTCGGGCACCGCAGTCGCCACCGTGAGCTCGGCGCCAACGATGGCCCGGATCCCGGCGGCCTTCGCCGCGCGATAGAACTGCGGGGCCCCGTACAGCCCGTTGCGATCGAGGAGCGCCAGGGCCGGATAGCCCAGCTCGGCCGCCCGCGCAATCAGCGCCTCAGGCAGCGACGCCCCTTCCAGGAACGAAAAGGCCGACGATGTGTGCAGCTCGATGTACATGACGGGTGATCAGTCGTACGTGCCTTCGATCTCCCACTGCCCCGTCGCCCGCTGCCGCACCAGCCGGCAGACGCTGCCATCCTCGAGCTCGACGTCCCACTCGTCGCGATCCCAGCCGGACTTCTGCGCCGGATCCCACCATCCCCCGGATGTCCGCCACGGACCGGCGCAGACCCGCACCCGGCCCCCGCGCATCGCATGAGCGCGGACGACGACGCGCGCCGGGACGCCGTGGGAGGTCGACACCTGCACGGCAAGCGGCCGCCGGAACCGTCGCAGGTGTGGCACGGCTTCGAACGCGGTGACGGGTGATGATTCGGACGACGGAGCCGCGCAGCGATCGGTCGCGGGCGGCGCCGTCGTCTCGCGCGGCGTCCGGAACGGCGTCAGCTGCGTCGCCCGGCCGTCGTGCGTGTCGACGAGCACCGGCGCGCCGATGCGATCGGTGCCCGCCAGCGCCCCGAGCCGCGCCAGCAGCGTCGACAGCTGCTCGGGCGACGGCACGGCACGCGCGAGCAGCGACCGCTGCACGATGCGCCCGGGCGCCACGTCGACCCGGAGTTCCACGGCATCGATGCCGGCCGGCGGCGGATGCGATTCGAGATCGAGCAGGATGAGCGTGCGCAGCACGCGTGCGTCGCGCATCGGCGCCGGCAGCTCCAGCCTGCGCACATGCGTCGTGCGCGTCGTCAGGTGCAGCGTCGTGTCGATGGCCACTGCCCCGCGGTCAGCGCGCTCGAGCTGGGTGGCCAGCTGCTCACACTGGCGCGCGAGGACGAACGACAGCGGCTCGAGCCCTTCGATCGGCCACTCCAGATCGATCCGCGCGCCGAACACCGGCGATTCATCGAACGGCACGAGCGGCGCCAGGTCTTCTCCCGACGCCGCCTGGTGCAGCCGCACGCCGGCCGGCCCCATGCGGGCATGAACGTCGGCCCTCGGCAGCCCGGCCAGGTCACCGCACGTCCGGATGCCCCAGCGCTCGAAGGTGGCCAGCCGCTCGCGATACTCCTGCACCAGCCGACGATGAGCGGCTGCGTCTGCCGGTGCAGAGGTGACGGTTCCGGCAACAGACGGCCCGGCCGCCGAGGGTGCGGGCGCCAGCCGATAGTTGCGCCCCTGTCCCCGTCCCCGCCGGAAACGCGAGGGCGACGAGGAATCTGGCTGAACCACCCGGGCCGCAGAAGTGCCAGCGGCCTGCATGGCCCGGTCGAGATCGACGACCGGCAGCAGCCAGCCGAGCGGCAACGGCGCCAGGACTTCGGCTTCCGCGCCCGGCGTCACGATGGTGCAGCCGGCGCGGGCATGGGCGAGCACCCAGGCCGCCGTGAGCGTTCCAGCTAGCGCCAGTCTGAGCTGCAGTCCTTCGTCGGCCGCCTGCGCCTGAAGCTCACGGGCGATGACCGGCGGCGGACCGCACACCCGCGACAGCCCCGACGCGTCGAACAGCACGGCGGTATCGCCGCAGGGCATCACGCGGGGCGAAAAGCTGCGGGCGAGCGACTCGAGCCGGCCGCCGGCTGCGGACGGATCGTCCGACTCGCAGACCAGACAACAGACCATGGCTTTACCCGTGCGCTGATGTCCGCCCGTACCCGCCGGCCGGCGAGGTCACGATGCCCGTCGCCGAGCGCACCGTCCAGACCGGAGCGAAGCCGGCCAGCCGCCGGCTCTGTGCACTCGTCCCGGCCCAGCGGGGCTCGCCCTGGCACACCACCGAAACGCCACGGGCACTGCGCGCCAGGGGGACATCGGCCAGCAGCAGTCCGACCGTGTCCTGCCCTTCGAGCACCTGCGCCAGACGCAGCCAGGTGACGGCCGGCAGCGCCTGGAGCCGGCGCACAGGGACATCGCGCAGGTCAAGGGCCACGACGGCAAACCCTCCCGCGCGCAGAATCAAATCGAAGGCCCGGATGGCCAGCCTGATCGCACCGTCGAGCACGGCAGGCCGCGCCTGTTCCGCGAGAATCGACGGTCCCCGCACCCACAGCAGCCGTTCGAGATCGAGACCGGCCCCGGCGGCCGACGCCGGATCGAAGCGGTCGAGCGCATCGACAAGCGCCACGACCTGCCCCGCCGCGGCAGCCTGCCTCAGCGTGCCGACGAGCAGGTGCGTGCGGCCGGTGCCGGTCCGGCCGGCCAGCTCCGAAAGCGTCCCCATGCGCCAGCCTCCCCCGAGCACCCGATCGAACGGCTCGATGCCGGTGGGCAGCAGCCGGGGCGGGGGCGTCAGGCCTGGCAGCGTGCTGCCGAGCCGGCGGTCCAGCAGAAGCGCTTCGAGGGATTGCACGGCAGCGGACGACATCTTCGCCTTTATTTCGCCTCGGGCGCCGCAGTATAGGCCAGTCCCTTCAGGGCGATCAAGAGGCGAAAATGTGAAGGCTTTCGGTTGGTCCGATGCCCGAGGCCGGCCCGATGTAAGATGCTCAGCGCATTTCGTGACCCAGCACTCAGCCGGCTCTTCTCCCGCCCAGACCAGTCCCGACGACCAGCCGCGCTCCTGGGCCGCGCGCGTGGCCGGCGCGCTGACGCATCGCAACTACCGGGTGCTCTGGTTCGCGGCGCTCGGCTCGACGATCGGCACCTGGATGCAGAAGTACGCCCAGGGCCTGCTCGTTTACGACCTCACCCAGTCCACCTTTTATCTGGGCCTCGACGACTTCCTGAACCAGCTGCCGATCCTGCTGTTCATGCTGATTGGCGGCGTCGTCGCCGACCGGCACGATCGCCGGCGCCTGCTGACCATTTCCCAGTACGTGCAGGCGACGGCCGCCTTCACGCTGGCGGCGCTCGTCTGGACGGGCCACATCCATGTCGGCTTCGTCTTCGCGATGTCGTTTTTGGCCGGCTGCGGACAGGCCTTCGGCGGCCCGGCCTATCAGGCGCTGATTCCCTCGCTCGTGCCCAAGCGCGACCTGCCGAACGCCATCGCGCTCAACTCCACACAGTTCAACCTGTCGCGCGTGCTCGGTCCGGGCGTCGGCGCCGCCGTGCTCGCGACGATCGGCACGGCCTGGTGCTTCTTCGTCAACGGACTCTCGTTTTTCCTGGTCGTCGTCGCACTCGCAGCGCTGAAGCTGCCGAAGCACGTGCCGGCCGCCGTGCGCGGCGCGGTGACCGAGGAGCTGCGCGGCGGCCTCCGCTACGTGCGCGAGACGCACGTCCTGCTGACGCTGACCGTGCTCGTCACGCTGAGCACCTTCCTCACGATGCCGATCCTGACGATGCTGCCGGCATTCGCGAACGAGGTGCTGACGGGCGCCGGCCGCGCCGAGACCCGGCTGTCGATGCTCATGGCGTCGCAGGGCGCCGGGGCCATCGTGGGCGCGCTGCTGATCGGCTTCCTCGGTACGACTCCGAAGCTCGGCCGCATCCTGCTGGCCGTCCAGATCGGGCTCGGCCTGGTCATTGCCGCCTTCGCGCTGTCGACGTGGCTGGTACTCAGCCTGGTGCTGCTCTTTGCGGGTGGCATCCTCTTCATGGCGCTCTTTTCACTCAGCTTTTCGCTGCTGCAGCTGACCGTTCCCGACGCGCTGCGCGGACGCGTCGTCGCGATCTACATGGTGGCGATGCGCAGCGGAGGTCCGGTCGGAGCGCTGGTGGCCGGTGCGCTGGCCGATCGCTTCTCGGCGCCGTCGGTCATGGCGGTCAACGGCCTGCTGCTCGCCGTGATCTCGGCCGGTGTGCTCGTCAGTCGGCGCGGCCGCGCGCTGACCGACGTCCGGCTGTGAGGGACGACCGGAGCAGGTAATATCGCTCCCGTGGCCCGCATCCTCGTTGTCGAAGACAGCCCCGATATCGCCGACCTGCTGCGCCACTATCTCGAACGGGCCGACCACGTGGTCGACGTCGTGACCTCGGGCCCGGCCGTCCTCACGCAGGTGCACGTCAGCCGGCCCGATCTGGTGCTGCTCGATCTGATGCTGCCGGGGCTCGACGGCCTCGCCGTGTGCCAGGCGCTGCGTCAGGATCCGCGCACGACGGCGGTGCCCATCATCATGCTCACCGCGCGGGGCGAAGAAGGCGACCGCATCCGCGGCCTCGAGCTCGGCGCCGACGACTACGTCGTCAAGCCGTTCAGCCCGAAAGAAGTCGTCGCGCGCGTGGCGGCGCTGCTGCGGCGGGTCGAACGGCCGTCGGGCACGGCCGCCGCCGGGCCGCTGCAGTACGGTCCGATCGCGATGGATCTCGAGCGTCACGCCGTACTCGTCGACGGCGACGAAGTACGGCTGACCGCCAAGGAGTTCCTGCTGCTGCAGTACCTGATCGAGAACCGGGGCCGCGTGCTCTCGCGCGATCGGCTGCTGTCCGATGTCTGGGGCTACCAGTTCACGGGCGGCACGCGCACGGTCGACGTACACGTCCGTCGTCTGCGTGAGAAGATCCCGCTGCTTGCCACGGCGCTGACGACCATCAAGCAGTTCGGCTACCGGCTCGAGGATCCGGTGCCCGCAATGCCGTGACGTTCCGCACGCGCACGTTCTCCGCCGTCTTCACCGCCGCGGCGATCGCCCTGGCCGTCTCGACGCTGCTCGTGGAGCAGTCGCTGCGGCGCTTCTACGACAACGACGTCCGCAACAGCCTGCTGAGTCAGGCGCGGCTTGCCGCGCACCTGTTCATGACCGGTGCCCCCGCCCTGCAGGATCGATCGCCCGACCGCGCGGCCGACGAACTGAGCGCGCTGCTCGGCGTGCGCGTGACGCTGGTCGACGCCGGCGGCCGGGTGATCGGCGATTCGGAACAGGACGACGAGGCGCTGCGCGACCTCGACAATCATGCCGACCGCGCCGAGTTCATCGAGGCGACGGCCCATGGCACGGGCACGGCCGTCCGGCACAGCGCAACGACGAACATCGACACGATGTACGCCGCCGTGCGCCTCGAGGCGGGTCCCGTGCGATTCGTCCGCCTCGCCGTACCGCTGACCGACATCCGGGAACGGGTGGCCAGCCTGCGCCGGCTCTCGCTCGTCGGGCTCGGCGCCGGTCTGTTCGTGGCGCTGGTCGCGACGGCGGTCACCTCGGTGCTCCTCAACCGCCGGCTGCAGGCCGTTGCCGAAACGGCGCGCCGGTATCAGGCCGGCGACTTCAGCCGGCCGGCGCGCGATCATGGGCGCGACGAGCTCGGCATGGTCGCCAACGTGCTCGACGCGACGGCCCGCGAGCTCGGCGCGCGTCTCGTCGAAGTGGAACGCGAGCGGGCGCACACCGACGCCATCCTCTCGGGAATGGTCGAAGGCGTCCTGCTCGTCGACGCCGACGGACGGCTCGTGCTCACCAATCCCGCCGCACAGCGGATGCTGCAGATCGCAGGCCCGTCGACCGGCCTGCACTATCTCGAGGTCGTCAGGCAGCCCGATATCGTCGCGTTGATGACCGCGGTCCTCGACGGACGACCGGCTGCTCCGGTCGAAATCGAGCTCGCACGCGATCCAGCACGGCGGGTGCGCGCGAGCGTCGTCCCGGTCGAGGCCGCCCGCGGCGGCGGCGCCGTGCTCGTGCTGTACGACATCACCGATCTCCGGCATGCCGATCAGGTGCGGCGCGACTTCGTGGCGAACGTCTCGCACGAGCTGCGCACGCCGCTGACGGCCATCCGCGGCTACGTCGAGGCGCTGCTCGACGCCGCGCCCGAATCGGCGGAAACGCGACGGTTTCTCGACGTCATCGCCCGGCACACGCTGCGGATGGAACGGCTCGTCGGCGATCTGCTGCGGCTTGCCCGCCTCGATGCCGGGCAGGAAGAGATCGCCTGGGCGCGGTGCGCCGTCGCGGATCTGTTCGACGCGGTGATCGTCGATCTCGACGGGCCGCTCACCACCCGCCGGCAACGCGTTTCGATCGACATCGCCCCCGATGCGGCCACGGTCGAAGGCGACGCGTCGAAGCTGCAGGACATCCTGCGGAACCTCGTCGAGAACGCCTCGAACTACAGTCCCGCCGAATCGACCATCGAGCTGCGGGCCAGGCGTCGCGACGGCGCCGTCGAGCTGCAGGTGGCCGATCGCGGGCCCGGCATCGCCGAGGCCGACCTGCCGCGCATCTTCGAACGTTTCTACCGGGCCGACCGCTCACGCACGCGCGATCCCGGCGGCACCGGCCTCGGCCTGTCGATCGCGCGTCACCTGGCGGGTCTGCACGGCGCGACGCTCTCGGCCGCCAACCGGGCCGACGGCGGCGCGATCTTCACCCTGCGCTTCGCACCGGCGTCCTCGACCTGATCCCTGGTCGGCGGCGGCGCCGCCGGCGCGCGAGACGGCGGCTACGGCACGACGAGGCTGATCCCCAGGTAGGTGATGGCGCCGATGGCCGCCGAGGCCGGAATCGTGAGGATCCACGCCCACACGATCTGCCGCGCCACGCCCCAGCGCACGGCGCTCAACCGCCGCGTGGCGCCGACGCCGACGATGGCGCCGGTAATCGTATGGGTCGTGCTGATCCCCACGCCCATGGCCGTCGCGGTGGCAATCGCGACGGCCGCACCGGTCTCGGCCGCAAAGCCGCCGACCGGCTGCAGCCGCGTAATCTTCGACCCCATCGTCTTGATGATGCGCCAGCCCCCGCTCAGCGTGCCGAGGCTGATGGCGGTGTAGGCCACGATCTCCACCCACAGCGGGACGTGGAAGGTGCTGATGTAGCCGCCGGTGAACAGCGCACCGGCGATGATGCCCATCGTCTTCTGCGCGTCGTTGGCGCCGTGCATCAGGCTGTAGGCTGCCGCCGATACGAGCTGCAGGCGGCGGAACCAGCCGTCGACGCGCGCCGGTGTCGTATTGCGGCAGACCCAGAAGATCGCGTTCATCAGCAGCAGCCCGACGATCAGGCCGATGGCCGGTGCAACGACGATGAAAATCAGCGTCCGCATCCAGCCGGACACGATGACGGCGCCGAGTCCCGCCTTGGCGATCGCGGCTCCCGCGTAGCCGCCGAACAGCGCGTGCGACGAGCTGGTCGGCAGCGCGAAGTACCAGGTGATGAGGTTCCAGATGATGGCGCCGAGCAGGCCGCCGAGGATGACCGTCTGCGTGACGACCGACAGATCGACCATGCCGCTGCCGACGGTGCGCGCCACGGCGGTACCGACGAAGGCGGCCGCGGCGAAGTTGAAGAATGCCGCCCAGAGAACGGCCTGGGCCGGCGAGAGCACCCGCGTCGACACGACGGTAGCGATCGAGTTGGCGGCGTCGTGAAACCCGTTGATGTAGTCGAAGATCAGCGCAACGACGATGATCAGGCCGATGGTGCTGAAGAGCAGGCTCACGCGGTCTCACCCGTGCTTGACGACGATACCCTCGACGACGTTCGCGGCGTCCTCGCAGCGGTCGGTGATCAGCTCGAGCACGTCGTACATGTCCTTCCACTTGATGATCGTGACCGGGTCGGTTTCGACGTCGAACAGGTCACGCACCGCTTCCTGATAGATCCGGTCGGCCTCGTTCTCGAGCCGGTTGATCTCGACCGTATGGGGGTGCACCGGCTTCTTGTGCGCCAGCGCGTCGAGCGCCTGGTGCAGCCGCTCGCTCGCACCGCTCACGGCGTGCGCCAGTTCGCGCGCGCCGTCGCGAATCCGCGCGATCCGGTAGAGCCGCACGAGCGTGGCCGCGTGATCAATCGCGTCCATCACGTCGTCGAGCGAGGTCGTCAGCGCGTAGAGGTCCTCGCGATCGAAGGGCGTGACGAACGTCCGGTGCAGGCGCTGGATCGTGTCGTGCGTCAGCGTGTCGCAGCGGTGCTCCGAGTCCTTGATGTTCTCGGTGAACTGCAGGTCGGGCGGCTCGGTGGCCAGCAGCTGCTCGAGCAGCGCGGCTGCCTGGCGGATTTCGCCCGTCATCTGGCCGAACAGGTCGAAGAACTGCTCGTCCCTGGGGAAGAACCGGAAAGAAATACCCACGGATGACTCCTGAGGCCGGCGCCGGACGGCCCGGCAGCCCGCCGATTGTAACCAAGCAGGTCCGGCGCGTTACTCACAATTAACCGGCGCGTGACGCGGCCGAAACCCGGGCCCGCTACTCTGCAGGCATGACAGTGACCGCCATCCCGCGCGTGCTGGTCGTCGAAGACGAGATCGACCTCGCCCGCCTGATCAAGCACGCGCTCGCGCGCGAGCGGCACGCCATCGTCGAGATCGCGACGGCCGGCGACGAGGCGCTTGCGCGACTGCGATCGGCGCCGCCCGATCTGGTCATCCTCGACCTGAACCTGCCGGTCGTCGACGGCACCGAGGTCTGCCGACGGATCCGCGCCGAGCCGGCGACGGCCGGGCTGCCGGTCATCATGCTCACGGCGCGATCGGCTGAAAGCGACCGTGTCGCCGGACTCGATCTCGGGGCCGACGACTACCTCACGAAACCGTTCAGCCCGCGGGAACTGGCGGCCCGTATCCGCGCCGTGCTGCGTCGACGCGGCGGCGCCCCCGACCCGGCGGCGTATCGCGGCCGCCTGCTGACCGCGGACTTCGACGCGGTCACAGTGAGCGTCGACGATCAGCCGGTGCGGCTGACGCGGCGGGAGTTCGAGCTGCTGCGCTGTCTGGTCGACAACCGGCCGCGGGTTCTGTCGCGGGACCGCCTGCTCGAACGTGTGTGGGGCTACGGGCACGCTATCGAGACGCGGGCGGTCGACGTCCACATCGGCCGCCTTCGGGCCAAGCTCGGGCCGGCTGGTCATCAGATCGAAACCGTGGTGGGAATCGGCTACCGTTTCGTCGAGTGACGGGCGAATCGGCGGCGGCGGGTGCCTCGTATCCTTCCAGTCGTGCGTTCCTCGCGCAGCGCCCCCGGAGCGCGGCCCGGGTGCCGTTCTGTACATACCCTATCGGGCGGCGGTCGTCTGTTAACTCTGTGTTACACGCCGTGCCGGGAACTTCAGCGGGCTCGACCACGGCGACGTGCCGCGGCGGGGCGCACGGATAGAATGGCGCCGTGCGAGACGTCCTGACCATCATCCTGGGCGGCGGCCGCGGCACCCGCCTCTTTCCGCTGACGCAGCTGCGGTCGAAGCCGGCCGTCCCGATCGGGGGCAAGTGGCGGCTGATCGACATCGCGATCAGCAACTGCCTGCACGCCGGGCTCGAGCGCATCTACGTGCTGACCCAGTTCAACTCGGCGTCGCTCAACCGGCACATCGCACAGACCTACCGCATGGACATGTTCTCGGGCGGCTTCGTCGAGGTGCTCGCCGCCGAGCAGACGCCCGAGGGCGAGCGCTGGTTCCAGGGCACGGCCGACGCGGTGCGTCAGGCCGCGCGCCGCTTCCGGGATCTCGAAGCCGAGCACTACCTGATCCTGCCGGGCGACCACGTCTACCGCATGAACTTCGCCGAGCTGCTCGAGTCGCACGTCGAGCGCGATGCCGACATCACGATTGCCGCTTCGCCGGTCGACGCCGATGCCGCCCGGGGGATGGGCGTGCTGCGCTTCGACGCCACGGGCCGGATCGTCGGCTTCGAGGAGAAGCCGAAGCCCGAGCGGCTCGCGGAGATCGGCTCCAGCGCACCGCTGCACTCGCCGCTCGGCGTGCTGACGCCCGAAACGCCCTTCCTCGCGTCGATGGGCATCTACGTCTTCTCGCGCGACGTGCTGCACGAGCTGCTCGCGAGCAACCCGTCGGACGACTTCAGTCGCGGCATCATCTCGGGCGCCATCGAGACGCACCGCGTGCACGCCTACCCGTTCCGCGGCTACTGGGCCGATGTCGGGACGGTGCGTTCGTTCTACGACGTGAACCTGATGCTCACCGAGCGCCACCCGGCGTTCAACTTCTTCCACCCGACGCGCCCGATCTATACGCGGCCGCGCTTCCTGCCCGCCGCACGCGTGCACGACAGCCAGCTCGACGCGGTGCTCGTGGCCGAGGGCGCCTGGATTGATTCGGCCGAAGTCCGCCACAGCATCGTCGGCGTACGGACCACGATCCAGCGCGGTGCACGCGTGACCAACTCCGTGCTCCTCGGCGCCGACAAGTACGACGAGCAGGCCGGCACGATCCCGCTGGGCATCGGGCCGGATGTCGTGCTCGACCGTGTGATTGTCGACAAGAACGCGCGCATTGGCGCCGGCGCCCGGCTCGTCAACGAGGCGGGCGTGCAGGAGCTCGACGGCGACGGCTACTACATCCGCAGCGGCATCATCATCGTGCCGAAGAACGGCGTCGTCGCTCCCGGTACGGTCGTCTGACAGGCGGCCCGCCCATCGCGCGCGCCGGGGGTCGCGCGGCCGCGCGGCGTTACACGGAATTTACAGCCCGGTTACCGGCACGACATGCCGGTCCGCCACACTGGCGGACATGATTCCGACGGTCGCCGTCCCCCGCCCGACGCCGGCGGGCGCGTCTGCGCCGGCCACACCGGCGCTGCGCCGGGCTGCAAAGATCCGCGTCGATCGCCTGGCCTTCTACTACGGTGCGACGCAGGCACTGGCCGGCATCTCACTCGAGATTCCGGCGCGTCAGGTCACGGCGTTCATCGGCCCGTCGGGCTGCGGCAAGAGCACGCTGCTGCGCACGCTCAACCGCATGAACGACCTCATCGCCGGCACGCGCGTCGAAGGACGTGTCGAACTCGACGGCGTCGATATCTACGCGCCACGCACCGACGTGGTCTCGCTGCGGCGGCGCGTGGGCATGGTCTTTCAGAAGTCAAATCCGTTCCCGAAGTCGATCTTCGAGAACGTCGCCTACGGCCTCCGGCTGAACGGTCTGGCGCGCCGACGCCGCGATCTCGAGGCGCGCGTCGAAGAGAGTCTGCGCGCCGCCGCGCTCTGGGACGAGGTGAAGGACCGGCTGGACGAGCCCGCGCTCGCCCTGTCGGGAGGCCAGCAGCAGCGGCTGTGCATCGCGCGCGCCCTGGCTGTCCGCCCGGAGGTACTGCTCATGGACGAACCGGCGTCGGCGCTCGACCCGATCGCCACGCAGCGCATCGAGGAGCTCATCTACGACCTGAAACGCGACTACACCATCGTCATCGTGACGCACAACATGCAGCAGGCCGCGCGCGTCTCCGACGTAACCGCCTTCTTCTGGCTCGGCCGACTCGTCGAGTCGGGCCCGACCGCTGCGCTGTTCACCAACCCGCGCGAGAAGCTCACCGAGGACTACGTGACGGGGCGGTTCGGCTGATCGCACCGATCGGGAACCCATGGAACGCCACTTCGAAGAAGAGCTGACATCGCTGCGGATGCAGCTGCTCGCCATGGGCGGTCTGGCCGAAGACCGGCTGCGGCGGGCCGTCGACGCGCTGCTCGACCGCGACGTCGCGCGGCTCGAGGCCGTCCCGGCCGACGATGCCGACATCAACCGGCTGCACATCGACATCGACGATCACAGCCTGCGGCTGCTCGCGCTGCACCAGCCGGTGGCCGTCGATCTCCGCGCGATTGTCTCGGCAGTCAGGATCAACACCGACCTCGAGCGCGTCGGTGATCTGGCCGTCAACATCGCCGAGGCCGGGCTGCGGCTGATCGAGCACCCGCCCATCGACCAGCTGGCCGACATCCGGCCGATGGCGGCCACGGCCGGCGCCATGCTTCGCGACGCCCTCGATGCGTTCGTGCGACGCGACGAAGCGCTCGCCCGCCGCGTACTCGGCCGCGACGACGAGCTCGACGCGCTGACCCGCCGGATGTTCACCGCGCTCGTCGAACGGATGACGCACGACGCGCGCGCCATCGAGCCGGCCGTCGAGCTGCTGCTCGTCTCGCGGCACCTCGAGCGCATCGGCGATCACGCCACGAACATCGCCGAGAACATCATCTTCCTCGTGTCGGCGCGTGACGTCCGCCATCGATACGACGAGCCCGCCTGAAGAACCGCCGCAGGGGCCGGCCGCGCGCCCTCCCTGCACAGTCGCACTGCCACACGAAGGGGCCCGCCGGCCGCGCATACTGCCACCCCGCATATCCGTCGCTGCACGGACGGATGCGTCACGATCGCCGCGCGGCCCACGTGTCAAGATCACTTAGAATACGCAGATGCCTTCGCGAGAACTGTGCGTCTATTGCCGCCGCCGCGAAGCCGTGGATGAGTACCGGCCGTTCTGCAGCGAACGCTGCAAGATGGCCGACCTCGGCCGGTGGCTGTCGGGCGACTACCGCGTCCCCGGACAGCCGGCTGCCGGCCCCGAAGGGCCCGACGATCAGGACGACGCCCCGGACAGCACCGGGCGAGGTCACTGAGCCGAGTCGGGCCACACTCGAGTGTTCTCTGACTTATGGCCGATACGCTGACGATCATCGATAACCGCACTGGCCGGCAGTACGAAGTGCCGATCACCGATGGCGCGATCCGGGCGATGGACCTCCGCCAGATCCGTACCGCCGATGACGACTTCGGGTTGATGACCTACGACCCGGCCTTCCAGAACACCGCCTCCTGTCGCAGCCGCATCACGTTCATCGACGGCGACAAGGGGGTGCTGCTCTACCGCGGCTATCCGATCGAACAGCTGGCCGAACGGAGCTCGTTCCTCGACGTCGCGTGCCTGCTGCTCGACGGCGAGCTGCCGACGGCCGATCAGCGGCAGGCCTGGACCTCCGCGATCACCGCGCAGCAGCGGCCGCCGGCCGGCTCCGAACGGCTCCTGCCGGGCTTTCCCCGCGACGCGCACGCCATGGGCGTGTTCGTCTCGCTCGTCGGCGCACTGTCGACCTACTATCCCGACGCCAAGAAGGTCACCGATCCCGACAACCGCCGGCGGCAGATCGAGCGGCTGATCGGCCACGTCCCGGCGCTCGGCGCGTGGGCCTACCGCCACAACCGGGGCCTGCCGCTCGTCGAGCCCGATCCGTCGCTGAGCTACGCGGGCAACTTCCTGCGGATGCTCTTCAAGGAAGACGGGCGCGAGTACGAGCCGCACCCGGTCCTGGAGCGCGCGCTCGACATCCTGTTCATCCTGCACGCCGACCACGAGCAGAACTGCAGCACCAACGCGATGCGCGGCATCGGCAGCTCGCACGCCGATCCGTTCTCATCGCTCGCCGGTGCGGCGGCCGCGCTCTACGGGCCGCTGCACGGCGGCGCCAACGAGGCGGTGCTCCGCATGCTGCTCGAGATCGGGTCGACCGACCGGATTCCCGAGTTCATCAAGCGCGTGAAGGCCGGCGAGGTCCGGCTGATGGGCTTCGGCCACCGTGTCTACAAGTCGTATGACCCGCGCGCGCGCATCATCAAGCGCACGGCCGACGAGGTCTTTGCCGTCACCGGGCGTAATCCGCTGCTCGACGTCGCGATCGAGCTCGAACGTATCGCCCTCGAGGACGAATACTTCGTCAAGCGCCGCCTTTACCCGAACGTCGACTTCTACTCCGGCCTCATCTACCAGGCGATGGGCTTCCCGGTCGAGATGTTCCCGGTCCTGTTCGCGATTCCGCGCACGGCCGGCTGGCTCTCGCAGTGGGACGAGCTCATGCGCGATCCGGAGCAGAAGATCGCACGGCCGCGACAGCTGTACGTCGGCCCGTCGCGCCGCGACGTGCCGGAGAGCTGACCCGACACCGACCGATGCCGGAGCCGGCCCGCAGCCGTCGATGCCTTTCCCGGATCGGCACGTGCGGCGTGCTGCTGGCCGGCCTGTGGCTCGCAGGCGGCGCGCCGCTCCCGGCCGCGCCGCCTCAATCCAGTCCGTTCGACGCCGGCCGGGCCTGGGCGCATCTCGAGGAGATCGTCGGGTTCGGTCCGCGTCCGGCCGGCTCCCTCGCGCTGCGCCAGACGCGCGCCTACCTCACCCGCCAGCTCGCACGCGCCGGCCTGACGGTCCAGGAGCAGCCGTTCACCGCCGTCACGCCGATCGGCCGCGTCGAGATGGTCAACCTCGCGGTCCGGCTGCCGGGCCGTCGCCAGGAGCGCATCCTCTTCGCCGGCCACTACGACACGAAGCTGATGCGCGACGCCCCGTTCGTCGGCGCCAACGACGGCGGTTCGAGCGCCGCGTTCCTGATCGAGCTGGCGCGCGTGCTCGCCGCACGGGATCGTGAATTCACCTGGGAGATCGTCTTCTTCGACGGCGAGGAAGCCTTCTGCGCCGGATGGAGCGACTGCGGCCGTCCCGGCGCACCCGACAACACCTACGGCAGCCGCCACTACGTGGCCGAAGCGCGCCGCGCCGGAGCCCTGCCGCTGCTGCGGGCCCTCGTGCTCGTCGACATGATTGCGGATCGCCAGCTGCAGTTCCGGCGCGACACGAACTCGACGCCCTGGCTCGTCGACCTCGTCTGGGATACCGCGCGCCGCCTCGGCTACGGCGACGTCTTCGTCGACGATGTGCTGCCGGTCGAGGACGATCACGTGCCGTTTCTCGAGGCCGGCGTCCCGGCCGTCGACATCATCGACCTCGACTATGCGCCCTGGCACACGCCGGGCGACACACTCGATCGCGTCGACCGTCGCGGCCTGCAGATCACCGGCGACGTGCTGCTCGCCATGCTGCCGGCACTGGAAGCGCGCCTGATGACCGACGCGCCGTCGCGCTGACTACCGGCGGGTCGTCAGCCAGCCGGCGACGAAGACCATCGCGGCCCACAGGCTCGCCGCCTTCGCTCCATCGCGGCTCGTCGTCCGCATGACGTCGCCGATCGCAACCGACGGTCCCCACCCGAGCTCCGCTTCCGCCGTTGCCTGCAGCACGTAGCGCACACCGCGGGTGATGTGCAGATCGAAGATCACGTTCCAGATCAGCACCGCAATCGCGGCCCAGACGATCAGTCGAAGGCGTCGGCTCATACGGCTGCGGGGGCTCCGAGATAGCGGACAACCATGACCGTGACGTCGTCGCTCTGTGGCGCGCCGGCCGTGAAGTCGTGCAGCGCGGTCGTGACCTGCTGCACGAGCAGCTCGACCGGCAGATCGCGCCCCGCCTGGACGATCTCGAGCAGGCGCGCCTCGCCGAACTCCTCGTCGTCGGCCGCAATCGCCTCAGGAACGCCGTCACTGAAAAGCACGACCAGATCGCCCGGCTCGAGCCGGACGGTCTCTTCCTCGTAAGTGACCGGTTCAAGCAGGCCGACGGGAGGCCCTCCCCTCTCGAGGCGGCGTACGCCGTCGCGGCCGATCACGAACGGCGGATTGTGCCCCCCGTTGCAGCTCGTGAGCGTCCCGTCCTCCGAAAGGTGCGCAAGAGCCATCGTCACGAAGCGCGCTTCGATCCCCCGGCGGCACAGCGCACGGTTGATCCCGGTCACGATCCCCGCGGGCGTGCCGGAGACACCGAGCGATGCGAACATGCCCTGCACGAGCGCACCGAGCAGTGCCGCCGGCGGTCCCTTGCCTGCGACGTCGCCCAGCGCGACGCTGAACACGCCGGGACGCTCGTCGTGATAGTCGAAGAAGTCGCCGCCGATCGATCGGCATGGCTCGGACGTGGCGGCCGCCTCTGCAAACGCAAGGCGTGCGCACGGCTTCGGCATCAGCGCGCGCTGGATGTCGGCGGCAATGCGCATCTCGCTCTCGAGGCGCACCTTTTCGAGCTTCTCGCGATAGAGCCGTGCGTTTTCGATGGCCACCGACGCCTCGCCGGCGAGCGTCTCGAGCGCGCGCAGCGTCGAGGCCGATGCGAGCCGGCCGCGCTCCCGGCTGTCGAGGTAGACAACCCCGATGCGCCGGTCCTCGACCCGGGCGTCGGCCGACTCGACGTAGTGCACGTAGTTGAGCGGCACACAGACCACGTGCCGGATGCCGAGCGCGACCGTACCGGAGTGGGCCGACGCCAGTTCCGCGTCCATCAGGTCGACCACGACGCGCGTCTCGCCCGTGCGGAACACCTCCTCGGGGATTTTCCGGCTCGTCGCGAAGGTCGCGTCAGTGAGGGTCTTCCGCTGGCGCCCGCGGGCCAGCCTCAGCTCGAGCGCCCCGTCGGCATCGGCCAGCATGATGAACCCACGCTCGGCTCCCGAGACGTCGAGCGAGGCATCGAGCACCAGCTCGAGCACGTCCTGCAGCACGCGCCCGGAGCCGAGCGCCTGCACGCCTTCGAGCAGCGCCGACACCTGCCGCAGCTCGTGGCGCGGGCCGGTCGACGAACGCGTCGACGCCCCATCGTCCAGGCTCTCGCGGACGATCAGCTCCGCGCCGCCACCCCGCCCGAGCCGGATCCGATCCCCGGTCCGCACCACACAGCGCGTGACCGGCTCGTCGTTGACGAACGTCCCGTAGCGGGAACCCCGGTCGACGATGAACAGCCGGCCCTGCTCGACGAGCAGCTCGGCATGCTCGCGTGACACTTCGCCACCGGGCAGCCGCAGGTCGTTCCCATCACGTCGTCCGACCGTACACGGCAGCGTGTCGATGACGACCTCGCGTTCACCGGCAACGTCACGGACGAGGAGCCGGACGCGGGGCATGCGACCTTACCGCACCTTTCCGCGGCGGGGCCCCACGGCCAGCCAGCCGCCCGCGGCAAGCAGCGCCAGCCCGGCCGCGGCGTACACGATCTGGCGAACGCTGCCGGCGACTTCGCCGGCGGCCAGCCACCCGAGCACGCCGGCGGCCGCCACGAGCAGCACGACGACCAGCCACGGCCGGGCGGGCGACGGCGGAGGCGTCCTGCGCGGCACGTCCGGGATCGCCGTCGGCGTCCCGCACCGGTAGCAGACTATGGCCTTGTCGGCGATCGTCGCGCCGCAGTTTCCACACACCATTCCTGTTCACGCCTCCGCGCGCGGCGCGCCGCACTGGCCGGGCGGCCGCGAGAAGTCTTCATATACTGAACCGTCCGCATGCTGCCGGTTCAGGATGTCATGCCGTCGCGCTCGACCCCGTGGATCACCGGCACCCTCGTCGTGCTCCTGACGGTGGTCCTGGCCGGCGAGGTCCTGCTGCCCGAGCCGGCGGCGCGCGCGCTGATTCTCTCGTACGGACTGACCCCGGCGCACCTGGACTGGGCCACCCTCGTCCCGTCGATGTTCCTCCACCGGAGCATCGTCGACTTCAGCTTCAACGCGCTGGCGATCTGGGTCTTCGGCGACAACGTGGAGGACCGGCTCGGGCGCGGCCGCTACCTGGTACTTCTGTTCGCGGCCGGCTCGTTTGCCGGCCTGCTGCTCGCCCGCCTCGTGCCAGACATCGCACAGCCGCTCGTCGGCGCCGGCGGTCTGGCCGGCGTCCTGATCGGCGCTCACCTGGCACTCTTCCCGCGGTCGCAGATCCTGATGCTCACGCCAACGTGGCGGGGCGTCGACCTGATCGAACTGCCGGCACTCCTCATCGCGCTGCTGTGGCTGACGATGGCGGGACTGGCAGGAGGCGCGTGGGCACCGGGTCTCGTCCCGGTGACGCTGCTGCACGAACTGTGTGGCGTCGCGGTGGGTATCCCGGGCGCGCGGCTGCTGGTCCGGCGCGACCGGATGCGCTGCGAGTGGTGGAACGTCCCGGTCGGGCGTCACTCGCCCGACCGGCGGCGCACCTCGCGCGACACCTCGGCCAGCTCCGTCAACAGCGCTTCGAGCTGACGCGTGAACTCGGCTTCTGGCAGGCTGTCGCGCCGACGGCGCAGGTCATCGATCCGTTCCGACAGCGCCTGCTGACGCGCCAGCAGCTTCTGCAGCTCGGGATCGTCGGTCGTCGCCGTGCGGGGCGCGTCGAGGTACCAGAGCGCGGCCGGCGAATTCGACGGGAACTCGGCAGTGGCAAGCAGCCCCTTGCCGTCGCCGGTCGGGTCGATGACGGCCGTCTCGGTCGCGAGGATGCCGGCCTGCTCGTAGTGTTCACGCACGAGCCGCGATGCAGCCGTGAACGCCTCGAGGACCGAAATCCGTCCGTCCTTGTTCTGGTCGGTGTCGCCGGATTCGAGCGCGCGGACGAGCGCGTCGGGAAAGATCGTGTGGTACTGCTGCGCGGGACTGTTCGTCGCCGTGATGACGATCCGTCCCGGCGCGGCCAGGCCGGCCAGGTAAGGGAAGCTGCCGCTCGTCGTGTCGACGACCACGAGCGACGCGCGAATCGGATCGAGCAGTGCGCGCCAGTCGGCCACCGACAGGTCGGGGCCCACGAGATTGAACCTGGCATCGTCGCCCTGGCCCGTGCCGTGGCCGATGAACACGACCAGCAGCTGATCGGCGTCGGTCAGCGTCCCGGCCAGACGGCCGGCAACCGTCCTGACGTTCTCGGCCGTCGCGTGCACTTCGCCTTCGCCGGGCCGCTCGGCGACGATGGTGACGTTGGCCGGGTCGTAGCCGAAGCGATCGACGAGCAGCGCCGCAAGGCTGTCGAGCCAGCCGCGATGCATCGTGGCGAACCGCGGCTCGCCCGACGCTCCCTGAATCAGCAGCGCGTGCCGGCTCCCCGACGGCTGAGCGACGAGCGGGCCCATCGCCGTCGCACCGGCCAGCAGCAGCAGCGCTATCGCGAGAACACGAAGCCGATGCACGCGCTTACCTCCCCATGATCGTCAGCAGCAGGTCCTGCGCGCGTGCGTAGGTCGGCGCTTCCTCGAGCGCCAGGAGCACGTCGCGCCGCGCCTCGTCGCGCCGGCCCAGACCGAGCAGCGCCTCGGCACGACTGGTGCGCACCTCGACGCGATTCGGCGGTCCGGCAGCAAGCGCCGCATCGAACTCGACGAGCGCAGCCTCGTAGTCGCCGCGCGCGAGCAGACGCCGACCGAGCCTGACGTGTACGCCGGCGTCGAACGGATCGAGGTCGGCGACCATCCGCAGCGCAAACTCTTCGTCCGCGTCGGCACCGGCCTGTTCGGCCAGGGCCGCGAGCCGACGCGCCCCCGCCACGTTCGTATGGTCGTATTCGAGCAGCGCGCGCCATTCGCGACGCGCCAGGTCGAAGTCCTGCTCCATCTCGGCAATGCTGGCCAGCAGCGCGCGGGGGCTCGCCTCGCCGGTGGCCATCGGTGCCAGTTCCAGCGCCCGGCGGAGCGGCGCCTTTGCCGCCGCCGGCTGCTCCGCCCGCACGAGCGCCTGACCGTAGGCGAGCTGCACGCTGAAGTTGCCGGGATTGGCCGCGGCGCGGGCCTCGAGCGTCTCGAGATCGGCCGCCTCGAGCTTCGGCGTCGGCTCCTTCATCGCCTCGATCAGCGGACCGTATTTCGCGATCACGAAAGCCCGGAACGAGGCCTCCACGTCGTCGATACTCCGCCCGAATGCCCGCGTGAACGCTTCCGCGTCGTCGACGCCGTCGGCGTAGGCCTGCAGCAGCGTGCGCAGGCCTTCCTCGCCGTGGTCGTCGACGAGGTGCTCGACGAGCAGCGAGGCCTCGAAGTACGCCAGCGCGAGGCTCTCGGGTCGCCTGAACGCCAGGGGCAGGTTCTTCGCGCCGAAGTTCCGTCCTTCGGCGAACGCCCGCGCGTACTGCAGGGTCAGCTCGCGGCCCCAGGCCGGATTGCGCAGGTGCTCCTCGTACACGGAAACGCCTTCGGTCAGCCAGCGCGGCACCCGGAAGTCGGACGCGTGCAGCGTGAAGACGTGCGCGAGCTCGTGCCAGAGCGTGGCCTGCCAGCTGAAGTCGCCCGGCGGCCGGGCGCGCGGCGAGTCCATGGTGACGACGCGGCCGAAGCAGGCGCCGAGCGCGCCGACGAGTCCCGGCAGGCCGAGCGTGCGGACGGCGAAGTCGTCGTGCTCGGGAAAGACCTCGATGAGGATCGGCTGATCGGGCCTGACGCCGTAGCGCCGGGCGAACAGCTCGTACGCCTCGGTCGCCAGCGGGATGGCGTACGGCTGCAGCACGTCGGCCTCGTGCGCCGCGAACTTGAAGATGAAGGGTCCGTGCGGCACGACGCGGAATGTATCGAGCACGTCGAGTACGTCGAGCAGGTTCTTCGTGAACGGCGAGCTGCTGTCGAGCTCCCAGGAAATGTCGAGCGCGGTCCGGGCCGCCGCCTCGTCGCCGGTGCGCATCAGGTACAGACCGAGGTTGAACTGCGCCTTCGCGTCGGTCGGGTCCACTTCGGTGGCCCGTCGTGCCAGCGCGGCCGCGTCATCGAAGCGGTACTGGCGCGCGGCCTGCTCCCCGGCCAGCCGCCAGCCGAGCGACGACCGCGGGTTGATGGCCGCAACCGCCTGCACGGCCTGCTCGACGGCAGCCATCCCTCCGCGCCGATAGGCGATGGCGGCGCGCAGGGCCGCTTCCTCGAGCGATCCACGCCGCACCTTCGCCACGCGCGCCAGCGCTTCCTCGGCCGCGTCGACATCTTCGGCCTCGAGCGCGTGCTCGGCGACGGCCAGGTTCACGTCGGGATGCTCGGGCGCCACGGCGCGTGCTCGTTCCAGCAGGTCCCGCGCGGCCGGCGGATCTTCGGCCGCAACCGCCCGGGCCAGGCCGAGCATCGCCGGCACCCATTCCGGGTCGAGTTCGAGCGCGCGCTCGAAGCGACGGGCGGCATCGCCGTTCTGGTGATAGCGGAGGAACAGCTCGCCGTCGGCGGTGCGGATGTCGGGCCGCGCGATCTCCTCGACACGGCCGAAGGCGTCGTTGGCCAGCTGGAACTCACGAATCGCGATGGCGGCACGTGCGAGGCGGAAGTAGTCGTCGGGTGTCTCGAGCCGCCGGTTCGACGCGATCGGATCGAGCCAGCGCCAGGCCTCTTCGGTCCGGCCGGCGCGCTGCTCGAGCAGGCCGAGCTCGAGCGCCGCCTCGCCCAGCGGGTCGGCCTGCGCGAGCGGCAGCAGCCGCTCGCGCGCCTCGGCATCGCGTCCGAGGAAGATGTCGATCAGCGCACGGGCGGTCTCGCCGGCTGCCTCGTCGATGGCCTTGTCGGCAACGAGCCGCGCGCCCGACACATCGCCGTGCGCGAGCGCCGTGCGGACCTGCAGCACGGCATCGACCGCCGCCGGCCGCCCCTGCGCCCCGATCGATGCGACGGCGAGGATGATCGCCACCGGCAGCATCACGGTTCGGGTGATCGCGCTCGCCATGCGGATGTCCTTCCCTTCTCGTGCGTCGGCCGGCTGCGCCGGCGCTCATGTCCGCGGAACGTCCATCATAGCGCCCCGATGCACCAGCGACTCGAGGCGGCCGGGCCATGCCGCCCAATGCCGGACGAGCTCCTCCGCGCGACGCCGCGCCGCACCGGCGACGGCGAGCGCCATCGAGACGACATCGTCAGCGCCGATCAGGCGGTCGAGCCGCCGCCCAACGTCGAGTGCCGGGTCGATCCACATCGCGCGCGCCGCGGCGAGTTCGTCGAGACTGCCATCGAGCGAACCTGTCTCGATCGTGCGCAACGCGACGCGCGCCGCCAGCAGTCCGCCTGCGATGGCTGCAGCGATTCCGTCGCCGGCGGCGCTGCCGACGCCGGCGGCGTCACCGGCCAGCAGCAGCCCCGGCACCCCGGCCCGTGAAACCGTCCGCGCACGCGTGCGATGCCACGGCTCGATGACCCGGGAGCCGTCGAGCCGCCGCGCCAGCACCGGTCCGAGCGCCCTGGCCGCCGTGAGCGCATCACGTGGTGCGATCGTCTGCGGTGTGCTGAGGACGAATCGGACGCCGCCGTCAGCCGGAAGCAGCCGGCACCAGCCGCGTCGTCCAAGGAACAGTTCAGCGGTGGCAGGCCGGTCCGGCGTGTCAAGCAATGTGCTCCATGTCCGGTGCCGGACGGTTCCGGCAGCAAGCCCGGCGGCGCGGACAAGCGAGGACCGTGCGCCGTCGGCAGCCACCACGACGAGCGCCGGAATGCGAAGCCTCATGGCGCCGCGTCGCATGTCGACGCCGCGGACGATCGCACGTTCGGCAACGAGCGGGCGACGGACGAACCAGCCGCGCTCGATCCGCGCGCCCGCGGCGGCCGCTGACGCGACGATCGCCTCATCGAGGCGATCGCGCGCGACGATCGTCGCGTCGAGCTCGACGAGGCGCGAGCGGCCGGTCCGGGCCGAGGTGACGGGGCACGCGCGGACGTGGTGTGAGGCCGGAGGAACGGAGACGCCCAGCGTCGCGAGCATCGTGCGGGCCGACGTCGACAGCAGGCTGCTGCCCCCGGCGCGCGGTCGGACGGCGCGATCGACGACGAGCACGCGCGCCCCGGCGCCGGCCATGACCAGTGCGGCCGTGGCCCCGGCCGGTCCGGCCCCGACCACGATGGCGTCGAACATCGCCGGGCCCGTGCGGCGTCAAAGGAAGATGGTGGTCTGGTGCGACGGAATCTCGAACCGTCGACGGCAGCGCGAGCACACGACCATGTCGTCGACGCGATACAGGTAGTCGCGCAGCTTCTCGTAGAATCCGCGGTCGCCGCCCGGCGGCAGCCGGTCCTTGCGGGTGTAGCGCACCCACCGGACCTGATAGTCGTCGCGGTGCCGGCACTGCGGACAGGCCAGCGACATGGATCGGGTTTCCGGCTTCTGGTTGAAGTAGTCGCGCTCGTGCAGCGGCATGCCGGCATCGTAGCACTCCGGCCGGTCTACACTCGAAGTCCGATGGCCATCGTCTTCTACATCTCGGGACACGGCTTCGGCCACGCCTCGCGCGACGTCGAAATCATCAACCACCTGTCGTCGGACCAGCCGGTCGTCATCCGATCGAGCGTCGATCCCGGCCTGTTGAAGCAGACGCTTCGGGTGCCGTGGGAGCTCCGGCCCGGGCCGTGCGACACCGGCATCGTCCAGGCCACGAGCATCCGTCACGACGATCCCGCCACGGTCCGGGCAGCCCGCGACTTCTACGCGACGTTCGACGAGCGCGTGGAGGCGGAACGGCAGCGTCTCGCCGACGTGAACGTCGAGCTGATCGTGGGCGACATTCCGCCGCTCGCCTTTGCCGTGGCCGCAGCGCTCGACGTGCCATCGGTGGCCATCGGCAACTTCACGTGGGACTGGATCTACGAAACCCACCCCGGATTTCTGCCCGACCACCGCGACGTGCTGGCGCTCATCCGCGACTGCTATCGCCGCGTCGACCTCGCCCTCGAGCTCCCCTTTTCGGGCGGGTTCGAGATCTTCTCCCGTATCGTGCGACTTCCGCTCGTGGCCCGACAAGCCGGGCGTTCCCGGGCCGAGACGCGCGCCCACTTCGGCCTGCCACCCGACGGACGCATCGCGCTGCTGTCATTCGGCGGATACGGGCTCCCGACGCTCGACCTGTCGACGCTCGACTGTTCGGACGACTGGACGATCGTGACGACCGATCGCGTCATGCGTGACGGCCGAGCCCTGCCGCATGTGCATGTCCTGCCGGAAGGCAGCTTTGTCGACAGCGGATTCCGCTATGAAGACCTCGTGGCGGCTGTCGACGTGGTCGTGACGAAGCCGGGCTACGGCATCGTGGCCGAGTGCATCTCGACGGGCACCGCGCTCGTCTACACCTCGCGGGGCGAGTTCCGCGAGTACGGCGTGCTCGTCGACGCGATGCCGCGCTACCTGCGGACCGCCTTCATCAGTCAGGATGACCTGTTCGCCGGACGCTGGCGCGGCACGCTCGAGCGCGTCGTCGCGCTCCCGCCGCCGCCCGAACGGATGGCGACCGACGGCGCGCGCGAAGCCGCGCGGCAGCTCGAGAACGTGCTGGCCTCGGCGCGCTGACGCGCGCTGAGTCAGTCGGCCTGCGGGGGAACCGGCTGCGGCGCAGCCTTGTGCCAGGTGAGCACGACGGCCGGCGGCACGTTGCGGACAACGAGCCGCGAGGTGGGCTGCGTCCCCATGCGCTCGGTCATCGCGCGGCGGAACGAGACCGCCTGCGGCAGGCCGTAGCCGTGCAGGTACTGGAACGTCGTGAACGAGCCGCCCGGCCGGAGCACCGATTCGACCGACGCGAGGATCCGCTTCGTCATTGGCGGTGGCAGGCTCACGAACGGCAGCCCCGAAACGATGTGATCGATCGGCAGCATCTCGCGCGCCGCGACGAGCTCGTCGAGCCGTTCAGCCGACGCGCAGATGCACTCGATCGCGGGCCAGCGCCTGCGAATCTGATCGACGAAGGCCGGGTCGATGTCGACGGCCAGGAAGCGGGTGTCGGCTCCGAGCCGCTGGGCGATCGCCGCGGTGAAGACGCCGGTGCCGGGGCCGAGCTCGACGATGTGTCCGGGCCGCTCGAGGTCGAGCCCCTGGACCATCGCTTCGGCCAGCGCACGCGAACTTGCCGTGAGCGCGCCCACGGTGCGCGGGCTCCGGAGGAACCGGCTGAAAAGGAACATGTGCTCGCGGAGCCCCGTACCGTTGGACGCGTTGCTCATTGAATGGCTCCGTGCAGGGCGGAGTGGCGCTGCGGCGTGCCGGCTTCGGCCACCCAGCGCTCGGCTGTCGCGGCCGATCCGTACAGCCAGGTGATCACGAGGCCGTCGACGCGGCCGCGCAGCCACGACACGATTTCAGATGTCACGTCGGCAGCCGCTGCCGCCTGATCGTCGGCGCGGCGCAGGCGGTCGAGGATCGCGGCCGAGGCGCGGACCCCCACGACCTCGCTCGACAGCAGTTCGGCGTGCCGCGCACTCTCGAGCGCCGCCACGCCGGCCAGAATCGGCAGCCCCAGCCCGCGCAGTCGCGTGAGCGCCGGTTCGAACGCCTCGGGATCCAGCACCGGTGGCGTGACGATGAACTCGGCACCGGCCGCCATCTTCCGGTCGAGCCGCCGCCACTCGGCATCGGCGTCGGCGGCGAACGCATTGAAGGTGGCTGCCAGGTGAAACTGCGTGGCCCCGCCAAGCGGCTCGCCCGCCACGTCGAGCCCCTGGTTGAGGCGCGATGCCATGTTGAGCAGGCCAATCGCGTCGACCTCGAACGTCGACGTCGACGCCGGATAGTTGCCCGTCCGCGCGGGACTGCCCGTGGTGGCCAGCAGGTTCCGGACGCCCATCACATGGGCCGACACGAGCTCGGACTGCATCGCCGCCAGCGTGCGATCGCGGCAGGTGAAATGCAGCAGCGTTTCAATATCGTGGCGCTCGAGCATCGCGGCCAGCGCCAGCGCGGTCGCCCGCGCACCGGTCCGCGGATAGTCGGGCACATTGACCGCGACGGCACCCAGATCACAGAAGCGTCGTGCCTGGGCGACGGTCGCCTCGAGGTCGATCCCGCGCGGCGTCGGGATCTCGGCAACCACGGCGAACGCGCCGTTCGCCAGCGCGCGCCCCAGGTCGGACGTCTCGCGCCGGTCGATCACCGGCTGCGGTTCGGGCCGGGTCGGCCGATCGGCGGTCGAGACGCTGACGCGGACGGCCGGCGCGCTCTCACGGACGGCCTGCGCCATCTGCCGCGTGTGCTCCGGCGTCGTGCCGCAGCAGCCGCCCACCAGGCGGACGCCGGCGGCCACGAAGCGGCGGGCGTAGCTCGCCATGTACTCGGGTGAGCTCAGATACAGGTTGCGCCCGTCGACGTCGCGCGGACGGCCCGCGTTCGGCTGTGCCGCCAGCCGGCCCGGGAAGACCCGCGTCATATGCTCGATGGTTTCGAGCATGGCCGCCGGCCCGACCGAACAGTTCAGGCCGATGACATCGGCGCCGGCCGCGGCCAGCTCGGCCGTGACCCGCTCGATCGGCGTCCCATCGGCAACCGCCGTCGGCTCGGTGGCCGTCATCTGCGCGACGATCGGCAGATCGGCGGCCGCCCGGACACCGCGCACGGCGGCCAGGATTTCAGCGAGCGATCCGAACGTTTCGAGGATGAACAGGTCGACGCCACCTTCGGCGAGCGCCTCGGCCTGCTCGCGGAAGGCCGCCTCGGCTTCGGCCACGCTCGTCCGTCCCCACGGCTCGATGCGGACACCGAGCGGGCCGATCGATCCGGCGACCCACGCGCGGTCGCGCGCGACACGCCGCGCCAGCCGCGCGCCTTCGCGATTGATCGCCGCCACCTGATCGGCCAGGCCGAAGGTCGTGAGCTTCATCCGGTTGGCGCCGAACGTGTTCGTCTCGATCACGTCGGCGCCGGCGCGCACGTACGCGCGATGGACATCGCCCACCAGATCGGGCTGGGTGAGGTTGAGCTCGTCGAAGGAACGATTCAGGAAGACACCGCGGACGTACAGCTCGGTTCCGGTGGCGCCGTCGCACACCAGCACACGTTCGTCGAGAGCGTCGAGGAACCGCTGCATCAGTCCCGGAATCAGTAGGCCGCGGGCGACAGGACCGCCACCCCGCCGCCGCCCCCCGCCAGTCGGACACGGCTGGATCGGCGTGACGACGGGAGCGCACGGCACGCCATCGGCTGGGGGGGTGTGTGTCTATGGCGTCGCCGTGGCATACGGGCGATCATAGCAAAACCGGGCCCGCTCCCGGCGCGCTTTTTCGCGGGACTGCCAGGCCTAAGTGCCGTGCAGTGTTAGACTTGCATCTCGCATGCCCGGCAGGCTGTCGCTCAACCAGGAGCTGCTGCTCGTCACGCTGATGGCCAACGTGGCGGTTGCCGCCACGCTGGCGACGATGCTCGTGCGGTTTCCCTGGTTCCGGCGGATTCTGCTCACCGAAAAACGCGACTGGCCCGAGCGGCTCGTCTTCGCCGCCTGTTTCGGCATTCCGCTGATGGCGGGCGTCGGTGCGCGGCTGGTCCTGCAGTATCAGGCGGCCGATCTGTCGCTCGCCGGGTCGTTCCTCGCCGGCCTCATCGCCGGTCCGTACGCTGGCGCGCTCGTCGGCGTGGGCGTCGGCCTGCCGGCGACGCTCGCCGGCGAGTACGGCGCGCTCCCCTTCGCCGTCGGCTGCGGGTTCGCCGGCGGCGGTCTGCGCGAGGTCTGTCCGAAGGAAGAGATCTGGAAGTTCTCGCCATTCTTCGTCACCAAGCTGCACCGCTCGGTGTGGCGGCTGCTGCGGAGCTTCCAGCTCGACTGGCAGATGATCCTCGTGATGGCGCCGGTGCTGCTCGAGCTGCTCCGCCAGTCGATCGGGCGCCGCTTCCCGGGCCGGCTGTTCACCTTCACGCCCGACAACTGGTGGATGTTCGCCCTGGTCGTCACCTCGTCGGTGCTCGCCGTGGCCATCCCGATCAAGATCTGGAACAGCGCCCGCATCGAACACCGGCTCGCCGAGCAGGAGAAGCTGCTGATGGCCGCCCGGGTCGAGGCGCTGGCCAACCAGATCAACCCGCACTTCCTCTTCAACACGCTCACGTCGATCACCTCGCTCATCCGCTCGCAGCCTGAAACGGCGCGCGTGCTGATCGTCCGGCTGTCGGGCCTGCTGCGGCGGCTGCTGCGCAGCCAGGAGCACTTCGTCCCGCTCCGCGAGGAGCTGGAGGCGATCGACGAGTATCTCGACATCGAGCGCGTCCGCTTCGGCCCCAGCCTGATCGTCGAGAAGGACATCGACGAGGCGAGCCTCGACGTCATCGTGCCCAGCATGATCCTGCAGCCGCTCGTCGAGAACTCGATCAAGCACGGGCTGGCCCGGAAGGTGGGCGAAGGACGCATCACCATCCACACCGCGCGCCGCGACGGCCATGCGATCATCGAAATCATCGACAACGGCGTGGGCATGCCGGCCGATCCGCAGCCCGACGCCGACCGTGACCATGGCATCGGCCTGCGGAACGTGAACGAGCGGCTGCGCGTCATCTACGGGGCGAACTACCAGCTGCACATGCAGAGCATCCCCGGCCGCGGCACCAGAGCCCGCATCGAGATTCCGGAACTGCTCGTCTCTGAGAAGGTATCCGCATGACGAATGCGCCCATCCGCACGCTCGTGGTCGACGATGAACAGCTGGCGCGCGAGGAGCTCTGTTTCCTGCTCGAGCAGGCCGGCGGCGTCCAGATCAGCGGTCAGGCCGCCGACGGCCCCACGGCGCTGCGGCTCGCCGGCGAGCTCAGGCCCGACCTGCTGTTCCTCGACATCCAGATGCCCGGCCTGACCGGCTTCGAGGTCGCCCGCCGGCTCATCCAGGCCGACGTCGAGGTCCAGATCGTTTTCGTCACGGCCTTCGACCAGTACGCCGTCGACGCCTTCGCCATCAACGCCGTCGACTACCTGCTGAAGCCGGTCGATCTCGAGCGCCTCGAGCAGACGCTCGACAAGGTGCGTCGGCGGCTGTCGGAAACCGAGAAGCTGCCGCTGAGCCCGGAGGACCTGGAAAAGGTCATCGCCGCCGTGCAGGCCCGGCAGGGCCGCCGCGAACAGCTGGCGCTGCGCGTCGGCGAGCGCTTCGTTCTGGTCCAGACCGACGAGATCATCCACGCCTCGCTGGTCGACGACGCCATTGTCGTGGTAACAAACACGGTGTCGGGGACGTCCAATTACCGGACGCTCGACGAGCTGTCAGCCCGTCTCGACCCGGCGATCTTCTGGCGGGTGCACCGGTCGCACCTGGTGAACATCACCAAGATCAAGGAGATCGTTCCCTGGTTCAGCCGGAACTACCTGCTGAAGATGAAGGATCCGAAAGCCACCGAGATTCCGGTGAGCCGTTCGCAGACCCGCCGACTGCGGGAATACCTCCAGCTGTGATGCCGTACGACGAGACGCCCGATCGCGACGCCGCCTGGGGGCTGGACGCGCCGGTCCCCGCCGGCTCCCCCGCTGCCGCCCCGGTGCCGCCCGTGCCGGTGCCGCCCGTGCCGGAGCGCCCGGTCGAACCGATCGCGTTCAGCACGCCGCCCCGTCCGCTCGACCCCTTCGCGCCGCCCGATCCACCGGAGGCTGGCGAACCGTCCGGCCATCCGGTGATGGCCAGGCCGCGCCGGTCGTTCAGGCGGACCGCCCTGCGGGTCGGCGAGGAACTCGTCGCCTGGTTCAAGACCCTCGTCTCGGCCGCGGTCTACGCCACGCTCATCGTGACGTTCGGCTTCCAGGTGGCACGGGTCGAGGGCCACAGCATGGCGCCCACGCTCGAGGACCAGGATCGGCTGATCGTCAACAAACTCGAGTACCGCCTGCCGAACCACAGTCCGAAGTTCGGCGACATCGTGATGCTGCTCTACCCGAACGACCCCGACAAGTCGTTCGTCAAGCGCGTCATCGGCGAGCCGGGCGACGTGGTCCGGAGCGTCAACGGCCAGGTCTTCCGCAACGACGAGCCGCTGCCCGACGACTTCATCCCCGAAGAGTATCGGTCGTACGACACGTGGGGCCCGGAGATCGTCCCCGAGGGCTACTACTTCGTGATGGGCGACCACCGGAACAACAGTTCCGACAGCCGCACGTGGCGGTTCGTGCCGAAGAAGTACATCATCGGCAAGGTCCAGCTCCGCTGGTGGCCGATCACCGAGATGCGGTTCTTCTCGGCCTGGGACTAGGAGGCGTCGGACGCCTGGACGCCCGACGCCCCTGACTCCGCGTGTCCGCCAGTTCCCGGCCCGTACAGCGCGTCGATCTGCGCCGCGTACCGTTCCTCGAACACGCGGCGCTTCACCTTCATCGTCGGCGTCAGCAGCCCGCCGGTCGGCGACAGATCGGCGTCGATCAGCGCAAACCGTTTGATCCGCTCGAACTGCGCCAGTGAGCGATTGACCTCGTCGACGACCGCCCGGTAGCGGCCGCGCACGTCGTCCGTCTCGAGGCGATTGCGGGCTTCGTCGGGGGCCACCTGCAGCGCTGCGGCGAGGGCAGTCAGGTCCGGAACGAGCAGCACGGCCGGAAAGTGGCGGCGATCACCCACCACGACGGCCTCGGCGACGAGCGGGTGCTGCCGCAGCCGCTGCTCGATCGGCTGCGGCCAGATTTTCTTGCCGCCCGAAGTGACGATCACTTCCCGCTTGCGATCGGTCAGCCGCAGGAAGCCCGCCTCGTCGAACGTCGCGATGTCGCCGGTGCGGAACCAGCCGTCGTCGATCACCGACGCGGTGTCGTCGGGCCGGTTGTAGTAGCCGAGCATCACGTTCGGGCCGCGCACCAGCACTTCGCCGTCGTCGGCCAGTCGGACGTCGACGTTCGGCAGCGGCGGACCGACCGTCCCGAAACGAATCTTCTCGAGCGGCATGACTGAGACGACCGGCGAGGTCTCGGTCAGTCCGTAGCCTTCGAGAACCGTCAGGCCCGTACCGAGGAAGAACGCAGCCAGGTCGGGATCGAGCGGCGCCGAACCCGACACGGCGAAGCGCAGCCGGCCGCCAACCGCCTCGCGAATCTTCCGGTAGACGAGTCGATCGGCGATCGACGAGGCCAGACGCATGGCCGGCGGCAGCGGCGTACCGGCGGCGAGCAGCCGGCCGCGCCGCGACGCCAGGCGGGCGGCCCAATGGAAGATGGCGCGACGCGGCGCCGGCGCTTCCCGGGCGCGCTCGTAGATGCGCGCGCGCAGCTTCTCGAAGACGCGGGGCACGCCGCTCATCACCGTCGGGCGCACGAGCTGGAGGTCGCGCGGTATGGTCTCGATCGACTCCGCAAAGGCGAACGAGATGCCCACCGTCAGGTAGATGTAGGCAACCATCCGCTCGAAGGCGTGGCAGAGCGGCAGGAACGACAGCGCCACGTCGGACTCGAACAGGTCGAGCACCTGCAGCACGCCCTGCAGGTTCGACACGAGATTGCCGTGCGTGAGCATGACGCCCTTCGGGTCGGCCGTCGTACCGGAGGTGTAGATGATGGCGGCCAGGTCCGACGGCCGCACGCGGCGCGCCGCGTCGTGGAATTCACGCGCCACGCCCCACCCGCCCCGGATGCGGTCGTGTCCGATCGCGGCCACTTCCTCGAGGCTGACGAGACGCACGCCCGGCAGCGGCCCGGCCGTCGAGCCGTCCATCGTCACGATGGCGCGCAGGTCGGGCAGGTCCCCCGCAATCGCGACGACCTTCTGCAGCTGTTCAGCTGTCGAGACGACGACGACCGTGGTGCCCGCGTCGCGGAGGATGAAGCGGACCTGTTCCGTCGTGAGCGTGGGATAGACCGGCGTGCTGACCGCACCGGCGGCAAGCACGGCAAGGTCGACGAACAGCCACTCGGGACGGCTCTCGGCGAGGATGGCCACACGGCTGCCGGCCGTCATCCCGAGCGCGGCGAGCCCCAGCCCGATGTCGCGGACCTTCGGCAGCAGGTCGCGGCCGCTCGTATAGTGCACCTCGCCGCCGCGGCACTGGCCGATCAGGTCGGGCTTCGGGTGACGCCCCGACGCAAAGAACGGCAGCTCCGCGATGGTGCGCGGCAGCCGCTGCACACCCGAGTCATCGTCGGGCGGCCGGGTTCGGGTCATCTCGGTCACGTCCGCCTGTAGTCTCCGCTCCTCCCGCCGCGCTTCTCGCGCAGCCGGATGGGCCCGATCTCCATCCCGCGGTCGATGGCCTTGAGCATGTCGTACAGGGCCAGCGCCGCAGCCGACACGGCCACGAGCGCTTCCATCTCGACACCGGTCCGCGCGATGGTCCCGACGCGGGCGACGATGCGGTATCCGGTGCGGCGCGGCGTCAGATCGACGTCGACGCTCGTCAGCGGCAGCGGATGACAGAGCGGGATCAGGTCGCCGGTCCGCTTGGCGGCCATGATGCCGGCAATGCGGGCCGTCTGCAGGGGATCGCCTTTCGCGACGGTGCGCTCGCGGATCGCGCGGCGGGCGGCCGCGCTCATCCGGATCTCGCCTTCGGCCACGGCTTCCCGCCTCGTCTCGGCCTTGGCCGACACGTCGACCATCCGCACGCGTCCTTCCGGATCGACGTGCGTGAGACTGGCGGCCGCCTTACGCCTGGCCATCGGCGGCTTCTCCACGGGCGAGGAAGAACGACAGGCTCTCCATCGAGACCGTCAGGTCGACGTTCTTCAGCTTCACTCCCGGGGGCACCTGCAGCGTCCCCGGCGAAAAGTTGAGGATGGCGCGGATGCCGGCCGCCACCACGAGGTCGACGACCGACTGCGCCGCCTCGGCCGGGACGGCAATCACGGCAATGTCGACGCGCTCGCGCGCGACGTAGTCGGTGAACGTATCGATGTGGAAGATCGGGACGCCACCTTTCGAGCGGCGGCCGACCTTGGCGCGATCGGCGTCGAACATTCCTACGATCGCGAAGCCCTCCTGCTGGAAGCCGGGATAGTCGGCCAGGGCCATGCCGAGATTCCCCGCGCCGATGACGGCCACGCGCACCGTACGGTCGAGGCCGAGAATGGCTCGCAGCTGCCGCTTGAGGTCCTTGACGTAATAGCCGACGCCGCGGATGCCGAACTCGCCGAAGTAGGCCAGATCCTTGCGGATCTGCGCCGCGTTCAGGTGAAACTGCTCGGCCAGCGCCTTCGACGAGACTGTCTTGACCCCGGCGGCATCGAGCGCGTTCAGCGCGCGCAGGTAAACCGACAGGCGGCCGGCCGTCAGCTCCGACACCTGATCACTCGGCTGGCGGAGATTGTTCTTCCGTGGCACAAGCCCGGAATTCTAGCGCAAAAAGTTGCGCTTCTCCGTTTTCCCGACCCGCGCGTCCGGGGCTTCTCGTTCCGGCAGCTGGCGATCCATCGCCTAACGCCGGCCCCCCGCCAGCTGTCCCAGCATCGCTTCGCGCACCACCGCGACCAGTTCCGCGCGATCGTCGACCGTCATTCCGGCTGTCGGCACCGGCGGCAGAAACGTCAGCGTCACCGTGGTCGGCCAGATGAGGGCGCTGCCCTTCCGCATGGCCTCGCGGCTCCCCCTGATCGTGACCGGCACGACGGGCGCCTGCGCCTTGATGGCCATGACGAATCCGCCCTTCTTGAACGGCAGGAGCTCACCCGTCCTGCTGCGCGTCCCTTCGGGAAAGATGAAGAACGCGTTGCCCTCGCGCAGCGCCTCGGCGGCGCGCTCGACGGCCGGCCAGCTCTGTTCCCTGTTGGACCGCTCGAGCGGAATCCAGCCGGCCGCGTCCCAGACCCGGACGAGTATCGGCAGCCTGCGCAGCTCGGCTTTGTAGAGCACGCGCACCTTCGGATAGAGCGGCGCAAGCGCCTGATACAGGACGGGCGGATCGATGTTGCTGATGTGATTGCAGGCGAAGACGGCCCCCGGCACGATGTGCTCGGCGCCTTCGATTCGGACCTTGATGCCGGCCAGCGCCAGTCCCATGCGCACGCCGAACAGGCCGAGCGTATAGAGGATGTCGGGACGACCGGTCAGAAACGTCCAGGCCAGCCCGAATGGCCCGGCAAGGGCCACGTACAGACCAACCGCCGCGACGGCCGTGATGGTCCGTGCGGCGGCGATGAACCGCTGAAGTCCGCTCATGCAGGACGGGTGCGACCGAAGCTCAGGAGGCGCGCGCGGCGCGACGCGTGGTCGTCGCCTTGCCCCCGGTCTTGCGCGCCGCACTCGCCTTGCTGCGCGTCGTCGCAGCCTTGGCCGTGCGCCTGGCGGCCGCCGGCTTCGCCTTCGCCGCGACCTTCGTGGTCTTGGCGGCCGTCCGCGCCGTCTTTGCCGCCGCGCTCCGCACCGCCGGAGCGGGCGCAGGTTCGGGCTCGACCGCAGCGACAGCCGGCTCCTCGGGCGCAGGTTCGGCTTCGACCTCGGGCGCCTTCGCCGCGGCAGCGGGCCGCGGGCGCGCGTCGAGCTCGGCCTTGAGGGCGAAACACTTTTCGAGCGCCTCGTCGACGCGCCGCTCGACTTCCTCGGTGCTCATCGAGAGCACTTCGGTGATCTCAGAGACAACGAGGAACTTCGCGCGATCGAGCATGCGCTTCTCGCGGAACGACAGGCTCTTCGAGCGGGCGAGGAACGCGAGGCTCTTGAGCACCTCGACGACGTCGTAGATCGAACCGGTGCGCATCCGGTCCGAGTTGTCCTTGAAGCGGCCCTTCCAGTTCTGATGGCTGTCGATGTTGCCGTCGGCCAGCAGCGTGAAGAGGCGCTCGACTTCGGCATCGGAGATGGCACGCCTGAGCCCGACACCTTCGACATTGTCGACCGGCACGAACACGGTCGTCTCGTTCGCCATCCGCAGCTGATAGAAGCCGCAGGTGGTTCCCATGATCGTCTTGGTCTCGATGCGCTCGATCACGCCAAGACCATGATTCGGGTAGATGACCTTGTCGCCGATCTCGAATGCCACGTGCCCCCCGGAAGTGCAGAGAAGGTGAAAGGTTGGCCCACTTAGCAGCAGGAAACTCCTGCTATTTTAGCCGATCCCGGCCCGAAGGACAACGCGAAACCTTGTACTTTCAGCGATTTCCGCGCAATTTCGCCCTTTCTTTGCCATGCTCCCCCCGGCACTTCCCCCTGAGCCCCTGCGGCGTAACCGGCCGCATCGACACGACTTACAGGATGGTCAGTCCGACGGTAGCGTCCCCCGGAACCCCCGTCCCGCCCGGGGGCCCCGAAAGTCACGCCGGAGCGGTTCCCCGTCGGCGACCGCGAAGCCTGCCTCGTAGATGTAGCGGGTAATCCGCAGCAGCTTCGGATAAAGGATCCGGTCGGCCGAGTCGGTGTTCGCGTGATAGTCCCGATGGGTCCCGGTAAAGAAGAACACGGCCGGCACGCCCCGGGCGGCGTAGTTGTAGTGGTCGCTGCGCGTGTAGAAGCTCTCGGGGTCGTCGGGATCGTTGTAGTGGAAGTCGAGCGTGACCGGCTCGCCCAGCCGTCCGTTGACCTCGACCAGGCGGTTGTGGAGGTCGGTGCTGATCCGGTCCGCCCCGATCACGTACACCGTCCGCGCCTCCGACGCGTCGTCGTCGCGATTGCGGCCGATCATGTCGATGTTGATCTGCGCTTCGATGGCCTCGAGCGGGACGGGAGGGTCATCGACGAAGGCGCGCGATCCGAGCAGCCCCTCTTCCTCGGCCGCATGCCAGACGAAGAGCGTCGACCGTCGCGGCCGCGGCCCCTCGAGCAGCGCCCGCGCGATGGCCAGCAGCGCCGTCGAGCCCGACGCGTTGTCGTCGGCGCCGTTCCAGATCGGATCCTGCTCAATCGGGACGTTGACCCGGCCGGGCAGCGACGGCCCCGTCACCGCGCCGACGTGGTCGAGGTGCGCGCCGAAGGCCACATAGCGCTCGCGCAGCTCCGGATCGCGTCCCGGCACCATCGCCACGACGTTGTGCGTGCGCTCCAGCCGGACGACCTCGTACCGATGGTCGATGTCCACGACGACGTCGATGCCGGTCAGCGGCTGCGCGTCGAGGGGTTCGCCGCGCTGCGCCCGGGTGCGCAGCCGCTCGAACGCGTCGGTTCCACCGAACAGCAGCGCGAAGACTTCGTCGTCGGCCGTGATGACGGGCGCGCGCGGCCGATCGGTGCGCAGGACCGTCGTCAGGCCGACGGCCGGCGGCCCGCCGTCGGAACCGGTCGCTGTTGGAGGGACAGCGCCCAGCACGATGACTCCGGCGGCGCCCGCGTCGGCGATGGCTGCCGCACGCCCGGCCCCGGTCGCAAACGCCGGCGGATACGGCCAGTTGCCGCGCAGGTCCGCGGGCGTGCCGGGCAGCAGGACGACGAGCTTGCCGGTGTAGTCCGGCGGTGGCTCGCCCACCGGCGGCAGACCGTAGCCGGCGAACTCGATGGCGTCGAACGACAGGCGTCGCGCGCTGCCGGCCAGCGGCGCGAACGACACGTGGTCGCCCTGCGCGAACGTCTGCGTCTTTCCCGCGGCGGTGATGCGCAGCGACGATCGCCGCGTCACACGGTACTCGCCGCGCGTCACGGTCCGGAGGTAGCCGCCGTGGTCGCCGAGCGGCGTCGCCCCCATCGCCTCGAGTTCCGCGGCCACGTAGGCCGCCGCCAGGCCGTAGCCCTCGGTGAATGCCCCGCGGCCCTGCATGGCGTCCGACGCGAGCGTCGACAGCCACCGTCGCATGTCGGACTCGGCGATGAGTGCCGCCCCACTCGCCGCCGGCGACTGGGCCTCGACCGGATGCAGCGACGGTGCAGTGGCCGTGACGGTCAACAGGGCCAGAACCGTACCGGCCGCCAGACGTCGCAGCAGCGTTGCAGGTGTTGACACGAACTCTCTCCTCTGACGACCGGCGCCGCGTCCGGTCGGCCCCGCGATTGTGACAGTACTGGACGCCATCGGCGCGACGGCGGCCGCAATCCGTCATCGGACGACATCCGCCGCGACGCAGCCACCGGCGCTCCCCCGTGCGCGCCCCGGCAGCGCCGGCGTCCCCGCCCGTATGGCCGCCCCACGTCGCCGCGCGGACGATGCGGGTCGGGTGGCTGGGCGGATGCTATACTGGCGGATCCGATCGTCTGCGCCGTACGACTGTGCCGGAGTGGCGAAACTGGCAGACGCGCGAGACTCAAAATCTTGTTCGCCTGACGGCGAGTGTCGGTTCGAGTCCGACCTCCGGCACCACCCTGGATCGCGCGCGTCTCCCCGCGACTCTTCACCGCAGCTTCACGAACGACGCCTGTCAGCACGCGCCGGGTCGTGTCGAGTCTCCGGATCCCTGTCCTATACTTCGGAAGGGATCGACTCGAACATGGAGGCACGATGACGCTTCGCTGGCCCGCCTTCGATCTGCGCGCACTCGCACTGGCGCTCGTGTTGCCGGTTGCCGCGGCCTGCGGCGGCGGAGGCTCTGAATACACGCCCTACGAAGATCCGCATCCGCTGCCCGAAGAACCGCTCGTGATCGAAGCGGAATCCATCGGCGGCTACGGCGGCCGTTTCGTCATCGGCCAGGCAGCCGGGCCCCGCACGTTCAACGACGTAATGGCGAACGAAACGTCGTCGACCGACATCACGACGCAGCTGTTCGTCGGGCTCACGACGTTCGACAACGCGACGCAGCAGACGGCGCCGATGCTCGCGAAGCGCTGGGAGGTCGCCGACGACGGCCTGACCTGGACGTTCGAACTGCGGCGCGGCGCACGATTCTCGGACGGCACACCGATCACCTCGGCCGACGTCCTCTTCAACTTCGAAGTGGCCTACGACGACGAGCTGCACCCGGCCATTCAGGATCTGCTCGTCATGGACGGCCGGCGGTGGGAGATCTCGGCCCCCGACGACTACACGGTCGTCATCCGGACGCCCGCACCGAACGCGATGGTGCCCGAGCTGGCCGGAGCCCTCAGGATTCTCCCGAAGCACGTGCTCGAGCCGGCCTACCGGAACGGGACGTTCGCGTCAGCCTACGGCGTCAACACGCCGCCCGACCAGCTCGTGACGAGCGGCCCCTGGCGGCTGCGCCAGTACGTGGCCAACGAGCGGGTCGTCCTCGTGCGCAACCCCTACTGGTTCGGTATCGACCGTGAGCAGCAGCGGCTGCCCTACCTCGACGAACTCGTGTTCACCGTCGTGCCCGATCAGGACGCCGCCGATCTGCAGTTCCGCGCCGGGCAGCTCGATGCGCTCGACAACGTCAAGCCCGAAAACTACTCCTGGTACGAGGAGAACCAGGCGAACGGCGGATTCACGCTGTACGACCTCGGCCCGGCGCTGAACTCCGCCATGATGTGGTTCAACCTGAACAAGGTGCGCCAGCCGGCGGCCGGCAGGCGCGTCGGCGACCCGCAGGTCGATCCGGTGAAGTACGCCTGGTTCAGCAACCCGGTCTTCCGTCGCGCCGTGTCGATGGCCATCGATCGCGACGCGATGATCCAGAGCATCTTCTTCGGCGACGCGGTCAAGAACTGGTCGACGTCGACGCCGGGCAACAAGGTCTGGTACACGCCCGACATCGTGAAGTACGACTACAACCCGGACGAGGCGCGCCGGCTGCTGGCGGACCTGGGCTGGCGCGACCGCGATGGCGACGGCATCCTCGAAGACGACCGGGGCAACACCGTCAGCTTCACGATCAAGACGAACAGCGACAACCGGCTGCGCGTCGCCATGGCGAACTTCATCCGCGACGACCTCGAGCGGGTCGGCATCCGGGTGGTGCTGACGCCGGTCGACTTCAACACGCTCATCACGAACCTGCGGAACGACTTCCAGTACGAGGCCGCCCTGCTCGGCCTGCAGACGGGCGTCCCGCCCGATCCGGCGCTCGGTCAGAACGTCTGGCGGTCGAGCGGCCTGACGCACTGGTGGAACATCAACCAGCCGAAGCCCGAGACGCCCGAGGAGGCGCGCATCGATCGGCTGGTCGACGTGCTCGTCGCCGAGACGGATCTCGAGAAGCGCAAGGAGGCGTGGCGCGAGATCCAGAACATCGTCAACGAGCAGTGCTGGCTGATCTGGCTGCCCACGCAGATCGCCAGGCTGCCGGTGAGCGACCGCTTCGGCAACGTGCAGCCGTCGGTCATTCCGCACCGCATCCTCTGGAACATCGATCGCGTGTATCTGAAGTCACGGGCCCGGCGGTAGCGCCGGGCCTCGTCGGGTGCGGTTGTGTGGTCGTACATTGCGCGGCGGTTCCTGCAGATCATCCCGCTGCTGCTCGGCATCTCGGCGCTGACCTTCCTGCTGCTGCAGCTCGCGCCGGGCGACTTCCTCAACCAGATGGCCGAGAATCCCGCGATCTCGGCCGAGACGATCGAGGCCATGCGGCGGCGCTTCGGCCTCGACCGGCCGTGGTACGTGCAGTACGCGATCTATCTGCGGAACGTCGTGCTGCACTTCGACTTCGGCCAGTCGTTCTCGCGGCACCAGCCGGTGTTCACCGTGCTGGCCGAAGGCCTCGGCAACACGCTGCTGCTCGCGACGGCCGCCGCGCTCGTCACCTGGCTGCTGGCCATTCCGCTCGGCGTGCTTGCCGCGGTCCGGCAGCACTCGTGGGTCGATCGGGTGCTGTCGGTCGTCGCCTTCGTCTGGCTGTCGATCCCCGAGATCCTGTCCGGCCTGCTCCTGCTCATGCTCGCCGCCCGCACCGGCTGGTTCCCGGTCGGCGGCATGCGATCGATCGACCATGACGAGCTGTCGATGTGGGGCAGGACGCTGGATCTGGCCTGGCACCTGTTCCTGCCGGCGCTCGTCGTGGGACTGGTGCCGCTCGCCAGCCGCATGCGCCAGATGCGCGGCAGCCTGCTCGACGTCCTGCGTCTCGACTTCGTGACGACGGCTCGCGCCAAAGGCCTCGACGAGCGGATCGTCGTCTTCAAGCACGCCCTGCGCAACGCCCTGAACCCGATGATCACGCTGTTCGGCTACACGCTCGGCGCGCTCGTATCGGGCTCATTCATCGTGGAGATCATCTTTTCGTGGCCGGGACTCGGCCGCATCACGCTCGACGCGATCCTCACGCAGGACCAGTACCTCGTCATGGGGTCGGTCCTGATGGCGTCGGTCGTGCTCATCCTCGGCAATCTCATCGCCGACATTCTCCTCGCCGTGGCCGACCCGAGGATCAGCTATGACTGACGTCCGGCGCGACGAGTCGACACGGCCCGACGCGGTCGACGCGGCGCCGCCGCCGGGCGGCGACGGGACGGATCTGCCCGTCGATGCCGATGCGGCGGACGCCCCTCCGCCGCAGTCGCCCTGGCGCGTCTTCTGGCGGCAGATGCGCAAGAGTCCGCTCGCGATTGCCGGCGGGCTGCTGCTGCTCGTCTTCTACGGCTTCGCCGCGGTCGCTCCGTTCGTTGCCCCCTACCCTCAGGAGGAAATGGACCGTGAGCGCTACTATCACCCGCCGCACAGGCTCCGGTTCGTCGATGCGCAGGGCAACTTCCGGCTGATCCCCGTGGTCCGCCAGACCACGCTCGCCGATGCCCGGTCGTTCCGGTACGAAGAGGATCCGGCGCGCGAGCTGCCGCTGCGCTTCTTCGTGCGCGGCGCCCCGTACCGGCTGTTCTGGGTCTTCCCGACCGACATCCATCTGTTCGGCGTCGACGCGCCGGGACGCGTCTACCTGCTCGGGACCGACTCGTTCGGCCGCGACCAGTTCTCGCGCCTGCTCTACGGCGCGCAGATTTCGCTCACGGTCGGTATCGTGGGCATTGCCGTGTCGTTCGTGCTCGGCATGATTCTCGGCGGCGTGGCCGGCTACTTCGGCGGATGGGTCGACACGGTGATCATGCGCTTCTCGGAGCTGCTCCTGAGCATCCCGTCGCTGTACCTGATCGTCGCGCTGCGAGCGGTCTTCCCGATCGAGCTGCCGAGCCAGTACGTCTACCTCGGCATCGTCGGCATCCTGTCGTTCATCGGGTGGGCCAGCCTGGCGCGCGTCATCCGCGGTCAGGTCCTGTCGATCCGCCGGCAGGAGTTCGTCACGGCGGCCGAGGCGCTCGGCGTCAGCCGTTTCCGCATCATCGTGCGGCACATCCTGCCGAACACGCTGTCGTTCGTCATCGTCGCGGCAACCGTCTCGGTCCCCGGCTACATCCTCGGCGAGGTCGTCCTGTCGTTCCTCGGCGTCGGTGTCCAGGAACCGTCGGCCTCGTGGGGCAACATGCTGAACCAGGCACGCAGCATCCGCGCGCTCACGTCGTTTCCCTGGCTGCTCTACGTGCCGGGCCTGGCGATCTTCCTGACCGTCATGGCGTTCAACTTCCTGGGCGACGGCCTGCGCGATGCGCTGGATCCACGCCGCGTGACCGGGGGCCGATCATGAGCGAGCCCCTGCTCCGGCTCGAGAACCTCCGCACGTGGTTCCACACCGACGATGCCGTGGTGCGGGCCGTCGATGGCGTGTCGTACGACGTGGACGCCGGCGAAACGCTCGCGGTGGTCGGCGAGTCGGGCAGCGGCAAGAGCGTCACGGCCCTGTCGATCCTCCGCCTGATTCCGCAGCCGCCGGGCCGCATCGAAGGCGGTCGGGTCCTGTTCAAGGGACGCGACCTGCTGACGGTGAGCGAGGCCGAGATGCGGCGCATCCGCGGCGCCGAGATCTCGATGATCTTTCAGGAGCCGATGACGTCGCTCAACCCGGTCTTCACCTGCGGGGAGCAGATCATCGAAGCCGTGATACTGCACGACCGGGTCGATCGACGGACGGCGCGACGGCGCGCGATCGAGATGCTGGAGCTGGTCGGCATCCCCTCGCCCGAGCAGCGCGTCGACGAGTATCCGCACCAGCTCTCGGGCGGAATGCGGCAGCGCGTGATGATCGCCATGGCGCTCGCCTGCCGGCCCTCGGTCCTCATCGCCGACGAACCGACGACCGCTCTCGACGTCACGATTCAGGCGCAGATTCTCGACCTGCTCCGGCGTCTGCAGCGCGAGCTGGGCATGGCCATCATCCTCATCACGCACGATCTCGGCGTCGTCGCCGAGATGGCGCACCGGGTGGCGGTGATGTACGCCGGACAGGTGGTCGAGTACGCTGACGTGCGGTCGCTGTTCAAGCGGCCGCTGCATCCCTACACGGCCGGCCTGCTGGCCTCGCTGCCGCGGCTCGGCGTCGAGCGTGACTCGCTGCCCGTGATTCCCGGCAGCGTGCCGAACCCGGCGCACTTTCCGCGCGGCTGCCGCTTCCACCCGCGCTGTCCGGTCATGGTCGCGCCGCTCTGCCTCGACCATCCGGACCTGATGCAGATCGAACCGGGGCGGTACTCGCGCTGCTGGCGTGCGCGCGAAATTGCGGCCGGCACGCTCGACCCGAATCCCGAGGAGGCCGTCCCATGAGCAACACCGCGACGACCGTCGTGCCGGTCCCGCGGGAGCGCGACGACGCCCCGCTGCTCGAAGTCAGCGATCTCCGGACGTGGTTCCCGATCCGCCGCGGCCTCTTCTCGCGCGTTGTCGGCCACGTGAAGGCGGTCGACGGCGTCTCCTTCACCGTGCGGCGTGGCGAAGTCCTGGGGCTCGTCGGCGAAAGCGGCTGCGGCAAGACGACGACCGGACGCAGCATCCTGCGCCTGATTGAACCGACCTCGGGCAGCGTGAAGTTCGAGGACCGGGAACTCGTCGGCCTGCCCCGCCGTCAGCTGCGGCCGCTCCGGCGGCAGATGCAGATCGTTTTTCAGGATCCGTACTCGAGCCTCAACCCGCGAATGACGATCGGCAGTACGCTCACCGAGGCGCTGACGACGCATGGACTGGCGAAGGGGCGGGCCGCCCGCGATCGCGTGGCCGAGCTGCTGACGATGGTCGGCCTGTCGCCGGCGCACGCCTCGCGGTATCCCCACGAGTTCTCGGGCGGACAGCGCCAGCGGATCGGCGTTGCCCGCGCGCTCGCGGTCTCGCCGCGCCTGATCGTGGCCGACGAACCCGTCTCGGCGCTTGATGTGTCGATCCAGGCCCAGATCATCAACCTGCTGCGCGATCTGCAGCGCCGGCTCGATCTGACCTACATCTTCGTGGCGCACGACCTGTCGGTCGTCGAGCACATTTCCGATCGCGTCGCCGTGATGTACCTGGGACGCATCGTCGAGCTGGCGACCAGCCGCGACCTGTACCGGGCGCCGATGCATCCCTACACGGTCGCGCTGCTGTCGGCGGTGCCGATTCCGGATCCGGAGCGGCGGCGCTCGCGAATCGTGCTGCGCGGCGACGTGCCGAGCCCGTCGAATCCGCCGCCGGCGTGTCGATTCCACACGCGCTGCTACATGGCGCAGCCCATCTGTCGGGAGGTGGATCCGCCGCTGCGCGAAGTGGCCCCCGGACACTGGTCGGCGTGCCACTTCGCCGAACAGGCGGCAGCCGAAGCCGACCGCCGTGCCGACGACACGGCCGCGCCGGACACCCCGGGCGGAGGAACCGCCAATTGAGATCGGCGACGGTCACCCGCCTTTGACGAGCGTTCGTGCGCGGACCGTCGCGCCGCGCTGGTTCACGCGGACGCGCAGCCGCTGCAGGCGGTCGGCGCCATCACTCCCGGCCGGTTCGAGCGTCAGCGCGTAGTGCGATGCGGTCTCGCGCGCGATGCGATCGTCGGCATCGCCCGGCTGTCCGGGCTGCACACGCACGAGAGCGCCCCCCATCGACGACGAGAACTGATCGAGCCAGCGGCCGAGCACTTCGCGGTCGCGACCGGGATTGCTCCGCCGTCCGTCGGCGGCTCCCACCGTGGCCAGCCCGTCGAGCAGGAGCGTGTAGAACGCCGCGTCGGCGCGGGTGAGCGCTGTGCCGAGCTCGTCCGGCAGGTTGCCGACGTCGGGCCGGCCGCCGGCCCGGGGAGAGACGGCCAGTCCGGCGCTCGCGAGCACGACGACCTTGCGCCCGGGAATCGTGTCGAGGCGCGAGGCGAACTCGGCAATCATGCCGAGACTCGAACGGGCCTGTGCCTCGGCGGCGCCGAGGATGAGCCCGGCCTCCTGCTCGATCAGCTGGGGACAGGCGCTGTCCTCGGCCAGGCCCTCACCGCAGAACCGTCGGGTGACGTCGATCGGATCGGGAGCCGAAGCGAACTCGATCGCGTCGGCGAGGCCGAGACCCATCGACCCGCCGCGCCCCTGCGGGCTCTGGCCCGTCACACGGGCCAGTGCGGTTCTGATCTGTTCGTGATCGGTCGTCAGCTCGACGGCCGGCCCCATGGGAAAGGTCACAAGGCCGGCCAGGCTACCCTCTGGCAGACTGTCGACGAACCGCGTGAGCGCGGCGACGGCATCGGTCGCCGCCCCCTGGCCGAACGTCGAGGCGTCGACCACCAGGAAGTAGACGAGGCGTCCTTCGAGCGGCGCATTCCCGTCGCGCGACGCCGCGTCGATCACCTTCACGTCGACCACGCGGCGCCGGCGCCCGTTCACTTCGACGTTGAACCGATCCGCGGCCAGCCCGGCCACCGGATGACCATCGCGATCGACGACCTGAACGTCGACGACGAGCGGCGCGGGCTGAGCCTGGACAGCAGCGGGAACCGCCATGGCGAGCGCCAGCACCAGCAGAGCGAGCCGCGAAACCCGGATGGCAGCCATGGCGGTTCCCCGGTCTCAGTCTTCGTCCGTCGACCGGCGGTCCGCCGGCGACGCCTCGAGACGCTCCGGCTCGACCCCTGATGTCCAGGACGGCGAGTCGCTTGCCGGGAACGTATCGTCGAGCGTGTCGTCCATCTCGAGCTCGTCGAGCACGTCGGTCAGGTCACGAGGCTTGCCCGCAGGCCGGTTCGACTGCGATCGCTTGGACATATCGGGGACCTCCTGCCGCGCAGACTGCCACGACTGCGCCCGGGATGCAACCGGGGCGCCCGGCCCGGAAACAGGCTAGATTGAACAGGATGCAGACGAAGGAGGAGATTGTCAGCAACTGGCTGCCCCGGTATCTCGGCACGCCGATCGACGGCGTCGAGCCGTACGTCCTGCTGACGAACTTCCGCCGGTACCTCGAAATCTTCTCGGCACTGACCGGCGCGGAGATCCGCGGGCTCGAGCGCCCCATGCCGAACGCCACGGCCGGCGGCGTCACCATGATCGACTTCGGGATGGGCAGCCCGAACGCCGCCACCGTGATGGATCTGCTCAGCGCTGTCAGGCCGAAGGCGGTGCTGCTGCTCGGCAAGTGCGGCGGCCTCAAGCGCAAGAACCAGGTCGGCGACCTCGTGCTGCCGATTGCGGCAATCCGCGGCGAGGGAACGTCGAACGACTACCTGCTGCCCGAAGTCCCGGCGCTGCCGGCCTTCAGCCTGCAGCGCGCCGTCTCGACGGTCATCCGCGATCTGGACTTCGACTACTGGACCGGCACGGTCTATTCGACGAACCGCCGCGTCTGGGAGCACGACGAGGCCTTCAAGGAGTACCTGCGCCGCACGCGCTGCATGGCCATCGACATGGAAACGGCCACGATCTTCGCGGCCGGTTTCGCCAACCGCATCCCGTCGGGCTCGCTGCTGCTCGTGAGTGATCAGCCGATGGTCCCGGAGGGCGTGAAGACCGAGGCGTCCGATCAGTTCGTCACCGAGCGGTTCGTCGAGCGCCAGGTCACGATCGGTATCGAGGCGCTGCGACTGATCCGTCGTCAGGGCCGCAGTGTGCGGCATCTGCGATTCGAGGATGACTGACGCGCCCGGCGGCCCGACAGACCTCGTCTGCACGCTCTCGTTCTTCTCCGGGTACGCGTGCCGGGAACGCGGCGCCTGCTGCACAGCCGGCTGGCCGATTCCCATCGAGCGCGAACCGCTCGCGCGCGTCCGCCGGGCGCTGACCGACGGTCTCCTCCACCCCGCTTCGCGGACCTCCGACCTCTTCGTCGTGAGTCCCGACGCGCCGGACGACGCACCGGCGCTCGTCGCGTGCACGTCGACGGGCTGCGTCTTTCACCGCGCCGATGCCGCTCGAGCACGCTGCGAGCTCCAAAGGACGCTCGGCGTCGCGGCCCTGCCCCACGCCTGCCGCCAGTTCCCTCGCGTCGTCGTCGCTGCGCCGAACCGCCTGTCCGTCACGCTGTCGGCCTTCTGTCCCACGGTCACAGAACTGCTGCACGACGACGTTGAGCCGGCAATCGTCGCGCGATCGCGGGCCGAGGGCGAGGTTCTGACTGGTCTCGACACGACCGGCGGCCTGCCGCCGGCCCTGCGGCCCGACATGCTCATGAGCTGGGAAGCGTGGTGGCGATGGGAAGCAGCAGCGATCAGGGTGATCCGCGACGCCGGGACTTCCGCCGAGGCGATCGCCCGCCTGTCAATCGCCGTCGAGCGCGTTCGCGGCTGGCATCCCGCCGACGGCAATCTGGAAGAGCGAATCGACACGGCGTTCGCGCCGCTCACGAGCTGCCTGCCCCCGACAGGCGACGCGCCGCCGACGCTCCCCGACATCGACACCGTCGTCGACGGTCTCGTCGGCTGCGTGCCGGGTCCGTTCCAGCAGACCGCGCACGAAGCACTGATGCGCCGGGGTCGGCCCGTCCGAGACGACGTGCGCCGTCGCCTGCTCGCCGCACACGCCTTTGCGAACTGGACGGCCCACCTCGGTGAAGGCCTGCGCACCTGGCTGCGCTCGATCGCGAGCGTGCACGTGCTGCTCGAAGGGGGCATCGCGCCGCGCGATGTCGATCTCGTGCTTCGGCACCTGGCCGATCCGGCCGCCCTGGCGCGCCGCTGGCGTGGCGTCGAAGCACCTCCGCCAGCTCTACGACAAAGGGCCCGACGCGCCGTGAAGGCGCCGTCGGACCCTGAATGACGACCGTCGCGGACGCGCTACTCGTGCGCGACGACCTTCTCGAACTGCTTCCGGAACTCCTCGGGCGACAGGTTCGTCACGCTGGCAAGCCGCTCGACCTGCTTCGGATCGGCGAAGTCCGACTTGCGCAGGCGGACCATGTAGTCGCGCGCGATCTGGAACGACCGGAGCGACGGATCGACACGGCGCACGCGCGTCCGACCCGTCTGCGGATCGAGCATGGTCGCGAACGGGATCGGGACGAACCGGCCGTCCTGCACCGACACCATCGCCGCGTTGCCGCCCTCGGCCAGGTAGGTCGCCGCCGAGTAGCCGAGCTCGCGCGTGTATTCCTGGTCGAACGGAATCGGCGCACAGCAGCGAAGCTCATAGCCGATGTTCTTGTCGGCAATCGTGAGCCTGATGCCGAGTTCCTTCAGACGCGCCGACACGTGGCGCTTCAGGATGCCGCCGAGGTCGAGCTCGGCGAGCCGGATGTGTCCGTGCGCGTCACGCTCGACGTCCGACAGTTCCTCGAGGTCGGCCGGGTTCAGGTCGAGTGCCAGCCCCTCGGCAATGACCGCCACGCCGTCCTCGCGCCCCGACGCGAGCCGCTTGATGATGGCCCCGGCGAGCGTATCGACAACGGTCGCAAGCGGGATGTTCGGTCCGAACTCCTCGGGGATGACCGTGATGGTGGCGGCAGCCGACTTGCCGATGCCGAGCGCCAGATGCCCCGCCGTGCGGCCCATGGCCACGACGAAGTACCAGCGGCCCGTCGTCTTCGCGTCGACCATCAGCGTCTTGACGATATCGGCACCGACGTGACGCGCCGTCTGGTAGCCGAACGTCGGCACGTGCGGCGGCAGATCGAGGTCGTTGTCGATCGTCTTCGGCACGTGCACGACGCGGATGCGCCCGGCGGCCTGCTTCTCAATGCTCATCGCCGAGAAGGCGGTGTCGTCGCCGCCGATCGTGATCAGCTGGGTCACGCCCAGCTTCAGCAGCGACTGAACGACGTTCTCCAGCAGTTCCGGGCTCTTCGTGGGATTGGCGCGGGCGGTGCCGATCACCGACCCGCCTTCGAAGTGGATGCGGCTCACCGACTCGATCGTGAGCGGGACGGTGTGGTCCGTTCTGCCCTGCATCAGCCAGGTGAAGCCCTGCTGGATGCCGATGACATCGACGCCGTCGAGCCGGGCGCGAATCGTCGCCGCGCTGATGACGCCGTTGATGCCGGGGGCCGGCCCGCCGCCGACCACGATTGCGAGTCTCTTCTGCTGCTCCGCCACGGGGTTCGTGCCTCCTGGCCGGCGGACTGGCCCCCGGTATCAGTCTCCAGACGGGGGCTCGCCGGCCTTCATAAACGGATAAGTGTAGTCGACCGGCGGCACGAACGTCTCCTTGATTACGCGCGGGCTCAGCCAGCGCATCAGATTCAGCTTCGACCCCGCCTTGTCGTTCGTGCCCGACGCCCGGCCGCCGCCGAACGGCTGCTGTCCGACGACCGCCCCGGTGGGCTTGTCGTTGATGTAGAAGTTGCCCGCCGCATGGCGCAACGCCGTCGACGCCTCAATAATCGCCTGCCGATCGCGCGCGAAGACGGCCCCCGTCAGTCCGTACGGCGACGTCGTGTCGACCAGCTCGAGCATCGAGCGCCACTGCCGGTCCGGATAGACATACACCGCCACGACCGGCCCGAACACCTCCTCGCGCATGAGGCGATGACCGGGATCGTCGACCTGCACCAGCGTCGGTTCAACGAAGTACCCGACGCGATCGCGGCAGCCGCCGCCGGCCAGCACCCTCGCCGTCCGCTTCGCGTGCGCGATGTAGCCGCGGATGCGCGCAAAGGCATTCCTGTCGATGACGGCGCCCATGAAGTTGCCGAAGTCGCGCACGTCGCCCATGCGGAGATCGGCCGTCATCGCGAGCACGCGGTCGCGCAGCTCCGGCCACGCCGATCGCGGGACGTAGATGCGGCTCGCCGCCGAGCACTTCTGCCCCTGGTACTCGAAGCCGCCGCGCACGATGGCCACGGCTGCCGCCTGCAGGTCGGCCGACGGGTGTAGCACGATGAAGTCCTTGCCGCCCGTCTCGCCCACGACGCGGGGATAGCTCCGGTAGCGTGCGATGTTCGCACCGGTGGCGCGCCAGAGTGACTGAAACACGGCCGTGCTGCCCGTGAAGTGGATGCCGGCCAGGTCGGGCGACGACAGGGCGACGTCGCTCACGGCCTCGGGATCGCCCGGCACGAAGTTGATCAACCCTGGCGGCAGGCCCGCCTCTTCGTAGAGCTGCATCAACATCCAGGCGCTCAACAGGGCGCTCGACGCGGGCTTCCACACCGTCGCGCCGCCCACGATGACGTTGGCGGACGAGAGGTTGCCGGCGATGGCCGTGAAGTTGAACGGCGTGACGGCGTACACGAAGCCTTCGAGCGGCCGGTGGTCGAGCTGATTCCAGACACCCGGACTGCTGATCGGCTGCTCGGCGTACAGCTCTGCTGCGAAGCGGCAGTTGAAGCGCCAGAAGTCGATCAGTTCGCACGCGGCATCGATCTCCGCCTGGTGCACGGTTTTCGCCTGCCCGAGCATCGTCGCGGCGTTGACGCGATCGCGCCATGTCGTCGCCAGCAGCTCCGCCGCCTTGAGGAACACGGCGAGCCGGTCCTCCCAGGGCCACGCCGCCCACTCGCGCTGCGCCTCGACGGCGGCCGTGATCGCGTCGCGGACGTGCCGCGGCGTGGCCATGTGACAGTCGGCCAGCACGTGACGGTGGTCGCACGGCATGACGACCGGGCGCGTGCGGCCCGACCTCACGCGTCGGCCGCCGATGACCAGCGGAATTTCGATGCGCTCTTCGGCCAGCGCGTCGAGCGCACGGCCGATGCGCCGCCGCTCGTCACTGCCGGGGGCGTAGGTGAGCACCGGCTCGTTGGCCGGCAACGGGACGTCGCGGCGTCCGGAAAAGGCGTGGGCTCCCATGGCCGCATCTTAGTCGCTTCGCGCCCGGACGACGCGCCGTTCACACGTACCGGGAACGATCAGCCGCACCAGCACGCTGCAGCGCGGACCGTCGGCCGACCCGGCGCCGCTCCGTCGCGTCCAATGGTTCGGATCGCGGGAACCCTCCGCCGGGTGCCGTCGTAACCCCTCGGGGTATGATCCAGAGAGAGGTTTCGTGAAGATTCAGGAGCGTGTTTCAAACGATCTAGGCATACTTCGATTGACCGGCCGGCTCACCATCAACGACGAGCCCGGCCTGCTCAAGGACGCTGTCGCGGGGCTCGTCCGGCGCGGTGTCCGCCACGTCATCATCGACCTCAGTGAGGTCCGGTTCATCGACAGCACGCGCCTCGGCGAACTGATCGCCGCGCACGTCACGCTCAGCCGCGAAGGGGGCCGGCTCATCCTGGCCGGTACGCCGCCGCGGATCCTCGAGCTGCTGCGGCTGTCGAGTCTGGCCGACGTGTTCGAGCGCTTCGACACGGTCGAGGCGGCGACGGCGGCCCTGTCGTCCACCGCGGCCTGACCCGACGGCGGGCCGCGTCGTGGACCCGTCTTCCGGGAGGTGCTTCCATGGCGTTCGATGATCTGCCGCTCGATCGGCCCGGTTCGTCCGAACCACCGCCGCCGTTCGAATCACCGGAGCCGGAGCGCTCCTCCCCGGTCCGCTTCATCGTCATCGGACTCGTCGCCGTCGTGGCGGTCGGGCTGCTGGTGTTCGGGTGGCTGAACCGCTCGCGGCCCGCTGCGCCGGAATCGGTCGAGACCCCGCCGGTCGAGACCGCCGCCCCGCCGCGTCCGGAAGCCGAACCGCTGACGCTGCCACCGCTGGCCGACAGCGACACGTTCGTGCGCGATCTGGTCAGCGCGCTGTCGAACCACCCGACGATCGCGCGGCTGCTCGCGCGCCCGGCCATCGTCCGTTCGATGACCATCGGCGTCGTCCAGATTGCCGATGGCCGCACGCCGACCGAGTGGCTCCAGCCGCTCCGGCCCGCCACGCGGGCCGATATCACGGGTGACGAGCGCGGGACGATCACCCCCGAGACGCATGCGCGGTGGAACCAGGTGGCCGACGCGATCAGCTCGATCCCGCCGCGCGACGCCGCGCAGCTGTACGTCAATCTGAAGCCGCTCATCGAACAGGCCTACGAGGAAATCGGGCGGCCCGACGACGACTTCGACCGGACGATCCTGCGGGCGGCCCAGGTGCTGCGCTCGACGCCGGAGCCATCGTCGCCGCCGGTCGTCGTGCGGCGGAAGGGGTATTTCGAGTACGAAGACCCGTCGCTGCAGGCACTGCGACCCGTGCAGAAGCAGCTGCTGCTGCTCGGGCCCGAAAACCGCCGGCGGCTGATGGCCTGGATCGACGCTTTCCTGCGCGAGCTCGGCCTCGAGCCCGCAGCCTGAAGGGCCCGTCCAGCGGAAGCACGCCGGGCGCGGCTCATCGTGCCGCGGGCCGGTGGCGCTCCATCGCGGACCTGAGCGTCGGCGACAGAATCAGCGACAACGCACGACCGTAGCTGGCCGTACCATCTTCGACGCGGTTGGCGCGCAGGTATTCGTCGTACACGCGGAAGGCCGCCCGCTGCACGCGCGGATCCTGCTGCGCGTGGACGCGTGCGGCAATCGCCGCCAGATCCTCGCGCACGCCCTCGTCGAGTGCTGCGAAGGCCCGCTGACGCACCTCGCCGTGCAGCGCCGCACCGGCTTCCATGATCAGGTAGAGGTTCGCGCTGTAGGCGGCCGCCGGTCCGGCGTACATGCAGGCCAGCCAGCCGACTGCGCTCGCTTCGGCCTCGTCCGCGTGCCCCGCCAGGTGCGCCCACTCGTGCGCGAGCACGAACCCGTGCTCGACCGGCACGAGGTCCGGGTGCACGAGTGTTTCGAGGCCGAAGGGATTCAGCATGCCGGTCACGCCGGCACGCGCGAAGAAGGGCGACAGCAGGCGCGGCGCGCGCGGGCGCCCCGGCGCGAACACCTGGGGACGCCCGACATGACGCAGTGCCTGCCGCATGGGACCGGCCAGGTCGTCGGCCAGCGCTGCGTACGTCAGGTCCTCGTCGCGCACTGCCGGCCGCAGCGAGGCGGCTGCCCGATTCGCCTCCTCGATCACCTCCACCAGAATCGCCGTCGATGCCGGCGGCGGAGGCTCGAGCGTCCCGGCCAGCGGCTCGCGCCGATAGTTCAGTCCCCAGCTCAGCAGAAAGACGATGACGACAATCGCCGCGGCGCGGACCAGGCGTCGCGCGCCTTCGCCGATCGCCCCGAGCGCACCGTGCCGCCGCCAGACGCGTCTCAGCATCAGGAGCCGGACGAGTCCGGCCAGAACGAGCGCCGCCAGCACGAGGTCGATAACGGCCACGGGCGACCGGTTCGTCAGCGTCGTGACGACGGCCTGCAGCCATGGATAGAAGCCGCGCGCATAGAAGCGTTCGACCCAGGCCTCGGGTACCGGCACCGCCGCAAGCAGACCGGCCGCGATGGCCAGCACCAGCCACCCGCGGACCCGACGCCGACGTCTCATGACAGTTCGCGGTCGTCGTCGTAGGTGATGAGGCGAACCGAGCGCTGGTACGTCAGGTACGAGAACGCCCACTGCACGAGGACCGACAGCCGGTTCCGGAAGCCGACCAGGTTCATCACGTGTACGAAGAGCCAGACGAGCCAGGCGAAGAACCCCTTCGATTCCCAGCCCCGCAGGTCGGCAATGGCCGAGTTGCGCCCGATGGTCGCCAGGTTGCCGAGGTCGCGATAGACGAACGGACGCGTCGGCTCGCCTCTCATGCGGCGCAGCAGGTTGTCGGCCGCATGCCGCGCCTGCTGGATGGCCACCTGTGCGACGCCGGGCAGCCACTTGCCGTCGGGCCCCTTGAGCGCCGCCAGATCACCGATCACGAAGATCTCGGGATGCCCGGGGACGCTCAGGTCGTCGTTGACGAGCACGCGCCCCGCACGATCGAGCGGCACGCCGAGGCTCCGACCGAGCGGCGAGGCCGAGACCCCGGCGGCCCACAGGATCGTCCCCGCCTCGATGGTCTCGCCCCGCAGGTGCACCTTCCCGTCGGAGATGCCGGTGACGACGCTGTTGGTCCACACGTTGACGCCGAGCCGCTCGAGCTTGCGGCGGGCGAACGTCGACAGCTCTTCGGGATACGTGCCCAGAATCGTCGGCCCGCCCTCAATCAGGATGACGCGCGCCGTCTCGGGGTCGATTTCGCGGAAGTCGTTCGCCAGCGTGTGCCGGGAAATCTCGGCCAGCGCACCGGCCAGCTCCACGCCGGTCGGGCCGCCGCCGACCACGACGAAGGTAAGCAGGCGACGCTGCTCCGCCGGGTCGGTGGCACGCTCGGCCAGCTCGAAGGCCAGCAGCACGCGCCGGCGGATGTCGAGCGCGTCCTCCAGGGTCTTGAGCCCCGGAGCCCAGCGCTGCCACTCGTCGTGGCCGAAGTACGCGTGCGTCGCGCCGGCCGACACGATGAGGTAGTCGAAATCGACCGTCGCCCCGTCGGCGAGCGTGAGCCGCTTCGCGTGCGGATCGATTGACGTCACCTCGCCGAGCCATACCTGCGTGTTCTCCTGGTGGCGGAGGATCCAGCGGATGGGAGCGGCAATGTCGCCGGGCGAAAGGGCCGCCGTCGCGACCTGGTAGAGCAGTGGCTGGAAGACGTGATGATTGCGCCGGTCGATCAGGAGCACGTCGACCGGCGCCTTCCGGAGCGCCTTGGCGGCTTTGAGTCCCCCGAATCCACCGCCGATGATGACGACCCGGGGGCGCGGTGTGGCGTCGGGCACGGCCGTCAGAGCATCCCGCCCATCATGCCGGCGCCGAGTCCGAACAGGCCGAACATCATGCCGAAGATGACGGTCACCACGACCATGACGATCCAGGCCACCAGCACGACGATTACGGCCCGCAGCGTGTCCTCGTAGTCGAGCGCCTGGCGAACCGCGATGACCATGGCGACCAGCATCCAGATCCAGACGACGAGACGGACGAGCCAGCCGAGAATCGGAATGAACGCGAGGACGTTGAACAGCCCGGGCGCCTGCGCGAAGCCGAGCGTCCGCAGCATCTGTCCGTAGTCGGCCTGCGTATTCCGTCCCGGGAAGAGCCTGGTCCCGACCAGCAGCAGGATGCCCGAGGCGATGAGCCAGCCAACCAGCTGCGAGACGACACCGCCGACGAATCCCGTAATGCCGATCCAGCGGATCGACGCGATCGCCGATGCCACGCCGACGAGCGCGACCACCATGGCCGCCTGCGACGTGGCCGTCGCATCGTGCTCGACTTCCTCGAATGTCGACACCTGCAATCGCATCGCACCCACGATCCGGTCCTGAAGGCTCGCCATATCTCCTCCCCCGGCACTGCCGGTCGGCCCATTGTACGCCTCGGACGAGGTCCGCCGGATGGTGGAGCGCCGCCGCGATACACTGCAGCCATGGCCCGTTCCGACGCCCCGTCTCCCCCTGTCTCCTGGGGACGCTCCAGAATCTCGACGGCCTGCACCCTCGACTGCCCAGACTCCTGCAGCCTGCAGGTCACGGTCGAGCGCGGCCGGATTGTCCGCATCGAAGGCTCGCACGACGCGCCATCGACCGCCGGGTACATCTGCGGCAAGGTGCGGCGCTTCGATCGCCGCGTCTACAGCGCCGAACGCATCCTCTACCCGATGCGGCGGAAGGGACCGCGCGGCCACGCCGCATTCGATCAGATCAGCTGGGAAGAAGCGCTCGACCTGATCGTCGAGCGCATCGAGGAGGCCCGCACGCGCTACGGTGCCGAATCGATCCTCCCGTACTACTACGGCGGATCGAACGGCCTGCTGACGAACGAGCTCGACGACGCGCGGTTCTTCCGCCGCCTGGGGGCCTCGCGGCTGGCACGCACGATCTGCGCGGCGCCGACCGGCGCCGCGGCCGCGGCCATGTACGGCCGGATGCCGGGCGTCGCCTACGAAGACTACGCCCATGCCCGGCTCATTGTCGTGTGGGGCTGCAATGCGTCGGCCTCGGGCATCCACCTCGTCAGCCACATCAAGGCCGCGCAGAACGCCGGCGCGAAGCTGGTCGTCGTCGACCCGCGACGGACGCCGCTCGCCCGCATGGCCGACCTGCACCTGCCGGTCCGCCCAGGGACCGATCTGCCGGTTGCGCTGGCGGTCATCAACGATCTGTTCGAGCGCGGCCGCGCCGACCTCGGGTTCCTGCACGCCCATGCCGACGGCGTCGACGAGCTGCGGCAGGCGGCCGCCGAGTGGACGATCGAGCGCGCGGCGCAGGAGTCCGGCCTCGATCCCGCCGCGCTGGGCACCTTCGCCGAGTGGTACGGCACGATCGCACCGGCAGTCGTCCGCTGCGGCTGGGGACAGGAGCGCAACCGCAACGGTGGCGGCTCGTCGCTCGCCATCCTCGCGCTGCCTGCCGTCGGCGGCAAGTTCGGCGTGCGCGGCGGCGGCTACACGATGAGCAACTCGGCGGCCTGGGGCATCGCTCAGGAAGCGCTCGTCGACGAACCGTCGCCGTCGACGCGCATCGTCAACATGAACGAGCTCGGCCGCGCGCTCACTGAGTTCGACAATCCACCGGTGACAGTGCTGTTCGTCTACAACTCGAACCCGCTGTCGACGGCCCCCGATCAGAACCGCGTCCGCGAAGGCCTGATGCGCGACGACCTGTTCACGATCGTGCACGAACAGGTCATGACGGACACGGCCGTGTACGCCGACCTCGTGCTGCCTGCCACGACGTTCCTCGAGCACTACGACATCGCGCGCGGCTACGGCGCCTATCACCTGCAGGTGGTGCAGCCGGTCATCGCGCCGGTCGGCGAGGCGAAGTCGAACCGCGACCTGTTCCACGAGCTGTCGGTCCGCTTCGGGTTCGCTGAGCCCGATGACGCGGGGGAAGCTGGCGCGCTGATCGAAGCGGCGGCAAAGCTGCCCGACGGACTGGGCACGGCCCTGCTCCAGGGGCAACGGCCGGATCCGCCGAAAGGGCGCTTCCCGGTCCAGTTCGTCGACGTCCGTCCCGGGACGGCCGACGGCCGCATCAAGCTGTTCCCGGCGGGACTGACGCGCGACGGCAGCAGTCCGTACCGCTACCGGCCGAATCCGGGGTCCGACACGTACCCGCTCAGCCTGATCTCGCCTGCCAGTCCGCACACCATCTCGTCGACGCTCGGTGAGCTGCGCCCGACGATCGTCAAGCTCAAGATTCATCCCGACGACGCCGCGGCACGCTCGATCGCGGACGGCGATCCGATCCGCGTCTACAACGAGCTGGGCGAGGTGCACTGCGAAGCGTCGGTGACGCCCGAGGTGCGCCCCGGTACGGTGGCGCTGCCGAAGGGCCTCTGGGCACGGAGCACGTTCAACGGCTCGACGGCGAACGCCCTGGTGCCGCAGACGTTGAGCGACATTGCCGGCGGGGCATGCTTCAACGACGCACGCGTGCAGGTGGAGCTGAAGGGGCGGCACTGAACCGGCAAGGGCCGGCCCGACTCCAGGCGCCGGCCTAGAACCCCTGCCGGATGCCGACCTGCCAGCGGACGCCGCGCTCGGCGCGATCGAACGGGTGGCTCACGGCTAGCTCGACGGGGAGCAGGCCGAAGACGTTGATCCGCACCGCGCCACCCACGCTGCGCACCGGGTGTCGCGTGCCGCCGGCGAAGGCCGGCAGCTCATCGGACGTCCACGTCAGCCCGGCGTCGGCAAACAGCACCAGATCGAGGGGCACCCGCCCGTACTCGAGCTCGCCGCGGAACAGGCCGGGAACCGGCGCCCTCAGCTCAAGGTTCACGACCGCCATCCTGCTGCCGAGGAGGTTGGCGAACACGTCGCACTCGGCGCCGGCAACACCGCGCAGGCACTCCGCCGCAGTGAATGTCCCGATGCCATAGCCGTGGACGAACTCCGGATAGCCGGCATACAGGCTGACGATCTGGTCGTGCTCGGCGTCTCGACCGTAGCGCCCGTAGTGCAGGGCGCGTACCGCGATGGTCCACGGGCGGACCGGCATGTAGTACCGCCGCCAGTCGGCCAGGACGCTCGTGTAGTTGATCGTGCCGCCCGTGCGGCCGATCTCGAAGCGCGATCGCGCACCGAAGATCGGGTGCGTCGCGCCGAAGAGCGCCGTGTCGCGCACGATCGCCGCACTGCCCGATCCCAGCCACAGCGTCGGGCCGAGCGACTCGACATCCCGCCGCTGCTCCACCGGGGTCCTCGTCCCGGCCACGTATGTCGACGTGCGCATCTCGCGACTGAACGAGATGGCCTCGCCCGCAGCCGACAGCTCGAGTCGTGTCGAGGTACTGAACGGATAGAACGCGGTCAGGAAGCCGCCGCGCGCCTGCTGGCGCTCGATGACGGCACTCACGTGCGTCTGCCCGGCCTCGGGGTCGTCGCGTCGCGACAGGTAGCCGATGGTCGTGGGTATCGCGGCAGCGGCCGCCGCCCAGTTCCAGCGGTGCCGCCGGTTCACGTACACGAGCTGGCCGCCGAAGTCGGCAAGGGTCCCGCCGATCTGCGCCTGTACACCGAGCGCGCGATCGCCGAGCATGTCGCTGAAGAACGCCGAAATCCCGCCCGAGACCCGCGGACCGAGTGATGTCATCCCGCCCGAGATCGTCGGCTGGCCGAGGAAGTCGAGCGAGAGATTCCGTCCGTACGGCTCCCCCTCGGGCAGCGGAGCCACAGGCGGCAGCCCCCGATCGACGTTCGACAGCAGCGCGTACACGTCGCCGCCCACCGCTGCCCGGCCCGGCAGCAGCGCCGCGGTATCCGACACCGGCTGCGGCACGATCGCCACCGTGTCGGCGGGATCGAGCCGGTAGAGCGAATGACCCGCGTTCTCGAACACGCTGAAGACGAGCCGCCCGGTCTGCGCCATGCTCAGCGCCGGGCTCGTCGTGGTGATGCCCGCGACGCCGGTGGCCGCCGACAGCAGCTGCTCGGGCGGCCCGCCATCGATCGGCATCCGGTAGATGTTGCTGATGCCGTCCGGGTCGGCCACGAAGGTGATGGTGCGGCCGTCGGCGCTGACCTGCGGGCTCAGATGACGGCCCGTGAGGAAGCCGGCAATCGGCCGGACCTGCCGCGTCGCCAGGTCGAGCCGGGCAAGACGCAGCGGCCCCGGCTCGAGCCGTTCGACGTCGGTGCTGAAGCGTTCCGTGACGAACACGATCGTCGTCCCGTCGGGCGTGAACGTCGGCTCGAAGTCGGCGTACACGTCGTCGGTCAGCTGCTCGACCGTGCCGTCGTCCAGGCGCACGCGATAGAGGTCGACGAGGCCGCCGCGATTGCCGCTGAGGACGATCGACCGCCCGTCGGGCGCGAACGCCGGGTGCAGCACGTCGTCGAGGTCCGGCAATCTCACTTCGCGTCGGATACGGCCGTTCGTAGTGTCGATCAACGCCAGCACGGGGCGTCCCGCGCGCACGGCTGCAATGGCCAGCAGTCGCCCGTCGGGGCTCCAGGCGCCCGCCGAGCTCAGAAACTGCAGACTGTCGAAGTGCGGGTCGCTGGCCGACGTGGTCAGCCGCCGGACGATGGCGCCCGTCTCGGCGTCGGCGATGAAGAGGTCGACCGCGAACCGGTCGCGCTCGGAAAAGAACGCGACCAGCCGTCCGTCGGGACTGACGCGCGGGCCGACGTTGTAGCGGCCGCCTCCGGTATCGCGCCCGATCACGTGGCGCGGCACGCTCGTCACCGGCGACCCGTTGTCGGCCAGCTCGCGGGTGCGCGCGAGGATCGCCGCGTGCCACTCGGCCGTCAGGCTGTCGGGATCGGTCCCCAGCTGCGCGGTCATCCCCTCCAGATCCACCTGCGGGTTGGCCGCCGAGCGGATGAGCGAAGCCACCGCCCGATCGCCGTATCTGGCGCCGATGAAGGCCCAGAAGGCGTGGCCCCACCGGTAGGGGAAGTATTCGTAGCGATGCAGATCGCGGATGTGCGGCAGCTGCTCGCGCAGCGCCGCGTCGCGCAGCCACATCGCCGTCTGTGAGTCGACCGGGCCGAGCGAGAGATACTCGGCCATGCCTTCGACGTACCAGAGGGGGAATGCGAGGATGCCGGGCAGCAGTCCCGTGCGGTCGCGCGGATCGTCACCCGTCAGGTCGAACTGGAACGCGTGAACGATCTCGTGGCCGAGCACGTGATCCGTGTCGGCCAGCGAGCCCGTCATCGGCAGCACGATCCGCCGCTTGATGGCTTCCGTGACGCCGCCGGTCCCCTCGCCGATCAGGCCGTCGATCGTATTCGTCTGCCGGAAGTGCGCCGGCGCGGCATAGAGGATGATCGGCTGGCGTCCCCGCAGCTCGTGTCCGAAGAAGCGCGACAGCCGATCGTGCCACCGCTCGGCCATCCGGGCCACGAGGGCCGCGGCTTCCGCTTCCTCCGGGTAGTAGTAGATGTCGAAGCGCTCGGTCTGCAGGATGCGGAAGTCGAACGACCGGTACTGCACCTTGTTCCGGCCGAAGTACTGCGCCGCCGCCGGCCCGGGCGCGGCGAGCCACGCTACGAGCACGATGGCCACGACACGCAGCAGGCGGCAGGCGTTCATACGGCGCGCGTCTCCCGCAGGTCCGGCGCGGATCGGCCGACGGGCCAGCTGGTAAGATCCGCACGAAGGCTGACGAGGAGACTTCAATTATGGCATCAGACCAGCAGAGCGGCGTCCGGATGGTGTTCTGTCAGAAGCTGCGCCGCGAGCTTCCCGGCCTCGACGCGCCGCCGTGGCCCGGCGAGCTCGGCCAGCGCATCTACGAGAACATCTCGCGCGAGGCCTGGGAGATGTGGGAAGAGCGGATGACGATGATCATCAACGAGTACCGGCTGCTGCCGTTCCAGAAGGAGGCGCAGGCGCTCGTTGCCCGGCAGATGGAGGAATTCTTCTTCTCCGACCAGTCGTCGCTGCCGCCCGGCTTCGTGCCCGAGACCCCGCAGCGGTCCTGAACCCGGCCACACACCCGACCCTGATGCCGCTCGAGGAGTACCGCCGCAAGCGCGACTTCACGAAGTCGCCCGAGCCTCCGGGCCGGCCGGCTCCCCGGCGGCGTCGCCGCGACGGCCTGCTCTTCTGCGTCCAGAAGCACCTGGCGACCCAGCTGCACTACGATCTGCGCCTCGAGCACAACGGCGTGCTGCTCTCGTGGGCAGTACCGAAGGGGCCATCGCTGGATCCGTCGGTCCGGCGACTCGCCATGCAGGTCGAAGATCACCCGATCGAGTACGGCTCGTTCGAGGGCGTCATCCCCGAAGGCTACGGCGCCGGCATCGTCATGCTCTGGGACACCGGCACGTGGACACCGGAAGTCGACGATGTCGATGCCGCCCTCGCGAAAGGCGACCTCAAGTTCCGCCTCGACGGCTACAAGCTGAAAGGGTCGTGGGCGCTGGTGAGGACGCGCGGCTACGGCGACCGCGGCGAGGGGCGCAGCTGGCTGCTCATCAAGCATCGCGACGACTGGTCGGGGCCGATCGACATCACGACGTTCGCCCCGCTCAGCGTGAAAAGCGAGCTCGACCTTCCGGAAATTCTCGCGGCCGACGCGCCGGCGCTCTGGACGAGCGGTCGGAGCGCGCCGACGCGCTCGCTCGCCCGCTTCAGGCGCATCATCGAGCAGGCGGCCAGTATCAAGGCCGAGCGTGAGGCCGGCGAAGCTGAAAAGGCGCCCTCCGGTGCTCGCCGTCGCCGCCGGCCCGGGCCCGCGTCGGCATCGGGCAAGCCGCCGACGGCGGCAAAACCAGCAAAGAAGGCGACAAAGAGCGCCACGGCAAGCGCCAGGAAGACCGCCAACAGGTCGGCGAAGAAGTCCGTGAAGAAGTCGGCGACGGGAACGCCGGCTGCTGCGTCCCGCCGGACGCGCGCGCGACGCTAACTCGACGCCGACACGCTTACCGGATCAGGCTGGCGGATGAGCAGGTGCTCGGCCAGCGCCGCCCAGACCGCCGCGCGCAGGCGCGATCGATGATGGCGCGCGATCGTCCGGCACCAGAAGGCGCCCTCGATCAGCTGGCATCCTTCGGGCAGTGTGCCCAGCTCGAGCGGCAGCTTGTGCTCGAGCGCGTAGCCTTCGAGCACCGACGGCGCCGGTCGCGACGTGTTGAAGATCACGACGTCGATCGGGCGCCGGATGGCCGCCGACAGCCGCCTGACGGCATCGGCGGCCGTGAAGCCTTCCATCCCCCGCCCTTCGGTGAGCAGGTTCGCCACGTAGATGATCGGCCCGCGGACACCTGCAATCGCCTCGGCGGCGCCTTCGACGAGGAAGATCGGGAGCAGGCTCGTGTAGAAGCTGCCGGGTCCGATGATGGCCGCGTCGAGGTCGCGGATGACCTCGGCCACACGCGGATGGATGGCCGCCGACGGCTCGAGCCAGAGGCGCTCGATGGGCCGTCCACCCGCCTGGCCTGCGTCGACTTCCACTTCCCCGCGCGTCTGAAACCCGTCGGCGTACTCGGCGCAGAGCGTCGAACGCTCGACCGTGATCGGCCAGACGTGTCCCCGGCAGCCGAGCAGCGTCCGCAGCGCATCGACCGCGGCAAGAAAATCGCCCCCGGTGTACTGCTCCATCATCGAGAGCAGGAGGTTGCCGCCCGTGTGCCCGGCCAGCCGACTCCGGCCCTCGAGCATCGGGAGCCGGGCCAGCAGGATGGCGCGGGCCTCGCGTTCGTTGCGCGCCAGCGCCAGCGCGCACTTCAGCACGTCGCCGGGCGGCAGGACGCCGAGCTCGTCCCGCAGCTGGCCCGACGATCCGCCGCTGTCGAACATCGTGACGATAGCGTGCAGATCGACCCAGGGGTTGTTCTTCAGGCCGCCGAGCAGACTGGGCAGGCCGGTGCCTCCGCCGAAGCAGCCGACCTTGAGCATCCGCAACTTCACCGGGTTATTCTACGCGGACCCGCCGCCGGGCAGGTGCTTCTTCGTGCGGGTTCCACAGGGCGACACAAGTACAATTGCGGCATGCCGCTGACGCTCACGCCGACCGCCCGGAAGGCTTTCGATCGCATGGCCGTCGACCTCCGGCGCGTCTTCGGCGATCGGTTTGTGGCGCTCGTCGCTTCGACCGGCCACTCGGGTGTCGCGTTCGCCTCCTCGATTCTCCCCGGCGACCTCGAGGCGCTCGGTCCGCTCACGTCGAGCTGGGAGCGCGACGCCCTCGATCCGCCGCTGCTGCTCACGCCCCGCGAGTTCCGGCGCTCGCTCGACACCTTCCCCCTCGAGTACCGCGCCCTGCTCGCCCGGCACGTCGTCATCGACGGCACGCCGCCGTTCGACGACGCCGTCGTCGACCGCCAGCAGCTGCGGCACGCGTGTGAGGTCCAGGCCAAGAGCCACCTGATCCACCTGCGCCAGGGCTGGGTCCAGGCCGGTTCCGACAAGGGATCGCTCTCGGAGCTGCTGGTTCGCTCGGCCGCTCCGCTGCGGGCGCTGCTCGCCAACATCTCGGATCTGGTCGACGACGCCGGCCCGTCGGACCCGGTGGGCGGCGCCGAGCAGGCAGGAATCGACACCGACCTGACGCGCGCCATCCTTGCGCTCGAAGACGATGAATCGGGCGCACCGGCGCTGACGGATCGGCTCGGCGACTACGTCGTGCTGGCGGAACGGCTCTGGGCATTCGTCGATACCTGGACGTCGCGATGACGCCGGTCCGATCCCTGTCTGCTCTGCTCCTGGTGATCCTGCTCGTCGTGCCGGGGCTTGCGTCGGCGCAGCGTCCGGCACTGCCGTCGCTGATTGGCCCGGTGAACGACTTCGCGAACGTCATCGATGCGGTCAGCGCCTCGGCGATCGAGTCGCGCAGCCGGGCGCTGCAGTCGGCCTCGGGCGACGCGATCGTCGTCGTCACGGTGCCCGACATCGAAGGATTCGCCGGTATCGAGGAGTACGCGGTCCGCCTGTTCGAACAGGCCGGCATCGGCGAGCGCGCACGGGACAACGGACTGCTCATCGTGCTCGCGCTGCAGGAACGGCAGGTTCGAATCGAGGTCGGATACGGCCTCGAGGACATCATCACCGACGGCTATGCCGGTGAGGTCATCCGCACCTACATGGCACCTGCATTCCGCGAGGGCCGCTATGGTGAAGGACTGCTCGCCGCGGTGACGGCGATCGCACAGCGGATCGCCGAGCGGCGCAACGTGAACGTCGAGGGCCTGCCGGCCGAGCCGCCGGCCCGTCGCGACGAGACGAACCCGCTGTCGATCGTCGCGATTATCGTTCTCCTGCTGATCCTGATCCTCAGCTCGCGCGGCGGCGGCGGACGCGGCGGCATCCGGCGCTACGGACGCGGGCCGTTCTGGTACGGAGGCGTCGGCGGATTCGGTGGTGGGTTCGGCGGGTTCGGCGGGGGCTTCGGCGGCGGGTTCGGGGGCCGCGGCGGCGGCGGATTCGGAGGCTTCGGCGGCGGCCGCAGCGGTGGCGGCGGCGCCACGGGGCGATGGTGAGATCGCGGACGCTCAGGTCCGCAGGAGTGCAGACAATGAAGCTTCGCATGCAGGGAGTGCTGAAAGTGCTCGTCGTCACGCTGGCCGTCGTGTCGGTGAGCGGCTGCTCGTACAACCGGTTCACGGCGGCCGAGGAGGCCATCAAGGCGCAGTGGGCCCAGGTCGAGAACCAGCTGCAGCGGCGCAACGACCTGATCCCGAACCTCGTGGCAACAGTTCAGGGCTTCGCGGTGCAGGAGAAGGAAGTGATTCAGTCGGTCGCCGACGCCCGCGCGAAGCTCGCCGGTGCCACGACCCCGGCCGAACAGATTGCCGCGGCCAACGAACAGTCGAGCGCGCTCAGCCGCCTGCTGGTCGTCGTCGAGAACTATCCGGAGCTCAAGTCGAACGAGACCTTCATGCGGCTGATGGACGAGCTCGCAGGCACCGAGAACCGGCTCGCCGTCGAGCGGATGCGCTACAACGAGCGGCTCCAGGAATACAACACGCTCAGGCGTCGCTTCCCGTCGAACATCACGGCCGCGATTTTCGGGTTCGAAGAGTACCCGTACTTCGACGCGCCGGCAGCGGCCGAATCGGTGCCGACCGTCAACTTCTCCCAGTAGCGTGACGGCGTCGCCTGCGCCCGGCCCCCCGTACGGTCTCGCGCTGGCGGGCCTCGTCTTTGTCCTCCTGGTCGGCACGGCCAATGCCGGCGGCTACCGCTACGGCGTGTCCGACCAGGCCTTCTACATCCCCGCCATCCACCTGGCCGCGGGCACGGCCGCGTTCCCACGCGATGCGGCCGTGTTCGCGCCGCAGATGCGCCTCTGGGTGGGCGACGAAGTGCTCGGCGCCATCGTGCGAACGGCCGGCGTCGACCTGCCCCCGCTGTTCGCGATCCTGTACGCCGGCACGATGGTGCTGCTCGCGCTGGCCACAATCGCGCTCGCGCGCAGTCTCGGCTGCAGCTGGTGGACCATCGCGGCAGCGCTCGTCCTGCTCACGCTTCGCCACCGTATTGCCCGGACCGGCGCCAACTCGCTCGAAGGCTACTTCCATCCACGGATGCTGGCCTTCGCATGCGGCATGACGGCATTCGCGTCGATGATCAGCGGCCGCCGCAGGAGCGCCGGCATCTGGACCATCGCCGCCGGTGTCGTCCATACGTCGACGGCCCTCTGGTTTGCCGGTGCCCTGGCCGTCGCGGCCTGGTGGCCTGAGCGTCAGTCCCGCGCCGGCCGTGCGCTCGCCACCGCCGGCGCTGTTGTCGCCGTCGCGGCCGTGCTGGCCGCCGTTGCGACGCTGCCTCGCATGGATGCGGACTGGCTGGCCGTCCTCGCCGACCGCGACTATCTCTTCCCGGCCGACTGGCCGCTGTACGCCTGGATCACCAACCTGGCCTACCCCGGTGTGCTCTGGGCCCTCTACCGGCGGCGCGTCCGTGCGGGACAGGCCGTTCCCGGCGAAGCCGGACTTCTCGCAGGCCTGACGGCCCTGGTGATCCTCTTTCTCGTCAGCGTGCCGCTCACCGGGCTCCGCATCGCCTTCGTGGTGCAGCTGCAGGTGAACCGCGTCTTCTGGCTGCTCGACGCGGTGACGGCTGTCTACCTCGCGTGGTGGGTGCTCGACGCCGTTGCGATCCGACGTCGGCGCCTGCAGCCGATGGTTGTCGGTGGCCTGGCCCTGCTGGCGCTCGGACGTGGCGCGTTCATCCTGCACGACACCGGACGCCCGCTCGCGCGCCTCACCGCCGCCGCCGATCCCGGGTGGCTCGACGCCGCCGACTGGCTGCGCGCGCAGCCGGGATCCTGGCACGTGCTGGCGGATCCGGCGCACGCCTGGCGGTTCGGCATCAGCCTGCGGGCTGCCGCGCTCCGCGACACGCCGCTCGAGGCCGGCAAGGATCCCGCTATGGCGATGTACGATCGGGCGCTGGCGGGCCGCGTCCGGGAGTACACCGCGCTGCTGGCCGGTTTCGACGACTGGACGGACGCCGCCGACATCCGCCGGGTCGACGAACGGCTCGCGCTCGACGCGTTCATCGACGTGCGCGATCGGCATTTCGATCTGCCCGTCCTTTATCGCAACGACCGCTTCGTAATCTACGACCTCCGATGACGACGCTCTCGCCGCCCGCGCCGCTGCACGAATCCGTCACGTGGACCGCTGCGCCGTTCGAACCGCGCCGCGGCCTGCGCAACGGCCACGTGATGACGGTGTACGCCTGGGCCGCCAGGCGGCTCTTTCCCGGGCTCGAGGCACCCGAGGCCAGGCTCATCCGCGTCAGCGACGATACGCAGGTCCTCGCACACTGCTACTGGCAGCGTGATCGGCAGGCCTGCCCGACGCTGCTGGCACTGCACGGCCTCGAAGGATCGAGCTCGGTGCACTACATGCGCGGCCTGGCCGCACGCGCCTTCCGCGCCGGCTGGAACGCGGTGCTGCTCAACCAGCGCAACTGCGGCGGGACCGAGCACCTCACGCCCGGCCTCTATCATTCGGGCCTGACCGACGATCCGCGTGCGGTCATCCGCTCGCTCGTCCGCACCGACGGCCTCACCGACTTCGGCATCGTCGGGTACTCGCTCGGCGGCAACCTGACCGTCAAGCTGGCCGCCGAGCTCGCCGAGTCGCCCGACCTGCCCGTTCGCGCGGCCGTGGCCGTCTGTCCGACGATCGATCTCGACCGCTGCGTCCGGGCGATCGAGCGTCGGTCGAACGTGGTGTATCACCTGAACTTCGTCAGGAACCTGCGCGCGCGGATGCGCCGCAAGGCCGCGGCCTGGCCGGGACGGTACGACCTCGGACCGCTCGAGTCCATCTGGTCGATCCGCCGGTTCGACGACGTCTACACCGCCCCGCACCACGGCTTCGGCGATGCGGCGAACTACTACCGGCTGGCGAGCGCCATCCGCATCGCCGACCGCGTCCGGATCCCGCTGCTGATCCTCGCCGCAGAGGACGACCCCTTCGTGCCCGCCGATCAGTTCCGCGAGCCGATCGTGGCCGGCAACCCGGCAATCCACGCAGTGATCACACGGCACGGCGGACACTGCGGCTTCGTCGCGCCGGCCGTCGCCGGTGACGACGGCTACTGGGCCGAAGCCGAGGCCATCCGCTTCCTGTCGACGTTCACGCCGGCAGCAGACCGCGCGCCCGGAGACGGTCGATAAACAGCCGCGCGAACTCCGGCCCCTTGCCTTCGTCTTCGTGCTTGAAGAAGACGTAGGCGTCATCCCACTCTCCGGCCCGCTCCTGTACGAGGCCGGCCCACCGGTCGAGGTCGTCGGGCGTGTAGCCCTCGTCGCGCAGCCGGAAGTAGCCCCACCGGGCTGTGGAAACCACGGGCGTCGTGCGATCGCCGAAATCCGCGATGCACAGCGCGGCGCCGCGGTACCGCAGCAGTGCATACACCTCGTCGTTCAGCCAGCTGTCGTGGCGGAACTCGAACGCCACGCGCACGTCGTCGGGCACCAGCGCGAGAAAGCTCTCGAGGCGCGCCGGATCGTTGCGCAGGTGTGGGGGCAACTGGAACAGCAGTGGTCCCTGGTGATCGGCCAGTCCTCTCGCGCTCTCGCAGAAGAACGCGAGCTCATCGGCACACTCCCGGAGCCGGCGGTCGTGCGTGATGCGGCGTGGCGCCTTGAGCACGTACTCGAAACCGTCGGGTGCCTGATCCCGCCAGCCGGCCGTCGTCTTCGGCGTCGGCATCCGGTAGAAGGTGTAGTTGATCTCGACAGTGTCGAAGCGCCCGGCGTACCACTCGAACATCTTCTTCGCCGGCAGGTCCTCCGGATAGAACGTGCCACGCCATTCGGGATAGTTGTAGCCGGACGTGCCGATGTGCAGGCGCATGCGTGCCTCCCGGGTGCGTCAGTCGAGGCGGCGCGATCGGACGGCCGCCAGGGCCAGCACGGCCACACCCCATGCGCCGATCGCCGCAAACTGCGGCCAGAGTACCTCGAAGCCGACGCCCTTCAGGAAGATACCCCGCACGATGACCAGGAAGTACCGCAGCGGGATGATCGTCGTCACCCACTGGACGACGGTCGGCATGTTCTCGATCGGGAACACGAAACCCGACAGGTAGATCATCGGGACGAGGAAGAAGAACGTCGCGGTCATCATCGCCTGCTGCTGCGTCGACGAAATCGTCGACACGAACAGTCCCAGGCCCAGCGTGCAGAGCAGGTAGACCACGCTGGCGGCCAGCAGCAGCGGCACGCTGCCGCGCAGCGGCACCTCGAACCAGTGAACCGAGACGGCCACGACGAGCAGGACGTCGATAATCCCGATCAGCGCGTACGGCAGCAGCTTTCCCAGCACGAGCTCCCAGCGCCCGATGGGCGTGACGTACAGCTGGTCGAGCGTCCCGTGCTCCCGCTCCCGCACAATCGCCATCGACGTCAGCGTCGTGGTGACGATCATCAGAAGAAGCGCGAGCACGCCGGGCACCATGAAGTTGCGGCTCTCGAGCTCGGGGTTGAACCAGACACGGACACGCCCGTCGAGCCCTCCCGCCACGCCGCCTTCTCCCATCCGCCGCTGATTGAACTCGGCCACGAGTCCCTGCACGTACGCCAGGGCGACACCCGACGAATTCGAGTCGGTCCCGTCGGCGACGACCTGCACGACCGGGCCGCCGCGGGTCGCGGTCGGTCGCTCGAGCGTCCGACCGAACCCGGCCGGCACCACCACGGCCATCCAGACGTCGCCCGACGCCAGGCGCGGCGCAACCCGGGCCATGTCGACGTCGTCGACAACGATGTCGAAGTACGGCGAGGCGGCGAAGTGCTCGACGAGCCGGCGGCTCGCCGCCGATCGATCGGCGTCGACGACGGCAATCGGCACGTTGCGGACGTCGGTCGTTGCCGCGTAGCCAAGCAGCACGAGCTGAACGACCGGTGCGACGAGCACGAGCCGCAGCAGCTGCGGCGAGCGCCGCAGCTCCAGGAACTCTTTCCAGACGAGCGTCCGCAGCCGCGTCCAGATCGCCGTCATCGCCGCGCGAGCCTCCAGGCCGACAGCGTCAGTACGAGCATCGCGTAGATCGCGAGCGCCACGAGCGATGGCCAGACGTCGGCCAGTCCGAGTCCCTTGAGCAGCACGCCGCGCAGCGCCGTCAGGAAGTAGCGTGCCGGCACGAGCAGCGACACGGCCTGCAGCGCCGCCGGCATCGACGCGATCGGGAAGATGAAGCCCGACAGCAGCAGCGTCGGCAGCATCGCCAGCATGGCGGCGATCTGGAAGGCGAGCTCCTGCGTTTCGGCGATGGTCGACACGAACAGGCCGGTGCCGAGCGCCCCGGCAAGAAAGAGCGCCAGCAGGACCATCAGGTCGAGCCATCCGCCGTGCATCGGCAGGTCGAAAAACAGCATCGCCGCCACGACGATGCCCGTGGCTCCGATCTGGGACAGCGCGAGGTACGGCAGCGTCTTTCCCGTGATGAACGCCGCGGTCGACAGCGGCGCCATGCGGACCTGTTCGATGGTGCCGTGCTCCTTTTCGCGAACGATGGAAAGGGCCGTCGAAATGACGGCGGTAATCATCGCGATGAAGGCAATCAGTCCCGGGACGAGGAAAACGGTACTGCGCAGTTCCGGGTTGTACCAGACACGCGGCTCCACGCTGACGAGCCCGACCGCAGGCCGCCGCCCCACGGGCGTGTCCAGCTGTCGAACCACACCGGTCACGTACCCGAGGATCGTCGTCGCCGAGTTCGCGTTCGCACCATCGATCACGATCTGCAGCGCGGGCGACCGACCCGCCCGCAGATCGCGGTCGAAGCCCGGCGGCACCACGAGCAGGACCGCCGCATCGCCCCGATCGATGAGCGCGCTGCTTTCGGCCGGCGAGGTCGTGGTCGCAATCACGTCGAAGTAGGGCGAGCCGTGGAAGGCGGCGACGATCTCCCGACTCGCCTGCGTCTGGTCGCGGTCTTCGACGGCCAGGCGCACGTTCCGGATGTCGAAGTTGAGCGCGTAGCCGTACAGGAACAGGAAGAACGTCGGTACGACGACGAGAATCACGAGCGTCCGCCGGTCCCGGCGGACCTGCCGCAGCTCCTTCATCGCGACCGCGACGATGCCGTTCACGGACCGATCCTCCCGGCCGTGTGGTCCACGACGTCGAGGAAGACATCCTCGAGCGACGGCGCCACGGGCACGACACTCGTGACGTCGAGTCCCGATGTCTCGAGCGCCGCGCGCACCGCATCGGGCTGCACGTCCGGGCTGCGCAGCACGGCGTGAACGTTCGTCCCGAACAGGCTTGTCTTCTCGACGAGCGCCGGCAGCGCGTCGAGCCTGGTCATCAGCGCGACGGGATCGCGCCCCGAGACTTCGACGATGGGACGCGAGGCGAAAATCGCCTTCAGCTCCCGCGACGTCCCCAATGCCGCCAGCCGCCCGTCGTGGATGATGGCGATGCGATCGCAGCGCTCGGCTTCGTCCAGGTAGTGCGTCGTCACGAGGACGGTGACGCCCCGGGCAGCCAGATCATCGATCAGGCGCCAGAAGTCGCGGCGCGACACCGGGTCGACACCGCCGGTCGGTTCGTCGAGGAACAGGATCGGCGGCTCGTGCAGCAGCGCGCAGCCGAGGGCGAGGCGCTGTCGCCATCCGCCGGACAGCGCGGCAGTCATCTCGCGCTCGCGCCCTTCGAGGCCGGCCATGGCGAGCACGAAGGCGCGCCGCTCCTCGAGCCGGGCACCCGCAAGACCGTAGAGTCCACCGTAGAAGCGGATGTTCTCGTCGACCGTCAACCCTTCGTACAGCGAGAAGCGCTGCGACATGTAGCCGATGCGCCGCCGCACGGCTGCCGGGTCGCGCGAGACATCGATGCCGTCGACCAGCGCCGTGCCCGACGTCGGACGCAGCAGACCGCACAGCATGCGGATGGTCGTCGACTTGCCGGCGCCGTTGCTGCCCAGGAACCCGAACACCTCGCCGCGACGGACGTCAAACGTGAGCGCGTCGACGGCCCGGAAGCGGCCGTAGTCGCGCGTCAGGCGGTCGACGACGATCGCGCCGTCGCTCATCGGCGGATTCCGGCGCTGCGCATCAGCCGGGCCTGGCCGATACGCAGCGCCACGGCCAGGCGCGTCTGCTCGAGCTCGGCCTCGAGCAGCGCGACGTCGGCGTCGAGCACGTCGGTCGTGGTCGCGACGCCGGCCTCGAAGCGCTCGCCGACCACGCGGCGTGCCTCGCGTGCCGCGGCGACGGCCTCAGCCGCCGCGGCCAGGCCGGCGCGGGCAGCAGCCACGTCGGCCTGCCGCGCGCGGACATCAACGTCGACCGCCGCATCGAAGTCATCCATCGCCGCACGGATGGCCTCGGCTCGCGCCAGGGCGGCCGCGCGCTCGGCGCGCGACCGCCCGCCGTCGAACAGCGACCAGCTGAGCGTCACACCCAGATCCCAGGAGGTGTTCCATTCGTCGACGCGCGGCACGAAACGCGCGTTGGGGCGCGCCGGCTCGATGGCCGCCAGCGCCGTCAGCTGAGGCCGGAGCGCGGCGGCCGCGGCACGCGCCGCGGCCTCGGCCGCCGCGGCCCGATCGCCCAAGGCCTGCCGCTCGGCGCGCCGACGTGCCGCTTCGCGCGCCAGCACCGACGGGTCACCGACCTCCCCGGCGATCGTCATGTCCCCCGCCACCGGCGTCGTCAGGTCGATCGGCTGGCCCGGTTCGACGCCGACGAGCCGGGCCAGCTGCGCTTCAGCCACGGCCGCCGCGTTCTGCGCCTCGATCAGCTGCACGCGCTGACGGGCCCGCTGCGCCTCGGCCGACAGCTGCTCGTTCGGGGGCAGCAGTCCCGTCTCGACGCGTGCGGCCACGTCGGACACAACCGCGTCGGCACGACGCTGCGCCTGCTCGAGCACGTCGACGCGGGCACGGGCGAGCGCGAGCGTCCAGTAGGCCACCACCGTCTCGAACTCGATGTCGGCCTCGACCGACGCGCTTTCGGCCGCCACCGCGCGGCGCTCCGCCTCGGCCGAGGCGACAAGCGCGTCGACGCGTCCGCCGGTCACGAGCGGTACACCGATTTCAGCGCGCACCCGATAGTTGGACGGGATGTCGGGAAAGATGATCCTGCGTGTGCCGTCGGGCTGAACCAGGCCGAACTCATCGACATGGTTCGTCCGCACGAAGCCGGTAAGCGCCGAGACCGACGGCCGGCCTGCCGCTTCATACGCCGCACGTGTCGCCTCGGCCGCGCGCTCGCGTGCCCGGACTTCGGCGAGCCGTGGCGCGTGCGCCAGCGCGCGCGCCACGGCCTCGTCGATTGTCAGCGATACAGCCGGCTGCGCGACCACAGGTTGCGCAGCCAGCAGGCAGACCACTGCCAGCAGCCCCATCCGGGTCATCCGTCACTCCCCTTCCTGCCACCGCCGGCCAGGGCGTGGCGCTCGCGACCGATCAGATCGATGAACACGTCCTCGAGCCCTGCGCGTACCTGACGCACGGACGCGCCAGCCAGACCGGCGTCGGCAAGAACCGCCAGCAGACGGTCCCTGTCGCCGGCCCTGTCGCCGCGGACGTGCAGCCTGTCACCGAACGCTTCGACGCGCTCCCCGCCCCATCGATCGATCAGGACATCGCGCGCGCGCCGCACGGCGGGCGCGACGACTTCGAAAATCACGCCGCTGAGCGAACCGCGCAGTCGATCGGGCGTGTCGAGCGCGAGAATCCGTCCCTCGCTCACCAGGGCGACCCGACTGCAGCGTTCGGCCTCGTCGAGATATGGCGTGGCAATCAGGATCGTCAGGCCACCTGCCAGAAACTCCCCGAGCAGCTTCCAGAACTCGCGCCTCGACACCGGATCGACGCCCGTCGTCGGCTCGTCGAGCACGATGAGCGGCGGCTCGTGAATGAGCGTGCACGCCAGCGCGAGCTTCTGCTTCATGCCGCCCGACAGGCGTGCCGCGAGCCTGCCGCGGAACGGTTCGAGTCCGGTCAGCGCCAGCAGCCGATCGCGAGGGGTCCGGAAGTCACGCACGCCGTGCACACGTGCGAAGAACTCGATGTTCTCGTCGATCGTCAGGTCGCCGTACAGGCTGAACCGCTGCGACAGGTAGCCGATGCGGTGCGTGGCGGTCCGCCGATCGACCCACGGGTTCGCACCGCAGACAAGGACATCGCCGCTCCAGGCCGGCAGCAGTCCGCACACGAGCCGGAGCGTGGTCGTCTTGCCCGCGCCGTCGGGTCCGATCAGGCCGAACATCTCGCCCGGACGCACGTCGAGCGAGACGCCTGAAAGCGCCTCCCGGCTGCCGAAGCCGGCCCGCACGTCACGCAGCACGACCGGAAGCGCTGCTGCGGCGGCCTGCGTCGTCATCGGTCGTTCTCGAATCAGGCCGGCGGCTGCGAGCCGCTCTGCCAGACGACCTCGACGGGCATCCCCGGCTTCAGGATGCCCTCGCGGTTGTCGACGTTGATGCGCACCCGGTAGACCAGACGGGCACGCTCGTCGCTCGTCTGGACGTTCCTCGGAGTGAACTCGGCGCGGGGTGACACGAACGCCACCGCACCGGTCAGTCGATCGCCGCCGTCGGTCACCACCGTCACGCTCTCGCCCAGGCGGAGCGACGGGACGAGCGGCTCTTCGACGTACGCGTTGATCCAGGCGCGATCGAGATCGACGAGCGTCGCAACCGGCATGCCGGCCGCCAGCAGTTCGCCGGGCTCGACGAGCCGGCCCCCCACGACGCCGGTCAGTGGTGCGAGCAGTGTGGCCTCGGTGCGGTCGTGCTCGAGCGATGCGATCTGCGCGTCGGCCGCCGCCAGTCTGGCGCGCGCAGCATCGATCTCTTCCGCCCTCGCTCCGGCACGCAGCCGATCGAGCGCCGCGGCGGCCGCCTCGACCCGCTCGGCCGCGGCGCGGGCACGCGCCTCGGCCTGCGCGCGCCGCGCCCGCGCGTCGTCGCGCTGCTTCTCCGAGCCGGCGCGCCGTTCGACCAGGCGGATAAAGCGCGCCTCGTCGGCTTCGGCCGCCGTCAAATCGGCGGCGGCCGCCGCCTGCTCGGCGCGCGCGGCCGACAGCTGCGCCTCGGCCTGCCGGATCTCCTCGGGCCTGGCGCCCTGCCGCAGCAGGCGCAGCTGCGCCTCGGCCTGCTGACGCTCGGCGCGCGCCCGCTCAAGCGCCAGGTCGAGCTCGGCCGTCGACAGCCGTGCCACCACGGTTCCCTTGTCCACGCGATCGCCTTCGACCACGAGAACGGCTTCGACACGACCAGGGATGCGCGCGGCCAGGTGGACTTCCGCTGCCTCGACGTAGCCGGTCGCCCGGCGTGTCGTCTCGCCGTCATTCCCCGAGCAGCCGGCCAGCACCAGGGCAGCACCAGCAGCCACGGCGGCCCGCATCAGCAGCATGGTGCGCTTCGTCATGCGCCTCGCCTCCTCGTCGACCCGCCCGCCGCCGGCGCTTCCTGCGTCACCGCTCCCAGCGTGGCCGCCTCGACGTAGTTCAGCAGTGTGTCGTAGTCGATGTCGATGCCGGCCGCGTTGCCGTCCGGCGGCGCCAGGCGTGCCCGCACCGGCGTCGACGCCAGGAACAGCAGGATCGGCCCGACGATGCCGAGCTGGACCGCCAGCGGGTGAACGGCAGGGCGCCTCGCGCGGCGCCGGCCTCCGTGGACGATGCGTTCGAGGCGACCGAGCACGCGCTGCAACTGCCCGGCCCGCGACGCGTCGAGGTGCCTTCCGCCTTCGGCCATCTCGCGCAGCCAGATCGGCGCGACGTGCGGCCGCTCGGCAAGCACGCCGGCGACGCTCCGGATGAAGTGGCGGATGCCGGCTTCGGGCGATTCGTCTGCGGCGTCCTCCGACACCGCGTCGGCGATGGTCCGGAAGACGTCGAGCAGGACCTCGCGATAGAGCGCGGCCTTGCTGCGGAAGTGGTAGTAGATCATCGCCTTGTTCAGGCGGGCGCGGGCAGCGATGCGGTCGACCTTGGCGCCGGCGAACCCGCGGGCGGCGAACTCGGCGGCGGCCGCGGCGAGGAGACGATCGCGGCTGGAGGCCGGCTTCCGCGATTGACTAACCATTTGGTCAATACCGTGTCACGCCGGACCGCCCCCGTCAAGCGCGACCCGCCCCTCAGAGCAGCTGCTGCAGTCGCTGGTGTCCCGACCGGCTCACCGGCAACCGCGTGCCGTCGGTCAGAATCGCGATCCGGCTGTCCTTCGCATACAGCTCCACCCGCGCCAGCCGATCGATGTTCAGCAGGTACGAGCGGTGGATCCGCACGAACCGGCCGGGATCGAGCCGCGATTCGAGATCCGCCAGCGTCTGCTCCTTCAACAGTGTCCGCCCGCCGGTGTGAAACGCCACGTAGTCGTCCTGCGCCTCGACGTAGTCAATCCGATCGACCGGCACGACGTGCACCTGCGCCCCGTCGCGGATGACCACGCGCTCGAGCGGCTGACCCGGCGCCCGCGCGGCCGCCGCAAGGACCGCCGGCTCCGGCCCCTCGGCCCTCCCCCGCGCCCGGGTGAGCCGCTCACGCACCCGGTCGAGTGCTTCGGCCAGCCGTTCGTCCGACACCGGCTTGAGCAGGTAGTCGACCGCGTGCACCTCGAACGCCCGCAGGGCGAACTCGTCGTACGCGGTCACGAACACGACCGGCACCGAACGCCCGATCAGCTCGAGCACCTCGAACCCGTCGAGCTTCGGCATCTGGACGTCGAGCAGCACGACGTCGGGCGGCGTGTCGGTAATCGCCTTGACCGCCTCGAAGCCGTTCCGGCACTCGGCCGCGACGACCGTGCCGCCGACGCGCGCCAGCGCCGCTCTGATCGCCATGCGCGCCGGCTCCTCGTCGTCGACGACCATCACGCGCAGCGTTCGATCCGATTCAGTCATGTGTGCTCCTCGTAGGGCAGCGTGATCGAGACGCGGAACCCCGCGGCCAGCCGCTCGGTCGCGAGCGACGCCTCGTCGCCCCACGTCGCCGCGAGCCGGCGACGCACGATGTCGAGGCCGAGCCCGGTCCCGGCGCGGCGCGCCTCGGCATCGTGCGGGTTCGCCACGACGATCACGACGCGTTCACCCGCCCGGCGCGTAGCGACCGAGACGGTCCCGCCGTCGAGCGTCGTGGCGATCCCGTGGCGCACCGCGTTCTCGACGAGCGGCTGCAGCAGCAGCGGCGGTACCGACGCGTCAGCCGTAGACGGGTCGAGATGAATCGAAATGTGCAGCCGGTCGCCGAAGCGCACCTCTTCGACGCGCAGGTACTGCTCGACCAGGGCCATCTCGCTGCCGAGCGGGATGCGATCGGCCGAACCGACCTGCAGGCTGCGGCGCAGGAAATCCCCCAGCCGCAGACACATCGTCCGCGCGCGCGCCGGGTCGCCATCGATCAGACCGGCGATCGAGTTCAGGCTGTTGAAGAGAAAGTGCGGATCGATCTGCGCGCGCAGCGCCCGCAGCTCGGCGTCGCGCTGCGCGACCTCGGACTCCAGCGCCTGACGTTCCGCGCGTGCGGTGGCCTCCCGCGCATGGCTCACCTGATACGACGCGGCCGCGAGCAGATACCCGGCCAGACCGACGCTGAACAGCATCGCGAAGGCCCCCGCGCCGGGCATCGGCATCGAACCGAGCCACGCGCCCAGCGTCCGCCACCACGCCTGCGCGAGCGATGCCCACAGCGCCGACGAGACGATCGCCGCCACGGTCACCGTGACGACCGGCGACACGGACGTACGCCGGCCCGGCGCCGCAGCCAGGACGTACCAGGCCGACAGCGCAATCGGCCCGCCGACCAGGCCGAGCGGCACGCCGAACAGCAGCGCCGACGGCCACGAAAAGCCGAAGGCGCTGCTGCTGAGGGCCCCGATGCCCAGGCCACCGGCCGTCCAGAGCATCACGTGGAGGCCGAACCAGCGCCGATCGGCAAACGCCGGGTGCACCTGTCGCTTCTCCTTCGACTCAGGTCTTCACCTCGACACCGCCCATCAGCACGAACCCGCGCAGGACGAGCCGATGCGGACTGTCGGCCGGCCCCGTACTCCGATCCTGCACGCCGCCCATGACGGCCACGACCTGGGTCGTCACGTTCCAGTCTGGCGGAACCCGCACATCGATGCCGCCCATCAGGACGAAGAGGTCGACGACGGCCTCGCCGTTGATCGCGGCATTGCGGAAGTCGATCTGGATACCGCCCATGATGGCCGTCAGGTCGGCCCGGCGGAAGTTCGACGTGTTCACCTTCCGCTCGACGCCCGACCAGAACGCGATGTCCGACAGGGTCTGGCCGCCGGACACGTCGACGGGCTTCGGCGCCAGGGCGCGCTGGACGATCACGACGCCGATGACCACGAGCGCCAGCGGGAAGATGCTCGACAGCCTCACCGGCCATCCGGCCACGAGCGCCATCGTCCACCACACGCCGAGCAGCGTCAGGAACGCCGCCCAGATGCGGCGCCCGCGCTCGACGGCGCGACGGTACATCATGACGCCGACGACCACGAGCACGACAGGCCACCACGCGAGCAGCCGGCGCCCCTCGGCAATCCCCAGGTTGTCGGCCAGCATCACCAGGCCGGCCACCACGATGAAGATGCCCAGCACGCTCTGGGGATTGAGCCGTGTGGCGCGCCGAGCCTCACCGGACATGGATGCCATTCCTCCCCGCCGCGCCGTGGCACGCACACGACCAGCCGCGCAGGAGCGCGATGCCGTACAGCACGAGCAGCAGCGATAGCGTCGCGGCAAACGACCACAGCCCGGTCGTCCACGGCAGCAGCGCCGCGCCGCAGGCGATCCACAGCATGCCCGGCGCGCTCGACGTGCCCCGCCTGATGCCGGCGGCAACGAGCGCGAGCGGCCACAGCCCCCAGACCGCTCCGGGCTCCCACCACCCGGTCTGCTCTCCCAGCATCACCACGCCCGCCGCGATCAGCAGCACTCCGATGACGGTGCGTCTCCTCCTGTGCATGGTGCCCTCCTACGGCAGCCCGGCAAGCACCTGCACGAGCGTCCGCGGCTGCGTCAGTATGAGCCAGAACACCCCCGCCGCGGCGATCCCCGATGCCAGTCCGGCGACGGCAGCAACGACGAGTCCGATCGATGTCCACGTGCTCATGGTGCCTTCCTGCCAACACACTACGGACCGGCACGTGCGCAGACACGGGCATTCCGGCCAGTGACCTCCCTGCCCCGGTGAACGGCGCCCGACGGGCCATCGTCGCCACGGGTCGTAGAATTGGGGGCATGGTGCATCGACTGCTCCCGCTGTTGCTCCTCGCTGCCGTTGCGTGCAGCCCGACGCCACCACCGCAGCCAAGCCGGTACCCGCTCACGGGTCAGGTCCTGGCCGTGCACCTCGACCGGAACGAACTGACCGTCAAGCACGACGAGATTCCCGGCTTCATGATGGCCATGACGATGACGTTCCCGGCCGAGCGTGAGGTGGTGCTCGACCTGACGCCCGGCGACCTGATCAGCGCCACGCTGGAAGTGCTCGACGGGCAGGCCCGGCTGCTCGACGTGAAGCGCACCGGCTCGGCTCCGCTGCCCGGGAACACCAACGAGATTGCGCTGGCCGCTGGACTGCTCGAGGTGGGCGACGCGGTTCCCGATGCGGCCCTGATTGACCAGACCGATCGCCGGCGTTCGCTTGCCGAATGGACCGGCACGCCGACGCTCTACGGCTTCACCTACACGACGTGCCCGCTGCCGAACTACTGCCCGCTCATCGACCGCAACTTCGCGCGGCTCCAGGAGGCCATTGCGGCCGATGACACGCTGCGCGGCCGGGTCCGTCTCGTGACGATCACGATCGACCCGTCGCACGACACGCCGGACGTGCTCGCCAGGCATGCCGAAGTGCTCGGCGCCGATCCGGCCGTCTGGACGTTTCTGACCGGAGATCCGGCGACCGTCGATCGCATCGCCGGTCGCTTCGGCGTCGGCATCGTGCGTCCCGACGAACCGGGCGGCGAGATCCGCCACAACCTCCGGACGACGCTGGTGGGCGCCGACGGTCACGTCCTGGAGATCTATTCGGGGAATGACTGGTCGATCGAGACGGTGCTCAGCGCGATGCGCCGGGCCGTCGGCTAGGCCCGGAGAACGGCCCTGGCGTAGTCAGTCGAGGTCGAAATCGCGCTCGGGCTTGGTAATGGGCTCGCTGCGGGCCTGCTTGAGGGCTTCTTCGAAGCGGCGCGCCAGCGCGTCGCTGCGCGTCTTTTCCGACTGGATCGACTGTTCGAACAGCGATTCGCGTCGCGCCCGCTGTTCTTCGAGGATGCGCGCCGCCTCGTCGAGGCTCGGTCTGTCGGGACGCTCCGGCTCGGCGTGGCGGATGACGCGCTGGAGCCCGGCGTCGACGACGAGCGTGGCCCGGCAGCACGGACAGACGACTTCGAATTCGGTGCGGAGTTTCGCCACGACCCTGTTCCTCACGTCAGGTCCGGCCGGTCCGACCGACCGGACCTGACTATGATACTTGCCATGCACCACCCCCGGCTGGCGAGGCAGCCGCACGCACCCGATGTCTGACGGATCCCGCGGCACCGCCAGAGACTGGTGCGACCTGCGGGTCGTCACCTACAACATCCATCGCTGCCGCGGGCTCGACCGCCGGGTGCGTCCCGACCGCATCGCGGCCGTGCTCGCCGCGATCAACCCCGACGTGGTCGCGCTGCAGGAGGTCATCGGCCCCGGCCCGACGGGTCCCGGACACGCCGAACAGCTCGGCGCCGCGCTCGGCATGGGATGGGTGATGGCGCCGACGCGCGAGCTGCGGCGTCACCAGTTCGGCAACGTCGTGCTGAGCCGGTTCCCGATTCGGGAGCACGCGCGGCTCGACCTGTCGTGGAAGACCTGCGAAGCGCGCGGGGCGCAGCGTGTGGCGATCGACCTCGGCGATGTCGGCCTGCTGCACGTCTTCAACGCGCACCTCGGTACCGCGCTGCTCGAGCGGCGCTACCAGGCGCCGCGGCTGGCCGACTGGATCATCGACCGGCACGTGACCGGGCCGCGCATCGTCCTCGGCGACTTCAACGAGTGGGGTCGAGGGCTGGTCTCGGACATCCTGGCGGAGCGGCTCGAAAGCATCGACCTCTATCCCCACCTGAAGCGGCGCCGCACGTACCCGGGGTTCTTCCCGGTGCTGCACCTCGATCACATCTACTTTCAGGGGAACGTGGAGATCCGGCGCATTTCGCTCGAGCGGACGAGGCTGTCGCTCGTGGCGTCGGATCACCTGCCGCTGGTGGCCGACGTGCGGATCAGGGCCGCACGCTGAGATCCGGCCCCGCCGACGGTCCGGCCGGGCCGTCAGCTTTCTTCGTAATCGGGGTGGACCGTCGGCGCGTAGCGGGTCGACGGCCGGAGCGCCTCGCGATGGTCGTGGACCGGAAGCCCGGCCACGTGCATCTCGATCAGGCATGCGGCGGCCTTCACCTCGATGACGATGGTCACCGGGCTGCCCTCGACGCCCGCCCGGAACGAGGCGCTGCAGCCGCAGGCCAATCGTACCCGCTCGGGGCCGGCCACCGATGGTTTCCTGCGTGCGTTGCTCAGAACAGCTCCTGAATCTGCTGGTCGAACCAGTCCTTGCCGTGGATGCCGGTGACCTTGGCGTGCACGCGCCCGTCGGGGCGGATGAGCCAGGTGACCGGAATGGCCATCAGCGCGTCGTACGCGCGCGCCACGTCGTCGCGGCCGAGGCCGACCAGCATGGGATAGTTCACGTTGTACTGCTCGGAGAAGGCCTGGATGTCAGCCGGCGTGTCGTCGACGGAGATCCCGACGATTGTCAGCCCCTGATCCTGGTACTTCTCCGCGAACTCGACGAACCAGGGCACCTCCTGCTTGCAGGGGCCGCACCAGGTCGCCCAGAAGTTGATGACGAGCGGCCGGCCGCGGAAGTCGGCCAGGCTCACTTCTGTCCCGTCGACGCTCTCGAGGACGAAGTCGAGCGGCGCGTAAGCTGCCTCCTCGGGGCCGACCGTGTGACGGTTGCAGGCCGGCCAGGCACCGAGCATCACGGCCACGACAGCCGCGCGCAGCCAGCGGTTCGTCCACCATGCACGAGCGGATCGGTCGGTCATCACTCTCTCACCTTACTACACTCACGCACGGTCGATCCCTGCGCCGCGCGGCCCGGCCGGCCGGCCGTGCCGCCGGCGGCCGCGAGGTGTAAGATTCGACAGGGATTCGTCGCCGCTTTCCGCCAGAGCTGAGGTGTTGCCATGCGGCTCCGCCGTCTCCGTCTCGCTGTAACCCTGCTGACCGTGGCCGGGGTGTCGATCGGCCTGGCACCCGAGCCGGTGGAGGCCCAGACCCCGTACGTGCCGTACTTCGGGAAGAACCGGGTCCGCTACGACCGCTTCGAGTGGCACATCTACACGACCGACCACTTCGAAATCTACTACTACCCCGAAGTGGAGCCGCACCTCGAGCGGACGGCCTCGTACGCCGAGAGCGCCTACCAGCGGATAAGCGCGGACCTGAAACACGACCTGGCGGCCCGCGTCCCGCTCATCCTCTTCAAGACGCAGAGCGAGTTCCAGACGAACAACATCGCCGGCGAGCTGCCTGAGGGCGTGCTGGCCTTCGCCGAGCCCGATCGCCGCCGCATGGTGCTGCCGATCGACGAGCCGCCCGATCAGCTCTACCGGCTCATCGTGCACGAGCTGACGCACATCTTCGCGTTCGACATCATCCCGCGCGGCGTGATGGGCGCCGGCCTCCCGCTGTGGGTCGACGAAGGGCTGGCCAACTACATGGCGGGCTACTGGAATCCGGTCGACCTCATGCAGGTGCGCGACGCGGCGCTCACCGACAACATCCCGCCGATGAGCCGGTTCGAGGCCATGCCGCTGAGCGGCCGGCTGCCCTACTCGATGGGCCACGCCGCGTTCGAGTTCATCGAGGAGCGCTGGGGCAAGGAAGGTGTCCGGCAGTTCCTCTTCTCGCTGCGCAAGAACGTGCTCGGCAGCGGCCAGACGGCGTACGAGGAAGCGCTGAAGATCGAGGCCGACGAGTTCGACCGCCAGTTCGACCGCTACCTGAAGGCGCGGTTCCGGCCGTTCCGCGACAAGCAGCAGCCGGCCGACTACGGGCGCGACCTGTCGCCGAGCGTCGAGCGGACACCGTTCGTGTCGGTGCTGTCACTCGAGCCGTCGCCGAGCGGCGACATGCTCGCAGCCGTCGTCGGCAACCGGCGCGACCTCGAGCTCGACATCGTGCTGCTGTCGGCCTACGACGGCCAGGTCATCCGGAACCTGACACAGGGCTTCGATCTCAACCACGGCTTCGAGTACATCGGCACGGCCGGCGGGCTGCGCGGCAACCTCGTCCCCTGGATCAGCTGGGCGCCGGTCGGCGATCGCGTCGCCTACTTCGCGCGCGAGAACAAGGGGAAGACCCTCATCATCCACAACGTCGTCACCGGAAAGATCGAGCAGCGGGTGCGGCTCGATCACCTCGACGCCCCGGAGTCGCCCGCCTTCTCGCCCGACGGCCGCTACGTCGCGTTCGCGGCGCTGTCGAGCGGCGTGACCGACATCTACGTGCTCGACCTGACGTCGCGCAGCGTGCGCAACGTGACGAACGACCAGACGGCCGACTACGCCCCGACGTTTGCGCCCGACGGGCAGTCGATCGTCTATACGGCGCGGATCGGCGGCAACGACAAGCTCTTCCGCCTGAACCTGGCGACGGGCGAGCGCGAACAGCTCACGTTCGGCGCGCACGACGACACGGCCGCGCGGTTCATCGACGCCGACACGCTGCTGTTCACCTCGACGGCCACCGACCCGGAGGCGCCGCTGACGCTCGAGGAGGTGCGCAACGCGAACATCCCGAACGTCTGGACGCTCGATCTGCGCACCGGCGAGCTGAAGCAGTGGACCGACGTGATGACGGGCAACGTCTCGCCGGTCGTGCTGCGCCAGGACGGCCCGCTGCGCGTGGCGTTCGTGTCGTACTACAAGGGCGAGAACAGCATCCACACCATCACGCTCGACGAGCCGATCGCCACGGTCGCCTCGGCCGACTTCGGGGGGCCCGGCCCGGTGTTCGAGTTCACGGCGCCGATTGCCCACACGCTGCAGCCGGACAACATCCACCGCAAGGGCGCGTGGGAAAAGATGATGCTGGCCGGCCGGCCGCCGCTCAACCTGGGCATCACGAGCAGCAACACGCTGTACGGCAACACCCAGGTGACCTTCACCGACGTGCTCGGCGACAAGGAGGTCAGCTTCTACGCACAGTCGATCGCCCAGTACCGGACGACGGCCTTCACGTACGTCAACGCGGAGCGCCGGCTCCAGTACGCGCTCCAGGCGTTCTCACAGGATCTCTACTACTTCGGACAGGACATCACGAACTCGGGGGCGTTGTACGACCCGCGGATCGCGCCCTTCATCAGCCGCGACCTGGCCGAGTCGGTGCAGAGCCAGCGGGGCGCCACCGCATTCGCCATCTACCCGCTCAACCGCTACTCGCGCCTCGAGGCCTACAGCGGCTACGTTCACCTGAGCGAGGGCTACACGAACTCGGCGCTCCAGGAGCAGGCCGAACGCTACCAGCTCGAACGGTACGGCCAGACGCTGTTCCGCAACGGGCACATGATTCCGATCGGCCTCTCGCTCGTGAACGAGACGACGATCTTCCGCGAGTTCGGTCCCGTGGCCGGCCGGACGTTCAAGGTCTCGTACGACGCCTCGCCGCCGTTCGGCAGCAGCTGGCTGTCGCGTCAGACCGCGGATCTCGACATCCGGCAGTACCTGCGGATCGGGTCGACCGGCGTCTTCGCGACACGGTTCAAGGGCTTCAAGAGCTGGGGCCGCAATCCCGACTTCAACTACTTCGGCGGCAACTCCGAGATGCGGGGCTACGAATACCTCGAGTTCATCGGCAACCAGGGCTTCTTCGCGAATGCCGAGCTCCGGTTCCCGCTCATCGAGGCCATGCTGACGCCGATCGGCGTGCTGGGCGGACTGCGCGGCGCCTTCTTCGTCAACCTCGGCGCCGCGGGCTTCAACGGCCAGCCGCTCAACGTCCTGACGACGCGCACGGAAACGTTCCAGCCGGTCGTCGGCTACGATCTCAATCCCGACAACTCGACGACGCCGCGCCTGGGCGAGCCCATCGAGCTCAGCGGCCTCCGGCTGGTGAACGGTCGCGCGTCGTACGGGCTGAGCCTGCAGAGCTTCCTGCTCGGCTTCCCGATGCACTTCGACTTCTCGTGGCGGACGCTCTTCAACCGCACGTACGAGGACGCTCTCTACCGCGCATGCTACCAGTCGTCGCTCACGACCGTCGACTGCGTGCCGAACGGCAGCGCGTTCCGCAAGATGAAGTTCGATTTCTGGATTGGCTACGACTTCTGATGGCGACGACCCTGCCTCCCCGCTCCCCGGCCGAGTCGTACACCGAGACGGTGCACTTCATCCTGCCCAACGACGCGAACCCGATGGGGTTCGCGCTCGGCGGGCACGTGATGCACGAGATGGACCTCGTCGGCGCGATGGCGGCCTATCGCCATACCCGGGCGCCTCTCGTCACCGCCGCGGTCGACGGCCTGCAGTTCCTGCATCCGATCCGCGTCGGCGACCTGATGATCGTGACGGCCCGGGTCACCGGCGCCTTCCACACCTCGCTCGAGGTCGAGGTGGAGGTCTTCACCGAAGAGACGCTCACCGGCCGGCGCCGGCTCACCAGCTCCGCCTACTTCACCTTCGTGACGATCGCCCAGAACGGCCGGCGGCCCCAGGTGCCGCCGCTGCAGCTCGAAACCGACGAGGATCGGCGGCGGGCCGCCGAGGCCGAGGCGCGCCGCGCCATCAGGCTCGCCTCGCGACGGCACCAGCAGGCCTGATCGGCGGCCGCCTCAGAGCCGCCGCAGCCGCACGCGCTGAATCGAATGATCCGAGGCCTTCTCGAGAACGAGCCGCGCGCGCTCGCGCGTGGGCGAGATGTTCTCGCGGAGGTTGACGCCGTTGATCGTCCGCCAGATCGCCCGCGCCGTCCCGACCGCGTCGTCGTCGCTCAGCGATGCGTACCGGTGGAAATACGACCGCGGGTCGCGGAAGACCGTCCCCCGCAGGGCCAGGAAGCGCTCGATGTACCAGCGTTCGATGTCCTGCTCGTCGGCATCGATGTAGATCGAAAAGTCGAAGAAGTCCGAGACGAATACGCGGGGCCGTCCGCCGTCGCGCGGACGCTCCGTCGCCGGGCGCGTCGTATCGCCCGTCTGGAGCACGTTGAGGCCCTCGACGATCACGATGTCCGGGCGATCGACGACCTGGAACTCGCCGGGCACGATGTCGTACGCCTGATGTGAATAGACCGGCGCGTGGACTGCGCCGCGGTTCCCCTTGACGTCGGCCATGAACTGAATGAGGCGGCGGACGTCGTAGCTTTCGGGAAACCCCTTTCGCTCGAGCAGGCCGCGACGTTCGAGCTCACGGTTGGGCAGCAGGAACCCGTCGGTCGTGACCAGGTCGACCCGCGGGTGCGCCGGCCAGCGCGAGAGCAGCGCCTTGAGGATGCGGGCGAACGTGCTCTTGCCGACCGCGACGCTTCCGGCAATCCCGATGACGTACGGCGCCGGCTGCGGCAGGCTCCCGAGGAAGGTGTCGGTCGCCTTGTGAAGCATCTGCGTCGCGGCCACGTGCAGGTTCAGCAGGCGCGACAGCGGCAGGTAGATCGCTTCGACTTCCTCGAGAGAGACGCGCTCGTTGATGCCCTGCAGTTCCTGCAGGTCGGCTTCCGAGAGCGTCAGCGGGGTGTTGGCCCGGAGCCGCGCCCAGGCCTCACGAGAGAAGTCCAGATACCGGGAGGGCATGAAGGGCCGGGAAACGGGCCGGTGACGCCGGCCAGCGCGTCCCGGCCCGCTGTTCCGCTACTTCTGGTAGTACTCGGCGTTCCTCTGGATGTAGTTCTGCCACTTCTCGGGGACTTCATCCAGCGCATAGATGGCTTCGACCGGGCAGGCCGGCACGCAGGCGCCGCAGTCGATGCACTCGTCCGGATGGATGTGCAGGAGGGCTGCCGCCTCGAACTCGGGCTCGTCCTTGCGGGGATGGATGCAGTCGACCGGGCAGACGTCGACGCAGGCTGTATCTTTCGTACCAATGCAGGGCTCGGTGATGACGTAGGCCATTCTCTCCTCCGAAGTCGGCGCGCTGCGCCGCACGGCCGGTCGCCGCGCCAGCCACAGGTCCGCTACCGATCGGTCGGAGCATTGTTACATGGTGCGGGCGGCGCATCAACCGTGCGAATGGGACCGGCAGCCGCCAGGCCCCGGCGGGGCCGCTATCATAGAGGAATGTCCGCCGCTCCCGTTCAGTTCATCCGAGGCCGCCGCGTCAAGGACGCGCTGCTGCGGCGCGAGGCCAAGCCCGACTGGCTCAAGGTCCGGGCCCCCGGATCGCCCAACTTCCTCCGCCTCCGCGGCCTGATGCGGGAGCTGAACCTCCACACGGTCTGCGAAGAAGCCCACTGCCCGAACATCGGCGAGTGCTGGCACTACGGCACGGCCACCTTCATGATCCTGGGCGACGTCTGCACGCGGGCCTGCGCCTACTGCAACGTCCGGCACGGGACACCGGCACCGCCCGACCCACAGGAAGCCGACAATCTCGCACGCGCCGTCGAAACGCTCGGCCTCGACTACGTCGTCATCACGTCGGTCGACCGCGACGACCTGCCCGATTTCGGCGCCGGCGTGTTCGCGGACGTCGTCCGTGCCATCCGTCGCCGACGGCCGACCTGCCGGGTCGAGGTCCTGATCCCGGACTTCCAGGGAAACGAGGACGCGCTGCGGACGGTGCTCGAGGCCCGGCCCGACGTGCTCAACCACAACACGGAGACCGTGCCGCGCCTCTACCGCATGGCGCGGCCCGGCGGGCGGTATCCACGGGCGCTCGAGCTGCTCGACCGCGCCCGGCGGATCGCCCCCGACATTCCCACGAAGACCGGCCTGATGGTCGGGCTCGGCGAGACGCACGACGAGCTCGTCGAGGTGTTCCGCGACCTGCGCAGCGTCGACTGCCAGATCCTGACCATCGGGCAGTACCTGCGGCCGTCGCCGGCAAACCTGCCGGTGGACCGCTACTACACGCCCGAGGAGTTCCGCGAGCTGAAGCGCATCGCGCTCGAGCTCGGCTTCGGCCACGTCGAATCGGGCCCGCTCGTGCGCTCCTCCTACCACGCGCACGAACAGGCCGACAGCTACGCTCGCCGCTCATGAACGCGGGAGGATCGGCCGACAGCCTCGACGCCATCCGCGCCGACGTCATCGCCTGCCAGGCCTGCCCGCGGCTCCGCGAGTACTGCGCGCGCGTCGCGCGCGAGCGCTCCCCGGCGCACCGTCACGACACGTACTGGGGACGACCGGTCCCGGCCTTCGGTGATCCGGCGGCGCGCCTCATCCTGGTCGGGCTGGCACCCGCCGCACACGGCGCCAACCGCACCGGCCGTATGTTCACCGGCGACGTACCCGGCGGCGCGGCCGATTTCCTGATGGAAGCGCTTCATGCCTGCCGCTTCGCCAGCCAGCCCTTCTCCCGCTCGGCTGACGATGGCCTGCAGCTGCACGGGCTCTGGCTGACGGCCGCGGTGCGCTGCGCGCCGCCACAGAACCGCCCCCTGCCCGAGGAAGTCCGGCGCTGCGCACCCTATCTGGCCAGAGAGCTGGCGCTGCTGCCGGAGACCGCTGTCGTGGTCGCGCTGGGCCGTCTTGCGTTCGACGTGCTGTTCCGGCTGCTGGGGGAAGGGACGCGGCCCAGGCCGCGCTTCGAACATGGAGGCATCTACCGGCTGGCCAGCGGTCGGACGCTCGTCGCCTCCTACCACCCCAGCCGGCAGAACACGAACACCGGCAAGCTGACGCAGGCCATGCTGCGTGACGTGCTGCGCCAGGCGCGTCGCCTGGCGGGCTGACGTCAGGCGCCAGCCCGCCGAGCCCGCCGGGCCGTGACTACTTCCGCTTCGGCCGGTAGACGTGCACGGAGTGGCCGTAGTAGACGTCGGCCGCTTCCATGATCGTCTCCGACAGCGTCGGGTGCGCGTGGATGGTGAGCGCCAGGTCGCTGGCCAGGGCGGCCATCTCGACCGCGAGCGCCCCTTCGGCGATCAGGTCGCCGGCACCGCTGCCCACGAGGCCGACGCCGAGCACCCGCTCGGTCGTCGGATCGATGACGAGCTTCGTGAGGCCGTCGGGCCGGTCGATGGCGACGGCACGGCCGATCGCCGCCCACGGGAATTTCGCGATCTCGACCTTCCGCCCCTGCTTCTGGGCTTCGGTCTCGGTCAGGCCGCACCAGGCGACCTCCGGATCGGTGAAGACGACGGCCGGAATCGCCTGGGGCTCGAACGCCACGTTGTGGCCGAGGATGGCCTCGACCGCGACGCGCGCCTCGTGCGACGCCTTGTGCGCGAGCATCGGCTCGCCCACCACGTCGCCGATGGCAAAGATGCTCGGCTCGTCGGTCCGCCTGGCGGCGTCGACCGCGATGAAGCCGCGCTCGCTCACCTTCACGCGCGTCCTGTCGAGCCCCTCGATGGCCGAGTTGGGCCGCCGGCCGATGGCGACGAGCACGCGGTCGAACGTCTGCTCGCGATCGCCCTGCTCGACGCCCTCGCCCTCGATGCGGACCTTGATGCCGTTCTTCGTCTCCTTCATGTCGGCCACACGCGCGTTCAGCATGATGCGGTGCAGCGTCTTCTCGAGCCGGCGCTGAAGGATGGTGACCAGATCACGATCGGCACCCGGCAGGAGCGTCGGCGTCATCTCGACGACGGTGACCTTCGTCCCGAGCGCGGCATACACCGATCCAAGCTCGAGCCCGATGTACCCGCCGCCGACGACGAGCAGCGACTTCGGCACGTCGGGCAGCTCGAGCGCCGCCGTCGAGTCCATCACCCGCGGGCTGTCGATCGACAGCCCCGGAATGGTGGCCGGACGCGAGCCGGTCGCGATGATCGCGTGCTCGAAGCCGAGCGTCTGTGTCCCGCCGCCGACGAGATCGATGTGCAGCGTCTTCGCATCGATGAACGACGCCCGTCCCTGAATGTAGGAGATCTTGCGCTGCTTCGACAGCTGGCCGAGCCCGCCGACCATCCGCGAGACGACGCCGTCCTTGAACGCGCGGAGCTTGTCGAGATCGATCTTCGGCTCGCTGAACGAGACGCCCCAGTCCGACGCGTGACGCGCCTCGCCGATGAGCTTCGCGACGTGCAGCAGAGCCTTCGAGGGGATGCAGCCGCGGAACAGACAGACACCGCCGGGATTCGGCTCGGTATCGACCAGCGCGACCTGCAGGCCGCGGTCGGCGGCCTGAAACGCGGCCGCGTAGCCGCCGGGTCCGGCGCCGATGACAACGAGTTGGACAGAAGACGACATAGGACTCCCGGACCCCTTCACAGGAAGATGGCCAGAGGCTGTTCGAGCGCCTCGGCAATGAACCGGAGGAACCGCGCGCCGTCGGCGCCATCGATCACCCGGTGATCGTAGGACAGCGAGAGCGGCAGGACCTGCCGCGGAACGAACTCACCGTCGCGCCAGACGGGCTCGATCGTGCCGCGCGAGACGCCGAGAATCGCCACTTCCGGCGCGTTGACGATGGGCGTGAACGCCGTCCCGCCGATGCCGCCGAGGTTGCTGATCGTGAAGACGCCGCCCGACATGTCGTCGAGGCTCAGCTTCCGATCGCGCGCCTTCTGCGAGACCGTGGCCAGCTCGACCGCCAGCTCGGTGATCGTCTTGCGATCGACGTCGCGGATGACCGGTACGAGCAGGCCGTTCGGCGTGTCGACCGCAATCCCGACGTGGCAGTAGCGCTTGTAGATGATCGCCTGGTTCGCCATGTCGACCGACGAAGCGAACTGCGGGAAGCGCTCGAGCGCCAGCGCGACGACCTTGAGCAGGATGGCCGTGACCGTCAGCTTGCCGCCGGCCTTCTCCACGCGCGACGCGAACCGGCTGCGGAACGCCTCGAGCTCGGTGACGTCGGCCTTGTCGAACTGCGTGACGTGGGGAACCGACTCCCAGGCGCTCGACAGCCGCTCGGCGGTCGTCCGCCGGATGTTCGACATCGGCTGGACGTCAATGCCGCCCCACCGGCTGAAATCGGGCAGCGGCTGGGCCGAGGGGCGTCGACCGCCCGCGAGCAGGCTCTTGACGTGCTCCTTGACGTCGGCCTGGCCGATACGCCCGCCCGGCCCGGTTCCCGGCACTTCCGTAATGTCGACGCCGAGCTCGCGCGCATAGCGACGCGTCGACGGCGCGGCCGGCACAAGGGCGGCCGGCGCGCGGGGCGGCGTAGTCTGAGGCTGGGCGGCCTGCCGGCCGCGCGCGATATCGACAACGGGCGCCGGACGCGACGGCTCGATGTCGCCCTCGACGGCCGCGCGCGTGTTCGCTTCGGCCTGCTCGACGTCGCGCAGGTCTTCGGCTTCTTCGGCCGGCGCCTCGCCCCTGGCCGACGCCCCGGCGGGCGCGGCGGCCGCCGGGGCCTCCTCGGCCTTTGCGGGAGCCGGCGCTTGTTCCGCCCCGCCGGCCGCGGTTTCGTCGACGACGATCACCACCTGCCCGACGGCAGCCTGCTCTCCGGCCTTCACACGGACGTCGGTGACCCGACCGGTCGCCGGCGACGGCACCTCGATCGTGGCCTTGTCGGTCTCGAGCTCCATGATCGGCTGGTCCTTCTGGACCGTGTCGCCGACCGCGACCAGGACTCGTGCGACGTCACCCTTCTCGATGTTCTCGCCCAGCTCGGGCAGTTTGACTTCAACGGCCATCCATCTCTCCACGCTCGGCATACGAGCGCCTGAGGGCTGCCGAACCGGATGCGGGCCGGCAGACGTCTACCCTGTAATGCTTCCGATCGGCCTCCCGTGCGTGTGCGGGCGTCACACGAGCGTCGGGTCCGCCTTCTCCGGATTGATTTCGAGCTCCTTGAACGCCTGCCGCACGGTCTTCAGGTCGATCGCCCTGCTCCGCGCCAGCTCGGACAGCGCCGCGGCGGCGATGTGCCGTGCGTCGACCTCGAAGAAGTCGCGCAGCGAAGCCCGGTCCTCGCTGCGGCCGAAGCCGTCGGTCCCGAGCGTCACCATGGGCCGGTCGAGCCAGCGGGCCACCAGGTCGGGCTGGGCCTTGAGGTAGTCGGACGCGGCCACGATGACTCCCGGCGTGTTGCCGAGGCACTCGACCACGTACGGCACGCGCGGCTTCTGATCCGGGTGCAGCAGGTTCCAGCGCGCCACGCGGTGCGCCTCGCGATACAGCTCGTTGTAGCTCGTCGCACTCCAGACGTCGGCCGCCACGCCGTACCGCGCCAGGATCTCCTGCGCCTTGACGGCCTCGTTGAGGATCGCCCCGCTGCCGAGCAGCTGCGCATGGGCCTTCGCCTTGCCGAGCGACTCGTCGGCCCGGCGGAACCGGTAGAGCCCCTTGAGAATGCCCTCCCGGACGCCTTCAGGCATCGGCGGCATCTCATACTGCTCGTTCATCACGCTGATGTAGTAGAAGCAGTCCTCACCGTCGACGTACATCCGCCGGATGCCGTCCTCGATGATCGTTGCCAGCTCGTAGGCGTAGGCCGGGTCGTAGGCCCGGCAGGTCGGAATGGTCAGCGCGTAGGTGTGGCTGTTGCCGTCCTGGTGCTGCAGCCCCTCGCCGGCCAGCGTCGTCCGGCCCGACGTGCCGCCGAGCAGGAATCCGCGCGTGCGCGCATCGGCCGCGGCCCAGAACAGGTCACCGACGCGCTGGAAGCCGAACATCGAATAGTAGATGTAGAACGGGATCGTGTTGACACCGTGCGTGGCGTAGGCCGTGCCGGCGGCAATCCACGACGCCGCGGAACCGGCCTCGTTGATGCCCTCTTCGAGGATCTGCCCGTCCTTCGCTTCCTTGTAGTACAGCAGCGTCGAGATGTCGACCGGCTCGTAGAGCTGCCCGATGCTCGAATAGATGCCGACCTGGCGGAAGAGCGGCTCCATGCCGAACGTCCGCGCTTCGTCGGGCACGATCGGGACGATGAGCTTCCCGATGTGCCGGTCCTTCAGCAGGTTCGCCAGGATCTTCACGAAGACGGCCGTCGTCGAGGCCTTCTTGCCGTCGGTGCCGGACGCGAACTCGCGGAACGCGTCGCCGAGATCGACCGCCAGCGGCGGAACCGTGACCGACCGGCGCGGCGTGAACCCGCCGAGCGCGCGCCGCCGCTCGAGCATGTACTGCATCTCGGGCGTCGACGGATCGGGCCGGAAGAACGGCGCGTCGGCGATCTTGTCGTCGGGGATGGGAATCGAGAAGCGATCGCGGAAGTACCGCAGATCGTCTTCCTTCATCTTCTTCTGCTGGTGGGTGATGTTCTTGCCCTCACCGGCCTCACCCATCCCGTAGCCCTTGATCGTCCGCACGAGGACGACCGTCGGCTGTCCCTTGTGCTGCACTGCGGCGCGATAGGCGTTGTAGACCTTCACCGGGTCGTGGCCGCCCATCTTCAGCTTCTTCAGGTCGTCGTCCGACAGGTGCTTGACCAGATCGAGCAGCCGCCGGTCCTTCCCGAAGAAGTGCTCGCGCATGTAGGCGCCGTCCTCGACGACGTAGCGCTGATACTCGCCGTCGACGACCTCGGCCATGCGCCTGGCGAGCAGCCCCTCGTGGTCGGCCGCAAAGAGCGGATCCCAGTCCGAGCCCCAGATGCACTTGACGACGTTCCAGCCGGCACCGCGGAACAGCCCTTCGAGCTCCTGGATGATCTGGCCGTTGCCCCGCACCGGACCGTCGAGCCGCTGCAGATTGCAGTTGATGACGAAGATCAGGTTGTCGAGCCGTTCCCGCGCGGCGAGCGTAATGGCGCCGATCGACTCCGGTTCGTCCATCTCGCCGTCGCCCAGGAAGGCCCACACCTTGCGGTCGGACGCCGGCTTGAGCCCGCGGTTCTCCAGGTACTTGATGAAGCGCGCCTGGTAGATGGCCGTGATCGGCCCGATGCCCATCGAGACCGTCGGGTACTCCCAGAAGTCGGGCATCAGCCAGGGATGCGGATACGACGACAGGCCGCCTTCCTTGCGCAGCTCTCGACGGAAGTTCCGCAGGTGGACTTCGTCGAAGCGCCCCTCGAGGAACGCCCGCGCGTACATGCCGGGCGACGCATGGCCCTGGAAGAAGACGACGTCGTGGCCATGCTCGGCCTCGCGGCCGCGGAAGAAGTGGTTGAAGCCGATCTCGTAGAGCGTCGCCGCCGACTGGTAGGTGGCAATGTGGCCGCCGATGCCGTCCGACTCGCGGTTGGCGCGGACGACCATCGCCAGGGCGTTCCACCGGACCAGGCTCTTGATGCGGCGTTCGAGCGCCAGATCGCCCGGGACCGGCACCTCTTCGTGCGCGGGCACCGTGTTGATGTACGGCGTAGCCGCCGAGAACGGGGGACGCACGCCCGCCTGGCGGGCGCGCACACGCAGCGCGTCGAGCAGCCGGATGACCCGCGTCCTGTCGCCCTGGGCGATGACGTAGTCGAGCGACTCAATCCACTCGCGGGTCTCGACGGCTTCGAGGGCCGCAGCATCAACAGGTGCAAGATTCTTCATGTCAGCGGGCTCTCTTCCTGAACAAACGACCATTCATTCTATCGCGGAGCCCGGACGGAAGATAGGCGCGCAAGCCCGCTGATACCCCCGTACGGCATCACGTTTCACGGAACTTCGCGCCCGAACCGCCCGCCCCGCGCGCAGCGAGCACCTGCCGTGCGATATCCGGTCGATCGGTAATCAGCCCCGTGACGCCCCAGCCGAGCAGCATTTCCATTTCGCCCGGATCATCGACGACCCACGCGTGGACCGGCAGTCCGGCCCGGCGCGCCGCCGCCGCGAAGCGCCGCGTCAGCACCTGACGCCCTTCGTAGCGAATCGGCACCTGGAACAGCCGATACCCGTCCGACCGCGGCGTCAGGCCGAACCAGGCCCGCCGCAGCGCCCGCTTCACTTCGGGCACCGATGCCGACGTCGCCAGGTCCGGCGCCAGTGCGCGGACGGCCTGCAGGACGGCCGCGCTGAAGCCGCCCACCACCACCCGTCCGCGTCCACCGTGCCGGACGATGACGTCGAGCACGGCCGGGACCACGGCCGGATCCTCGCCCTTGATTTCGACCGTCACGGGCATGTCACGGAACCGCTCGAGGACGGAAGCCAGCGTCGGCACGCCGATGCCGCAACCGGCAAACGGCGTGCGTCCGTCCGCGTCGACGAACCGGCAGCCCGCATCGACGCGCGCGAGCTCAGGCGCTGTCAGGGCCGCGACGGGGCCGGTGGCATCCGTCGTGCGATCGAGCGTCGCGTCGTGAATGACGACCGGCTGGCCGTCCCTCGACAGGTGCACGTCGCACTCGAGGCCATCGACGCCGAGTGCCACCGCATGCTCGAAGGCGGCCATCGTGTTTTCGGGCCGCAACCCGGATCCGCCGCGGTGCGCGATGACCACCGCGGCATCGAGCGAGAGGAGAGCCGAAGGCATGGCGTAGTATTGTCCTATGGCCCACCCCCGCACTCTTGGTGCCCTGCGCGAGGAGGTGGCCGCCGGCCGCTTCCCGCGTTCCGACTCGGTCAAGGACGAAATCCGCCGCAACCTGATTGCGGCGCTCCGCTCAGGCCGTCCGCTCTTTCCCGGGATCGTCGGCTACGACGACACGGTCGTCCCGCAGGTCGTCAATGCGCTGCTCTCGCGCCACAACTTCATCCTGCTGGGCCTGCGGGGCCAGGCGAAGACGCGGCTGCTGCGCTCGCTGACGTCGCTGCTCGATTCGGAAATTCCGGTCGTCGCCGGCTGCGAGCTGCACGACGATCCGCTCCGTCCGCTCTGCGCCGACTGCCGGCGGCGCGTGGCCGAAGAAGGCGGCGATCTGGCGATCGACTGGCTGCCGCGTGAGGCGCGCTACGTCGAGAAGCTGGCGACCCCCGACGTCACCATTGCCGACCTGATCGGCGACGTCGATCCCATCAAGGCCGCCCGGGCCGGCCGCGAGCTCGGCGACGAGCTGACCATGCACTACGGCCTGCTGCCCCGTGCCAACCGCGGCATCTTCGCCGTCAACGAGCTGCCCGACCTGGCGAGCAAGGTGCAGGTCGGCCTGTTCAACATCCTCCAGGAAGGCGACGTGCAGATTAAGGGCTATCCGGTCCGGCTCGCGCTCGACGTCCTGCTCGTCTTCAGCGCCAATCCCGAGGACTACACGGCCCGCGGCAAGATCATCACGCCGCTCAAGGACCGCATCGGTTCCGAGATCCGCACGCATTATCCGCGCACGCGCCACGAAGCCATGGCCATCACGGCGCAGGAGGCCTGGACCGATCGTGACGCGGGTCTGCCCGTGTCGGTTCCCACGTTCGTGCGCGAAGTCGTCGAGCAGCTGGCCTTCCACGCCCGCGGCGATCAGCACGTCGATCGCCGATCCGGCGTCAGTCAGCGTCTGCCGATCACGACGCTCGAGAACGTCGTGTCGAACGCCGAGCGTCGGGCCCTGCTGCACGGCGAAGCCGAGATCGTGCCGCGCGTCGGCGACATCTACGCGGCACTGCCGGCCGTCACCGGCAAAATCGAGCTCGAGTACGAGGGGGAGCTCAAGGGCGCCGAGACGGTCGCGCGCGAGCTGGTCCGCCAGGCGATCGCGACGGTCTTCGACGGCGTCGCGCTGACCATCGACACGCAGGCCATCGTCGACTGGTTCAACGGCGGCGGCGAGCTGAGCCTGTCGGATACGACGTCGGCCGACGCGCTGCTCGAGCTGGCAGCCGAGGTGCCGGGTCTGCTCGACGCGGCAGAGGCCATCGGCGTCGCGCCTTCGGCCACGAGCGCGGCGCGCGCGGCGGCCGTCGACTTCCTGCTCGAGGGGCTCTGCGCGCTCAAGCGCATCAGCCGCAGCGAGGAAGGGCGCATGTCCGGGTCGGGCGGCCGGCGTCCGGTCGCCGCCGGGGCGTCGTTCGACTCACTCGCCGACTTCGACGACGACGATCTGCCGCCGAAGGGACGGAAGAAGTACTACAACTAGGCGGTGTGTCATGAAGTACCGCTACACCCGCTTCATCGCCGACCTCGCCGATCAGATCGACCTGCACCAGCTGGTCTCGCAGCTCTCGGGCCTGCTGCTCTCGAGCGGCTTCGACAACCCGTGGGATCCGCAGAACGACGCCGATCGTGCGCTCCAGGCGCTGCACGACGCGATTCTCGATGCGCTGCTCAACGGCGGCACCCTGTCGGACGAGATGCTCTCCCGGCTGACGAGCCCTGAGCTGTCGGCCGATCAGCAGCAGGCACAGCTCGAGGAGCTCGTCCAGCGCATCATCGAGAAGCTGACCAGCGAAGGCTACGTGAGCGTCACGGGCGCGCCCGAGGGCGCCCCGTCGGGCGGCACCGGCGAGGCCATGGCACACGCGCGCTTCGAGGTCACCGACAAGGCCCTCGACTTTCTCGGCTACCGCGCCCTGCGTGACCTGCTCGGATCGATGGGCCGGAGCAGCGTCGGCCGCCACGATACGCGGGAGCTCGCACCGGGTGTCGAAGCCTCCAACGCGCCGCGCCCGTACGAATTCGGCGACACGCTCAACCTGGACGCGTCGGCAACCGTGCTCAATGCCGTCAGGCGCCAGGCCGCCTCGGGCGAGCCGACCGATCGCATCGACGTGCAGCTCGAAGACCTGATGATCGCGCAGGGCGACTACCAGAGTTCCTGCGCGACCGTGCTGCTGCTCGACTGCAGCCACAGCATGGTGCTCTACGGCGAGGACCGCTTCACGCCGGCCAAGCGGGTCGCCCTGGCGCTGGCCGGACTGATCCGCCATCAGTATCCGGGAGACTCCCTGCACGCGGTCCTCTTCCACGATTCGGCCGAAGAGGTCCCGCTGGCGCGGCTCGGGCGCGTGCGGGTGGGGCCGTACTACACGAACACGCGCGAGGGCCTGCGGCTCGCGCGCCGCATCCTCGAGCGCGAGCGGAAGGACATGCGGCAGATCATCATGATCACCGACGGCAAGCCGTCGGCGGTCACGCGCCCCGACGGCCTGATCTACCGCAACGCCTTCGGCCTCGATCCTTTCGTGCTGCGCGAGACGTTTGCCGAGGTGGCCGCCTGCCGGCGGGCCGGCATCATGATCAACACGTTCATGCTCGCGCGCGACTACGACCTGGTCGCGTTCGTGCGCCGCGTCGCCCGCATCTGCCGCGGCAAGGCCTACTTCACGACGCCCTACAACCTGGGGCAGTACGTGCTGCAGGACTACCTTACGAATCGGACGCGCACGGTGCACTGAGGCACCGCCCCGCCTCAGCGCGGGCGATATTCGAGCCGGATGTTGCTCGCGATCGCGACCGGACGCCCGGGCGCGTCGAACCGCTCGTCGCGCCCGTCCGGATAGCGGACGCTCACACTCTCGCCGACGATGCCGATCGTCGTCGGTCCGGCCGGCACCGAGATGCGAATCGCGTCGGGCGGCCCCGGGGCCACGCCCTTCAGTCCGGCGGGCCGGCCTCCGCCGCCGAGACGGTCGAACAGATCGCCGAGCGTCCGGAACTCGCGGACAACCCCGGCGCGGCCGATCGTTTCACCCGCCCCATCGACGACGCGCACCAGGGCAAGGTGGCGCACGTACGAGACGCCGGCTTCATCGTCGTCCGCGGGCAGGTCGAAGCGGTTGTGCAGGTCGAAATAGAGCGTCGCCGCCCCCTGCCGGGCCGGCAGCCTCATCGTGATGCTCGCGCGCGCGTCGTCGGTGATGATGACGTCGCAGTACGTCCGCCGGGTGCGGATGCCTTCTCCCAGCTCCGCCGCACAGCTGCTCTCGGTGAACAGCCGGCTGCCGGCCGCCGGCAGCGGCGGAATCTGCGCGGGCAGCTGCGCAGCGGCGCACACGAAAAGAACGAAGAACAGCGTCGCCAGCCGCATGCCCCGACGAGTATACCGGAGCGATCAGGACTCGTCGCAGGCCGAGGCGGCCATGTGCACGGGCATCGACGGCGGCGCCGGCTGTCGCCGGTGGATGAGCTCGAAGAACTCGTGGCGTGTCCGGGCATCTTCGCGGAAGACGCCGAGCATCGCGCTGGTGGCGGTGACCGAGTTCTGCTTCTCGACGCCGCGCATGGCCATGCAGAGGTGCGTGGCCTCCATCACGACCGCCACCCCGAGCGGCTTGATGCGATCACGAATCGTCTCGGCAATCTCGAGCGTGAGCCGCTCCTGGACCTGGAGCCGCCGCGCGAACATGTCGACGATCCGCGGAATCTTGCTGAGGCCGATGACCTTGCCGTCGGGAATGTAGGCGACGTGGCACTTGCCGAAGAACGGCAGCAGATGGTGCTCGCAGAGGCTGTAGAAGTCGATGTCGCGCACAATCACCATCTCGCTGTACTCGACGGTGAAGAGCGCGTCGTTGATGATGGCGTCGATGTCGGCCTGGTAGCCGCTCGTCAGGGCACGGAGCGACTGCTCGACCCGGCGCGGCGTCTGACGAAGCCCCTCGCGTCCCGGGTCCTCGCCGAGCTCCGCCAGCAGCTGTCGGATGAGGTCCTGCATCCGGACATCTTACTGCCGGCCGGACCGCCGGCCGATACCTAGTGTCCCGCCGCAGGCCCGGGCGACATCGCAGCCGCAGCCCGGGCCTCGAGCAGCTCGAGCAGCGAGGGCGGCAGTTCGAAGGCCAGCTCGACCTGGCGCCCGCTGCCACTGGCCTGCAGGGAGTTGAGAGCGGCCGTCACGCGCTGGTCCTGACCGGCGAACAGGCGGGCGGCGGCAACGGCACCGTTGACCACGGCGCGAAGGTCCTCGGCGCTCCGGTCGTCGCGCGCCTCGGCGCGCACCCGGCCGCGCACCGACCGGTCGATGTTCGCCGACGCCGCCAGCCATTCGACGCCGGCCAGCTGATTCTGCACCTGCTCGGGCAGGCCGGGCTGGCGCGTCATCCGGGCGACGCGCGCCACGAACCATGCATCGCCCGTGCCGCTGACGTCGTCGATCAGCCGCATCATGTCGGGAGCCGCCGACAGGCTCTCGCCGCTCACCGAAACATCGATGGCCCGGCGGAGCTCGTCGGCATCACCGAGGCCCAGCAGCCCGTCGCCGAGGAATGCCACCGACGGCGCCAGCCGGTGCGAGCTCGTCCCGTCGTCGAACGTGTGCGGGCGACCGACCAGCATGGCGTAGCCGCCGTACTGCTCCTCGACGGCGCCATGCTGCAGAGCGGCCGCTTCAATCCGGCTGCGGTCGAAGCGCCCCCGCAGGATCGCGATGCCGCCCGGCGTCCCGTCGCCCTGCAGCCCGGCAACTACCGCGTCGATGTCGCGCTCGATGTCGATGCCGGTCGCCTCCAGCATGCGGTCTTTCTCACTGCCGGCAGCCGGCAGGGCGCTCCGCAGCCGCTGCCGGAACTCGGAGTCCATGATCTGCCGGACATCGGCATAGGCCACGGCCGCCACGTCGGCGGGGATGAAAGCCAGCTCGCCCCGGACGACCTGACGTGACGGCAGGACGCCGCTGTAGTACGCGACCAGCCCCGTACAGAGGCCGGCGGCGACCACGAGGGCGGAACCGAAGAGGAACCTGCGGGTGTTCGGCGCCATGTGCGTTACCTCAGACCATGATACGGGTCGGCCCCCGATTGGTTCGGGCGCTTCCCCGATTTTCACGTCGCCGCTCAGTGCTCGAGCACGTATTCCCGATTTGAAACGACGCGTGCGGCGATCAACAGGCCGACGACGGTCACGAGACCGAGGCCGAGGGCGCACTCCAAGACCCCGGGCGCCCCGGTCATGGCCCGCTGCAGCACGTCGAGTGGCGTGTCGGCCGGCATGGCGTGCGGCACCAGCCCCTGCAGGTAGTGCGCGACCGACGCACGCCGCAGCTGGCCCGGCAGCGCCAGCGCCAGATTCTCCCAGCCGAACACGAACAGCAGACCGAACAGCAGCGGCCGATCGAAGATCGTGCCGACCGCTGCAAACAGCGCGCCGTAGGCGACGAACCCCACGACGACAATCACCAGGTCGACGCCCAAATCCGGAAACGACGCTGCCAGCGCGCCATCAATCGGCGCCAGGAGCAGCCACGTCAGCACGACCGCCGGCAGCAGCACCGACGTGGCGCAGACGAGGTACGCGAGGTACTTGCCGAGCACGACCGACGCCCGCGGAATCGGCCGCGTGAACAGGTACGTGATGGTGCGGTCCTCGACCTCGTCGGCAATGAGCGCCGTCCCGTAGAAGACGGCCAGGACGGGAATCGCGAAGCGGACGACGAATCCCCAGAACATCAGGCCGAAGACGACCGGCCCCGTCACGCCGCCCTGCATGACGGGGACCTCGAAAGCCAGGAGCGTCCGCAGCACGAGCGCCACGACCACGGGCAGTCCGGCGACCAGCGCGGTGAAGATCGTGCGCCGTGACCAGAGCATGCGCCCGAGCGACAGATCGAAGACCCGCATCGACGCGGCAAGCACGCCCGTCCCGGCGGGACCGGCACCCGGACGCGGCGTCGCCTGCTCCACGTCAGCTCCTCACCAGGTACTTGAACACGGCCTGCAGGTTGTCGTCGGGCGACGTCAGTTCCTCGATCGGGCCGCACGCCCCGCTTGCCGCCAGCTCGGTCAGCCGCTCGTAGAACGCGTCGGGCGCCGCCGTCTCGACGACGAGCGCGTTGGGCTCGAAGCGCAGACTGATGACGCCGGGATGCGCCAGGAACTCGCGGCCGAGGCCTCGCGGATCGGCCGCCCTGATGTAGACCGTGTGCGGATGTTCGTCGATCAGGTCGCGGATGCGATGGACGTCGCCCTCGGCCAGGATGCGCCCGCTGCTGATGAGCAGGACGTTGGCCGTCATCGACTCGATCTCGTGCAGGATATGGCTCGACACGAGGATGCTGCGCCCCTGCCGGCCCCACTCGCGGATCATGCGGATCGCCCGTCGCCGGCCCAGCGGATCCATGCCGGACAGCGGCTCGTCGAGGATCAGCAGCTCGGGGTCGTGAACGATGGCCTGTGCGAGCTTGATGCGCTGCCGCATGCCCTTGCTGTAGCCGCCGATGCGGCGATCGGCAACCTCCTCGAGATCGACGCGGGCGATCGCCTCGGCCGCCGCATCCCGGGCCCGGCGCTCGTCCATCCCGCCGAGCCGCGCCAGCGCCGTCACCCACTCGCGGCCGGTCATCCGCTCGTAGAATGCGTCCTGCTCGGGGCAGAAACCGATGCGGTGGTAGATGCCCGGATTGCGCCACACCGGCTCGCCGAAGATCCGCAGCGAGCCCTTGTCCGGCTGGAGCTGGCCGGTCACGAGTTTCATGAAGGTGCTCTTCCCTGCCCCGTTCGGACCGAGCAGACCGGTGATGCCCGGCTGGACCGTGACCGACACGTCGTTGAGGCCGATGACCTGGCCGTACCACTTCGAGACGTGCGCGGCCGAGATCACCGGCGTCATGCCACGACCTCCACGCCGCGGACACGCCGCTCGAGCACGACGATCGACGCCACGACGAACGCGATCAGCACGAGCGCGGAAAGCACGACCGGGGCGTCATGCTGCGACGGCAGCCTGAAGATCGCGTCGGTAACCACGTCGAGGTTGCGCGGGAGCGACAGCCAGGCCACGCGCGTCGATCCGGTCGCACGCGCCACGACGCCGTAGAGCGCCTCCGACACGAACAGCAGCCCGGCGTACATGACGGCCACGTACCGGCTGCTGGTCGACAGCGACGACAACGCCACCATGACCATCGCGGGGACGACGATCCGCAGCATCGACGCGAGCAGCACGGCCGGCAGGAGTCCAGGCGCCGCTCGGTGCAGTGCGAGATTGCCGGCCATCAGCACCTGCATGATGAGCAGCATCACGGCCGGCACGAGCGTGACCAGCGCCAGGCACACCATGAGCGCCCCGAGCTTCCCCGCGATGTACTCGGTGCGCAGCAGCGGCTTCGACAGGTAAATCTGGAGCGCGTTTACGCGGCGGTCGCCGGCGATCAGGCCCGAACCGGCGTAAATCGTGACGAAGAAGGCGAACAGTCCCTGGAAGTCGATGAAGTCGCGGAAGGTCCGCGGCGAAACCGCCAGCACCTCGACGGCCTGCGGATAGCTCTCGACGACGTAGATCTGCACGGTACGGACGAGAAACGGCACCCACGAGAGCAGCAGCAAGCCGATCAGTGGCCGCCGCGCGAACAGCGCGCCGAGCGTCGTCCGCAGGATCACGATCCAGGCCCGCCCGATCGGACGGCGGGCCCCTGTGTATCGCCGGTAGCTCTGATCGTGAACCAGGCTCATGACTCTCCGATCGCGCGCGCGAAGACGTCTTCGAGCGTGGGCAGGCTGCTGCGCAGGTGCCGGACCTGCACGCCGGCGTCGAGCGCGACGCGACAGATCCGCTGCTGATCGGGCATGTCGTCGACGCTCCCGGGAACGAAGACGCGCATCAGGTCGTCGCCGCTCTCCTGGCACTGCATCCCCGCGGCGGCCAGACGCGCGGCAAACGCCGCCGCATCCCCCTTCACCCGTACCTCGAAGATGCGCCCGGCCGGTCCCTTGAGCTCGTCGATCGAGCCGGCCGCGGCAATCCGTCCGCGATCGAGCACGACGACGTGATCGCAGGTGTATTCGACGTCGGGCAGCAGGTGCGACGAGACGATGACGTTGACGCCCTTGTTGTGGGCGAGATCGCGGATCAGATCGAGCATCTCGTCGCGGCCGCGCGGGTCCATGCCGTTGGTCGGCTCGTCGAGAAACAGCAGGTCCGGATCGTGGACGAGCGCCTGCGCCAGCTTGATCCGCTGGCGCATGCCGGTCGAGTAGGTCTCGACCGGTCGATATCGTGCTTCGCCGAGTCCCACGTAATGGAGCACCTCGTGGGCCCGCTGCGTCGCATCCGACGGCGGCAGCCCGGCCAGCTCCCCGCAGAAGGCCACGAAGCCGACCGCCGTCATGCCCGGGACGTGGCCGTCGTTTTCCGGCATGTAGCCGATGCGCGCCCGCACTTCGACCGGACTCCGGGCCACGTCGAGCCCGAGGACCCGGAGGCGTCCGCCTGTCGGTGCGATGAAGCCGAGCAATGTCTTGAGGAGGGTGCTCTTGCCCGCCCCGTTCGGCCCGAGCAGGCCCACGGCGCCGCGCGGCAGCGTACACGAGAGACCATGGAGCACACGGCGCCGGCCGTAGTCCACGATCACCTGTTCGAGCGCGACTGCTGCGTTCATACCGGAGCGAGGGCTTCAGCTTATACGACGAAGCCGCCCCGGCAGTTCGCGGCGGTCACGCGGGCGTCGATTCACCCGGCTGAATGGACAGCGAAGCCTGTGCGTTGAAATCGAGGCTCGACCGCTCGCCGCGCTCCAGTCGCCGCAGCCCGGCCGCGGCAATCATCGCCGCGTTGTCGGTCGACAGCGACAGCGGCGGCACGAACACGGGCAGCCCTGCGCGGGCGCCGCGCGCGAGCGCATCGCGCCGGAGCCGGCTGTTGGCCGAGACGCCGCCGGCAATGCCGATGCTGCGGGCCCCGATCCGCTGAGCGGCGTCGAACGTGCGATCGAGCAGCGACTCGACGACAACGCGCTGGAAGCTTGCCGCGATGTCGGCCACCTCGGCGCGATCGAGCGGGACGCCGCCCTCCGACGCATCGCCCTGAATTCCCAGCAGACGGCCGCGCTGCTGCACGTGGCGCAGCACCGCCGACTTGAGGCCCGAAAAGCTGAAGTCGACCGTCGGCAGCCGGCGGCCATCGAGCATGGTCCGCAGATCGGCCGGCGCGGGATTGCGATCGGCGCCGGTAAAGCGGGGCAACGGCAGATCGACCGCCGCGTCGTTGCCTTCCTGCGCCACGCGATCGATGACCGGCCCACCGGGGTAACCGAGCCCCAGTACCCGTGCGACCTTGTCGTACGCCTCGCCCGCCGCGTCGTCGCGCGTCCGGCCGATCAGGTGGTAGATGCCGGGCTCGGGCACCACGTAGAGACTGGTGTGTCCGCCCGAGACGACGAGAATGGCGGCCGGCAGCGGAATCTCGCCGTGCTCGAGGAAGATCGACTCGATGTGACCGGCCAGGTGATGGACCGCCACGATCGGCCGATCGAGCACAGCCGCCGCCGCCTTGGCGAATGCGACGCCGACGAGCAGCGCGCCGACCAGCCCGGGCCCCTGCGTCACCGCCAGCGCATCGATGGCTCCCCACGGCGTGCCGGCGTCGGTCAGCGCGCGATCGACCACGCCGCAGATGTCGCGCAGGTGCTGACGCGAGGCCACCTCCGGCACGACACCGCCCCACTCGCGGTGGATGTCGGCCTGCGACGCCACCACGTTCGAGAGCACGCGCCACGGACGACGGGCATCGCCGGTCGTCGCCACGACGGCGGCGGCCGTCTCGTCACACGAGGTCTCGATGCCCAGCACGTTCATGACGCGCGTCAGGCCAGCGCAGGAGCGCCTTCGAAGAGCTGTCGCAGTGAATCGGTGTACGGCGCCCGGGCGATACCGCGCTCAGTGATGATGCCGGTGACGAGCGCCGCCGGCGTTACGTCGAATGCCGGGTTCCAGATACCCGCACCGTCTGGCGCCAGCTGCACGCTGCCCAGGTGCGACACCTCGCGCGCGTCGCGCTGCTCGATCGGAATGTGACTGCCGTCGGGTGTTCCGAGGTCGATCGTCGACAGCGGCGCGGCCACGTAGAACGGGATGCCATGCTCGCGCGCCAGGACGGCGACGGTGTAGGTACCGACCTTGTTGGCCACGTCGCCATTGGCGGCAATCCGATCCGCACCGACCACGATGAAGTCGATGCCCTGCTGTCGCATGAGCGGCCCGGCCATGCTTTCCGTGATGACGGTCGTCGGAATCTCGTCGCGGACGAGCTCCCAGGCCGTCAGTCGCGCTCCCTGCAGGAAGGGACGCGTCTCGTCGGCGTAGACCTGCGCGACCTTGCCCCGCTCGGCGGCAGCGCGAATGACGCCGAGCGCGGTCCCGTAGCCGGCCGTCGCCAGGGCGCCCGCGTTGCAGTGCGTGAGGATGCGTGCCCCGTCGGGGACGACGACCGCGCCGTGCGCGCCGAGCGCGCGGCAGTTGGCGACGTCCTCGTCGTGGATCCGCTGCGCCTCCGCGACGAGCCGAGCGGTCAGCTCGTCAACCGACTCGCCCGCCTGGACCCCCTCGGCCAGCGCGCGCTTCATCCGCTCGATGGCCCAGAAGAGGTTGACAGCGGTCGGGCGCGTCGCAGCCATCAGGTCGCAGATGCGATTGAACTCGACGGTGTACGCGCGCGTACCCTTCGCCTTCGACCGCTGCATCCCCAGCGCAATGCCCATGGCCGCGGCGACCCCGATCGCCGGCGCACCTCGGATCACCATCGTCTTGATGGCGCGCGCCACTTCGGGTGCCGTGCGGCACCGGACGTACACCTCTCTGGCCGGCAGCTTGCGCTGGTCGACCATCACGACACCGTCTGACTGCCACTCAATCGTCGGAAGCATGCACAGGCATCATAGCCGACCGGCCTGGCGCATCCGAAGGCCGGACGAGCAGCGGATTCACCGCGAGGTGCCGCCCCGAAGGCCGAAGGGATGCGGCAGCAGCGCGCGTGCGGTGTGGGTCGTGCGCCTGCCGTCGAGCGTGACCAGCGTGACGGGAATGTCGCCACAGAGCTCCCAGATCACCTGTCGGCAGGCGCCGCACGGCGGCGTCGGTTCCGCGGTGTCAGCCGCAACTACGAGGTGGGCGAACCGGCGGATGCCTTCCGAGACGGCCTTGAAGAGGGCCACGCGTTCGGCGCAGATCGTCAGGCCGTAGGACGCGTTCTCGATGTTGCAGCCGGTAACGATCGCGCCGTCGACGCTCTCGACCGCGGCGCCGACGGCAAACGACGAGTACGGCGCCACCGCCCGCGTCCGCGCCTCGACGGCCGCGGCAATCAGGCGTTCAGAGACGGACAAGGATTGCCTCCAGCAGGCGTGTGAACGCCCCTTCCGCTGCGGCGGCCGCCGCCAGTACGTCGGCTTCCGAAAGCGGCTCGGTGTTCAGGCCGGCGGCAGGATTCGAGATGCACGACAGGCCGAGCACCTCCATCCCCATGTGCCGCGCCACGATCGCCTCGGTCACGGTCGACATGCCCACGGCGTCGGCGCCGCACGTCCGAAGCGCGCGAATCTCTGCCGGCGTTTCGTAGCTGGGCCCGAGAACCCCGGCATAGACCCCGTGTGTCACTGGCACCCCCGCGTCCCGCGCCGCCTCGTCGGCAATTGCGCGCAGCCGGCGCGAGTAGACCTCGGTCATGTCCGGGAACCGCGGGCCGAAGCGGGTGTCGTTCGGGCCGACGAGCGGGTTGGTGCCCGTGCAGTTGAGGTGATCGTCGATCACCATGAGCGTGCCCGGGGCGAACGACGGGTTGATGCCGCCGGCAGCGTTCGTCAACACGAGGGACCTGACGCCGGCACGGCCGAGCACGCGGACCGCAAACGCCACTTCCGCTGCCGAGCGTCCCTCGTACAGGTGCACGCGCCCGGCCAGCACCAGGACCTGGCGTCCAGCGCACGTACCGGAGACGATGCGGCCTGCGTGGCCGATAACGGCCGGCACCGGCCAGCCGGGAACCTCGCGGCAGGAGAGCGTGACGGCGGACGCGAGCCGATCGGTAAATCCACCGAGCCCTGATCCCAGCACCACCGCCGTCGGCGGAATCGACCCGAGGCGCTCACGCAGGACCCTCACCGCCCGCTCGACGGCCTCGAAGCCGAGCGCCACAGATGTGGTGGTCACGCCGAAACTCCCGCCAGCACCTGGCGGATGAGCGGCCGGCGCGGCGGCGGTGCGTCGCCGACAGTCACGGCGCGCTGCAGTGCGGCGTGCGCCGCATCGACCCGACCAGGGTCGGCGCCAGACACGATGAGCACGGCCTCGCCTGCCCGCACTTCGCTCCCTTCCGTGAGGAGGATCTCGATGCCTGCAGACGGATCGACGGCCTGATCGGCCCGGTCGCGGCCGGCGCCGAGCACCACCGCGGCGTGCCCGACCGCTCCGGCATCAATCGTCACCCACCCCGATGCCGAGGCCTCGACCGTACGCTGATGCGGCGCCGCCGGCAGGCGGCCGTAGTCGTCGACCACGAGCGGATCACCCCCCTGCGCCTCGATGATCTGCCTGAATCGTTCGAGCCCGTCGCCGCGCTCGAGCGCGACCTGCGCACGCTCGAGTGCCCGCGGGCCGTCGTCAGCAACGCCCGCAAGCACGAGCATCCGCGCCGTCAGGTCGAGGCACAGTGCCGTCGTATCGGCCGGACCGCGCCCCTTCAGGGTCTCAATCGCCTCGATGACCTCAACCGCGTTGCCGACGGCGCGCCCCAGAGGCGTGTGCATCGACGACAGCACGGCCTCGCAGCGCATCGCGTGGAGACGGGCAATGTCCAGCAGTGCCTGCGCCAGCTCCCGCGCGCTTTCGTCATCCGGCATGAACGCGCCCGAGCCGACCTTCACATCGAGCACGAGGCCGGCGATCCCTTCCGCGATCTTCTTGCTCAGGATTGACGAAGCAATCAGCGGGACGCTTTCGACCGTCGCCGTCACGTCACGCAGGGCATACAGGCGGCGATCGGCCGGCGCCACTTCGTCGGTCTGCCCGATCATCACGCATCCGATGCGGTCGAGCGTCCGGTGGATTTCGTCGGGATCGAGGCGCGTGCGGAAGCCGGGAATCGACTCGAGCTTGTCGAGGGTGCCGCCCGTGTGGCCCAGCCCGCGCCCCGACATCATCGGCACGACGACGCCGCAGGCAGCGGCCAGCGGTGCGAGGACCAGCGACACCTTGTCGCCTACGCCGCCGGTCGAGTGTTTGTCGACCACGGCCCGGCCGAAGCGTGACAGGTCGAGGCGCGTGCCGGACTGCACCATCGCCTCGGTGAGCGCGGCAGCCTCGGCAGCCGTCATCCCGCGCAGCACGATGGCCATGAGCAGAGCGGCAATCTGGTAGTCGGGCCAGGATCCGTCGACGACGCCGGCCACGAACCGGCGGATGTCGGCCGGATCGAGTGCGTGTCCGTCGCGCTTCCGGCGGATCAGATCGACGGCCCGCATCGGGGCCAAGTATATAGTGGCGCAGTGAACGATACGGCCCGCGTCCTGTTGACGGCGGCGGTGCTCTCGGCCGCGGTCGTGGCGATGCTCGCCTGGCGGCTTGTCCGTCTCGAAATCGACGAAGCGGAGCGGCTCATCGGCGAGCTGCGCCTGATGCAGTGGGCGGGCGTGCTGCTGGCCGCCGTCGGCGCAGTCCCGATCGGTCTGGCCGTCGCAACGGCAGCGCCGCTGGCGCATCTCGACATTGCGCTCGGCGCGATCTTCGTGGGCATCGCCGGCTTCGTCATGCAGCGCGATCCGCGCGAGGGCCTGCTGGTCGCCTGCACCGCGCTGCTCGCGCACGCCCTGCTCGACATCGCGCATCGGCCGGGCTGGCTGGCCGCCGACCTCGCACCGCGCTGGTACACAGTCGGCTGTGCAGTCCACAACGTCCTGCTCGCGGCGCTCTGCTTCCTGATCCGGCGCCGCTGACACGCGCCGGGCATGGGCGGGGCGATGGCGGTGTCGGGGCACCGCAACGTCGGTTTCCACGAACGGGACAGTCCGGCCGTCCGGCACGGCCCATCGAGGTTCACTCGTCAATGACGGTCGCCAGGCGTCGAGCCGCCGACGGCACCTTCCGCGACGCCGTCCACAGAATCGTCCGACAGATTCCGCGAGGCCGCGTCTGCACGTACGGCGACGTCGCACGGCTTGCGGGCCGTCCCGGCGCCGCGCGCGCCGTCGGACGCCTGATGGCCGAGGGGGCCATTCCGGGACTCCCCTATCACCGCGTGATCGGCGCCGGCGGCGCAATCGGCGGCTACGGATCCGGCGTCGCCTTCAAGGCCGCCCTGCTCGCGGCCGAAGGCGTGACGGTTCGGCGCGGGCGCGTCGTCGACTTCGCCCGCCTCCGGTGGTCCGCGTCGCAAGGCAACGCCACACGCAGGCGCCCCGTCTGAGCCCGGCAGCCTGGTCACCCGGCTTGCCCGACGGCTGGTCGGCAGGCGACGCACGGTCGGGCGACGTTTCGATATCAGTCTCAGGGCCCCATCGCCCCGGACGGTAAGAGCTCACGTCGCACTCGGGCAATGTGCGGCTGGCGGTGCCGGCCGGCGCCGGCTACGAACTGCGGGCGTCGGCGGTCAGCGGCAGGGTCCGGACTGAGTCCGGCGTGCCCCCCGGCGGGGGGCGCGGGGCAATACGGACGGTCGCAGGAGACGGCCGGGCCCTCATCGTGACCACGACCCTCAGCGGGATATCGAGGTCGACACGCGCTGACGCGGGAGG
>QGVF01000017.1 GCA_003242705.1 Acidobacteriota bacterium
CATGGCGCTGTGCGCTGTCCTGCCGTCACTGGTCGATGACTGGGAAGTCCGGGTGGTCGACGACGGCTCGCGCGACGCGACGCGGGAAATCCTCGCCGAATACGACGGACGCGACGGCGTTCGCGTCCTGCTCCAGCCTGCGAACCGTGGCAAGGGCGCGGCAATCGCGCGCGGTTTCCGCGAGGCGACGGGCGACATCCTGCTGATTCAGGATGCCGACCTCGAGTACGACCCGTCCGAGTACCCGATCCTGCTGGGGCCGATTCTCGACGGCCGTGCCGATGTCGTCTACGGATCGCGCTTTCTCGGCAACCCGCGCGGTCACCGGGTGCTGTACTTCTGGCATTCGGTGGGAAACAGGCTGCTCACGCTGCTGTCGAACGCATTCACCGACCTGAACCTCACCGACATGGAGACCTGCTACAAGGTCATGAAGCGCGAGGTTGCCGAGCGCCTCGATCTGCAGTCGGCGCGGTTCGGCGTCGAGCCGGAAATCACCTGCAAGGTCGGCCGGCTCGGGGTGCGGATTTACGAGGTGCCCATCTCGTACAACGGCCGCACGTATGCCGAGGGCAAGAAGATCGGCCTGAAGGATGCGTTCCAGGCCGTGTGGACGATCCTGAAGTACGCCCGCTGGAGGCCGGAATGACGACCGAGCCGGCTGCGGTCGCGCCGGATCGGCCGGCCGATGACATCGGGGCCGAGACCCTGCGCCGGATGGCCGGTCTCGAGGCGTACAACCGCTGGCTGCACGACCGCTTCGACCCCTACCTCGGCCGGCGGATCCTCGAGATCGGGTCGGGCATCGGCAACCAGACCCGCTACTTCGCCGATCGCGAACGGGTGATTGCCTCCGACATCGATCCGTACTACGTCGACATCCTGCGATCGCGCTTTGGCGGGCGTCCGAACGTGCGGTTCGCGTCGTTCCGCTTTCCACTCACGGAAGCCGATCGCGCCGACCTGCGCGCCGAGCGCATCGACACCATCGTCTGTCTCAACGTGCTCGAGCACATCGAGGACGACGCCGCCACGCTGCGGGACTGCGCAGCGGTGCTGCCGGAAGGCGGACGGCTCGTGCTGCTCGTGCCGGCGCTGCGGGCGCTTTACGGCACGCTCGACATCCACCTGAGCCACTTCCGCCGGTACGAGAAGGAGCCGCTGCGCGAGCTGCTCGAGCGCAGCGGGTTCGCGGTGGACGACCTGCGCTTCGTCAACCGCGTGGCCGTCTTCGGCTGGTGGCTGAGCTCGCGGGTGCTGAAACGCAAGGTGCTCCCGAAGGATCAGCTCGCCGTCTTCCGGCTGATGATGCCGCTGCTGAGGCTCGAGGAGAAGCGCCCGCCGTCGTTCGGCCTCTCGCTGCTGGCGCTCGCACGACGCGTATAGCGCCAGGCGCGGCTGTTGGGCAACGGCACCGGCATGAGCGGCTCCCCGACACGAGCGATTCACGAGACGCTTCCGCGGACGGCGTTCCCCGTCGCGCCACTGGCAGCCGCGCTGCTCGGCTTCGCCTGGTTCGTGCAGCTCGGCGGCCTGCGCGCCCTCGATCCGTCGAACCTGGACTGGATCATCGGCGACCACGCGCAGCACCTGCTCGGCTGGCTCTTCTTCCGCAACGAGGACTGGCGCCTGCCGCTCGGAGCGATCGGGAGTCTGCTCTACCCGGTCGGCACGACGATCGGATTTACCGACTCGAATCCATGGGTGGCGGTTCTGCTCAGGCCGTTCTCGGGCGTGCTGCCGGCAGACTTCCAGTTCATTGGCGCCTGGCTTGCGCTGAGCTTCACGCTTCAGGGCTGGTACGGCGCACGCATCATGGAAGCGCTGGGCGCGCGGCCCGTCGCGCAGCTGGCCGGTGCCGCCCTGTTCATTCTGGCGCCGCCGCTCGTCCGTCGTCTGGGACACGACACGCTCACGGCGCACTGGCTGCTGCTGGCACTCGTCTGGCTGAACCTGCGCCGGACCCGGAACGTCCGCGGGACGCTTGTGCATGCAGCGGTGCTGAACGTTGTTGCGGCCGGTGTGCATCCCTACCTGGCGGCGATGGTGCTCGCCCTGACCGTCGCGCTGCTCGCGCGGCTTGTCGTAGATCAGCTCTTGCCGGTCGGTGCCGCCGCGGCGGCCGGGGCGGTGACGATGAGCCTCGTAGCGGGTGTGTTCCTGCTGTTCGGCTACCTTGGGACCTCGGCCGAGCTCGAAAGCGGCGGCTTCGGCCTGTACTCCGCCGACCTGCTCGCGCTGATCAATCCATTCGACTATTCACGCTGGCTGCCGGCGCTGCCCGCGGGTGAAGGGCAGTACGAAGGCTTCGGCTATCTCGGAGCCGGTGGCGTCGGTCTCGCTGTCGCAGCGCTCGTGGTGGCCAGGCTCCGCGGCGTCACCCTTCGGCCGGCACCGTCGGTCGTGCCGTTGACGATAGCGGCGATGCTGATGTTCGTCTTCGCGCTGTCGGATCACGTCACGGTGGCAGGCCGCATCGTCCTGACGATGCGGAGCCTGTACGACCTGGCCGGATCGCTGGTCGAGTCGATGCGTGCGTCGGGCCGGTTCGTCTGGCCCCTGCACTATCTCGCGCTGACCGGAGCGCTGGCCGTTGTCGTGCGGCGGGACGTGCTGAAGCCGGCGGTTGCGACGGCGCTCATCGTGGCCGCCGCTGCGGCTCAGGCGGTCGAGCGACGTCCCGAGCCGCTCTTCTATCCGCACGGGTGGAAGCGCCTCGCGCACCCGGCGTGGGCCCGCGTCGGCGTCAGCTACCGGCACTTCGTGCTCTATCCCGGGTACTACCCGGTTGGTCCGGGCGAATGTCCGGCGTCGTCGCTGGAGTGGTCCGAAGTCAGGCCGCTGGCCTACGAAGCCTACCGTCAGCGCATGACCTTCAACAGCGGCTACGTGGCACGGGTGCCGATGGAAGCCCTGCGGCGCTATTGTGCGTCGCTCGACGATGATGTGGCCGCCGGGCGTCTGGATCCGCGGAGCGTGTACGTGGTGGAGCCCGATCGCATCGAGGCGTTCACCCGGGCCGGTGCCACGTGCGGCACACTCGACGCCTACCACGTGTGCGTGGCGCCGGTCGTTGGCGGTCCGTTCCGTCGCGCGCTCGAAGAGAATCCCGTGCGGTGATGACGCGGCCGCCGGTTCGACGACGGCCGCGCGTCACCCCGGCACTGGTCAGCCGGTGCTCGACGTCGACCCGGCCGCGGCACCCACGACGGCGACGATCGCCGGTCGCAGCAGCTCGCCTTCGATCAGGTAGCCTGGCTTGACGACGCCGGCCACGTAGCCTTCGCCGAGACCGTCGGCCGGCGGCACGGTCGAGACCGCTTCGTGGAACGTCGGATCGAAGGGCTGGCCGAGCGGATCGATGCGCGTGACGCCAAGGCCCTCGAGCGTCGAGAGAAACTGCTGCCGCACGAGGGCGACGCCCTGCACGAACGGATCGTCGAGCCGCTCACGCCCGGCGTCGAGGGCGCGGTCCAGGTTGTCGAGGACTTCGAGGAACGACCCGATCAGCGCCCGGCGTCCGCGCTCGACGTCCTTCTGCAGCTCGCGCCGCAGCCGCGCGCGCGCCTGTTCGAACTCGTCGGTCGCCGCGCGGTACCGCGCCAGCAGCTGCTGCAGCTCGGCATCCTTCGCGGCGAGCCGGGCCTCCAGCTCCTCGACGTAGGTCGGCTTGAGCCTGGGAGGTTCCGCATCGGCAGGCGCGCTCTCGCCGCGCACCCACCAGCGGCGATCGTTCACCTTGATTTCGTCTGCCATATCCGCCGATTCGCACCGAGGGCCGGCACGAAGCCGGCCCTCGACCATTCACCGAAAGTACAGAGACTGCGACCGGGCGATCCCGGCGCGGTCCGGACCGGTCGTCCCGATCGTCGGGGACCGGCAGATTACGCGTCCACCGTCCTCGGTTCGAACGCGAACGTGAGCGCGTCGTCGGCCTCGTCGATCGTGACGGTACCGCCGTGCTCGAGCCGGCCGAAGAGGATCTCGTCGGTCAGCCGATCCCTCACCTCGCGCTGGACGACGCGTGCGAGGGGGCGGGCGCCGTAGACCGGATCGTACCCCTTCCGGGCGAGCCAGGTGCGGGCGGCCGGCGTGAGCGTGATGGCGACCCTGCGCTCGCTCAGCTGCGACTCGAGCTGCAGGATGAACTTGTCGACGATCGTCTCCATCACATAAGGACTGAGGTTGTCGAACGTCACGATGGCGTCGAGACGATTGCGGAACTCGGGCGAGAACATCCGCTCGATGGCCGCCTTCGACCGGCCGGCCGCCGCGCGCCGCAGGCTCTCGCTGCCGCCTTCGCTGTCGTCGTCGACGAAGCCGATCGACCGCGTGCTCATCTCGCGCGAGCCGGCGTTCGACGTGAGGATCAGCACCGTGTTGCGGAAGTCCGCCTTGCGCCCGCTGTTGTCGGTGAGCGTGGCGTGATCCATCACCTGCAGCAGGATGTTGAAGATGTCGGGATGCGCCTTCTCGATCTCGTCGAGCAGCACCACGCTGTAGGGATGGTTGCGGACCGCATCGACGAGCTGGCCGCCCTGCTCGAAGCCGACGTATCCCGGCGGTGCGCCGATGAGCCGTGCCACGGCGTGCTTCTCCATGTACTCGCTCATGTCGAAGCGGATGAACTCGTTGCCGAGCAGCAGCGCCAGCTGCCTGGCCAGCTCCGTCTTGCCGACGCCGGTCGGGCCGGTAAACAGGAAGCAGCCGGCCGGACGGTCGGGCAGCGCCAGGCCCGCGCGCGAGCGCTTGATCGCCTGGGCGACGAGGCGCACCGCCTCTTCCTGGCCGAAGACGACGCGGTTGAGCGACTCTTCGAGCGTGCGCAGCCGTTCGCGATCGGAAGCAGTGGCCTGTTTGGCCGGAATCCTCGCCATCCGGGCCACGACGGCTTCGATGTCGGCGACGTCGACCACCGGACGAGGCGGTGCAGCGTCAGCTTCCGCGACGTCGGCGTCGGCGGGACGCGCGGTGGCGTCGGCCGCCGTGGCGTCGACGGGAACGAGCGCCTGCGACGGCGCGGCCGCACCGGACGCCTGCCGGAGCCGCATGACGGCGCCGGCTTCGTCGATGACGTCGATGGCGCTGTCGGGCAGCCTGAAGTCGCGCAGGTGCCGCGCGGCGAGTCGCGCGGCCGCCTCGAGCGCCGAGTCGGTGTAGGTGAGCTGGTGGTACTCCTCGTAGCGCTGCTTGAGGCCGCGCAGGATGCCGACAGTGTCCTCGATCGACGGCTCTTCGATCGCGATGCGCTGGAGCCGGCGCGCCAGCGCGCGATCCTTCTCGATCTGCTTGAACTCTTCGGTCGTGGTCGAGCCGATGACGCGGAGCTGGCCGGTGGTCAGGATCGGCTTGATCATCGTGGCCAGATCCATCGTCCCGCCGGTTGTCGCCCCGGCGCCGACCGTCGAGTGGATCTCGTCGATGAAGAGAATCGGTCGGGGGCGGGCGGCCAGCGCGTTGACGACCGCCTTGAACCGCTCCTCGAAGTCGCCGCGGAAGCGCGTGCCGGCCAGCAGTGCACTCGTGTCGAGCGAGAAGATCTCGGCGTCCTTCAGCACCTCGGGCACGTCGTCGTCGAGCAGGCGCTGGGCGAGCCCTTCGGCCATGGCCGTCTTGCCCACGCCGGCATCGCCGACGAAGACCGGATTGTTCTTGCGCCGACGGCAGAGGACCTCGATCGTGCGCTGCAGTTCCGCGGTGCGGCCGATGAGCGGGTCGAGCATCCCCTTGCGCGCCAGCTCGGTGAGGTTGATGCAGTAGGCGGCCAGCGGATCGCGCGCCGCTGCGGGACCTTCGTCGCCGGAACCGGCGCGCGCCTGCCGCTCGCCACCGTCCTCGTTGTCGGAGTGGGGGACGAGCGGGGCGCGCGTGACGCCGTGCGAGATGAACTCGAGAATGTCGAGCCGGGTGACGCCCTGACCTTCGAGCAGCCGGGCCGCATGCGATCGGGGCTGCTGCATCATCGCCGCGAGGATGTCGCCGGCGCGGACTTCAGGGCGCTGCGCGCTCTGGACATGCAGAACGGCCGTCTGGAGGACGCGGCGGAATGCCGCGGTCTGCTCGGGCTCCCGCTCCTGGCCGCGACGGACCTTCTCGACCATCTCGTCCAGGTACTCGTTCAGGTCACGGCGCAGGCGGATGAGGTCGACGCCGCAACCCTGCAGGATGCGCTCGCCTTCCTGGTCGTGCGCGAGCGCGAAGAGCAGGTGCTCCAGCGTCAGGTAGGCGTGCCGACGCGAGACTGCTTCACGATAGGCGACGGTCAGGACGATTTCGAGCGAGGCGGAGAACACACTTCGATTATAGACACCCGCCGGCGTCCGTTCAGGCCTCCTCGGCGACCGCCTTCAGGGGGAATCCGGCCTCGCGGGCCATCCGGATGACCGTCTCGACCTTGGTTTCGGCGACCTCCCACGGGTAGATGCCGGCCAGGCCGCGGCCGTGGACGTGGACGTGCATCATGATGCGGTAGGCCTCGGCCGGCGACTTCTGGAAGACCGTCTCGAGCACGTGCACGACGAAATCCATCGTCGTGTAGTCGTCGTTGAGCAGCAGCACTTTGTAGAGCGGCGGCTCCCTTTCTTCGGGTCTGACGCGCTCCTTGACCGCGTCGCCCGTGCGCGATCCCGTTCCGTTCATGGTTCGACGTTCTGCATGCGGGCGATGGCGTCCTCGAGACGCTTCAGCGCCTCGCCGTAGGCGGCCCAGTCGCCCGCGCGCTGGGCAGCCTGCGCCGCCTCGAGGTGCCGCTGGGCCTCGGCGGCCAGCTCGCGCAGCGACGGCGGCACCGGCGGCGGGGCAGGCGGCAGGCGCGGCAGATCCAGTCCCTCGGGCGCCTCGAGCACCTCGAGCTCGTCTTCCGACGGCGGGCGCGTCTCGACGACCGAGGTCGCCGACGCCGACAGCTGATCGGGGGCGAGTGCCTGCGTGACGGCCGGCCCGAAAATCCGCCCGAGCGCAGCCACCAGCGTCTCGGCCATCACGATCCGGTTCTGGTACGCGACGATCACCTGCTTCAGCTCGGGAATCCGTCCCTGCTGCGAGCGCAGGTAAAGCGGGCGGACGTAGAGCAGCGATTCCTGGATGGGAATCACGAGCAGCGTGCCCTGGATGACCTGCACGCCCTGCTGACTCCACAGCGTGATCTGCGGCGAGATGACCGGGTCCTGGTTGATGCGCGCGACGATCTGCGCCGGGCCGTAGATGATCTTCTGCTTCGGGAACTGGAAAACCAGCAGCCGGCCGTAGTTCTCGCCGTCGCTGCGCGCGACCATCCACGCGGCAAGGTTGTCGCGTGCGCGCGGCGTGAACGGCAGCATCTGGATGAACTCGGCGCGGCTGCTGCCGGGCAGCTTCATGATCGTGTAGTACGGCGACATGAGCGACGACCGCTGGTTCTGGCCGCTGCCGCTCTCGAGGACCGGACGCCGCCACTCGTCTTCGTTGTTGTAGAAGACCTGCGGGTTCGTCATGTGGTACGTCGCGTACTTCTCCGCCTGGATCAGGAAGATGTCCTCCGGATAGCGGATGTGCGAGCGCAGGGCGGCCGGCATCTCGTCGAGCGGCCGCAGCACGCCGGGGAAGATGTGCGAGAGCGTCTGCGCGATCGGGTCGTCGGGCTCGGCCAGGTAGAACCGCACCGTGCCGTCGAAGGCATCGATCGTGATCTTGACCGAGTTGCGGATGTAGTTGATGCCGTTGAGCGGGCCGGGCATCGCGTTGCGCGTCGCGTACGGATAGTTCCGCGACGTCGTGTACGCGTCCTGCATCCAGACGATGCGGCCGTCGGCGACCACCGGGTACGGGTCGGCATCGAGCGCCAGGAACGGCGCGATCTGTCGCACGCGATCGACGATGTTCCGGTAGTACAGGATGCGGCTCTCGGAGGTGAGCTGGTTCGTCACCAGGATGTCGGTGCTGGCGAACCGGATCGCGAAGAGCAGCCGGCGCAGCAGCGACCCCACCGGCACGCCGCCGCTCCCCTCGTAGTACGTCGTTTCGTTGTCGTCGCCGCGCGGATAGTGGAACTCGGGCTGCCGCGTGCGCACCAGCACGTAGTCGCTCGACAGTTCCCCGTAGTAGATACTCGGCTGCGTCACCGGCAGGTCGACCGTCGAGACCGGCGGCAGGTCGCGGATGAACAGAACGGGCAGGCCTTCGGTCGTGACCTGGTTGACCGGGCCGAGCGTGAGGCCGTAGCCGTGCGTGAAGACGAGCCGCTCGTTCACCCACGAGCGGTTCGGCATGTTCTGCGTGTTGAGCTCGCGCAGCGACAGCATCACCTGCCGGTATTTGCCGTCGATCGTGTAGCGGTCGTTGTCGATGTTCCGGAAGTCGTAATAGGTCCGGATGACCTGGATCTGGCCGAACGTCTGCAGGAGCTGATCGTGATCCCAGAGCCGGACGTTCTCGATCGTCTCGGCGTTGGCGATGATGTCCTCGGCCGTCAGCTCGGCGTCGCCCGACAGGTTGCGCTCTTCGACCCGCTCGAGGGCGTAGGCCTGCCGGGTCAGCGCGATGTTGTGCTCGATGAACGGCCGCTCCTTTTCCTGCTCGTTAGGCGTGACGACCAGGCGCTGGATCGCGCCCGCGTACAGGCCGCCGGCCAGCGTCACGACGAAATAGGCCGCGATGGCCAGCGGCAGCGGCCAGCCGCGTCGCCCGAAGCCGTGCCAGATCGACAGCCCGGCGCCGGCGACGAGCACGGCGACGGCCGCCCACAGGAACGGGATCCGCGCGTAAACGTCGGCGTACGACGCGCCGAAGGCGACGCGCGCGTCGCTCGGCGAGAGCAGCGTGCCCGGTATCTCGAGCCACGCGCCCCAGGCGAGCAGCGCGAGCACGAACGCCATGAGCAGCGACAGGTGGCGCCGCGCCTTCGGGATCAGGCGGAGCCGCGGCCAGCTGCCGAGGCCCGGCGTCGACTCGATCACGAAGCTGCCCGAGAAGACATAGAGCAGCGCGCAGCCGATCAGCGCGATGACGGTGATCAGCAGCAGCTGACGCCGGACGATCTGGTAGACCGGCAGCTCGAACACGTAGTAGGCAACGTCGCGCCCGAAGAGCGGGTCCTCGACCCCGAACGGCGTGGCGTGCAGGTAGCTGAGCCAGGTGAGCCACTGGCCCGCGTTGACCAGCGCGAGCACGCCCGAGACGATGACCGCCACGGGCATGGCCATGCTGACCGCCCGGTTGGTGTCGAGCGCGATCGGCCGGCCGTCACCACCGCGGCCGATCACGATCCGCGGCCGGGGCGGCGTCGAGCTGGACTGCGCGGCCCGCAGGTTCAGCAGCAGAAAGAGGTACGAGACCGTGAACGAGATCAGGAAGACGACGGCCTGCGCGTTCAACGTCCGCAGGAAGACGCTCGTATAGCCGACTTCCTGGAACCAGAGCCAGTCGGTGTAGTACCGGACCGCCGACGGCAGCACGAACAGAACGACGGCGGCCAGCAGCAGCAGTCCCGGGAGGCCTCGCGGTCTCATGTGAACGATCACGTTATCACGCGGCCGACACCCCCGCAGGCCCGACCGCCAGGGCAGCGTCACCCGGTCGGCGGAAACGGCTCGTCCCGGCGCGCGACCGGTGTCGTGGGAGTGCGGAAATGATACGTTGATGCCGTGATTACTCCAGGTTCTCCTGCTCCGGATTTCGCACTTCCCAACCAGGCTCGCGAGACGGTCCGGCTCTCCGACTTCCGCGGCCGCCGCAACGTCGTCGTGGCCTTCCACCCGCTGGCGTTCACGCCCGTCTGTTCGGTCCAGGTGCAGGCGTACGAACGCGAGCGTCCGCAGCTCGACGGGCTCGACGCCGAAGTGCTGGTCCTCAGCACCGATCCCGGGCCGGCGAAGCGGGCGTGGGCCGAGTCGCTCGGGGTCCACGTGCAGATGCTCAGTGACTTCCATCCGCAGGGCGCCGTTGCCACGGCCTATGGCGTCATGGGTCACGGCGGCCTCGCCGAGCGGGCCGTCTTCGTGGTCGACAAGCAGGGTATCGTCCGCTGGGCGGCGAAGTACCGGATGGACGAGCAGCCGCCGGTCGAGGACGTGATCGCGGCGCTTCGCGACGTGCAGGCCGGGGCGTGACAGAGATCGACGAGACGCTGGTCTTCCGTCAGATCGGCGAGGAAGGCTTCGCCCGGCTCGTCCGCGCGTTCTACGCGCAGGTGCCAGACGACGACGTTCTCGGGCCGATGTATCCGGCCGACGACCTGGAGGGCGCCGAGGAGCGGCTGCGGGACTTTCTGGTGGGACGGTTCGGCGGGCCGCCGCGCTACATCGAACGGCGCGGGCATCCGCGGCTGCGGATGCGCCATGCGCCGTATCCGATCGACCAGCGTGCCCGCGATCGCTGGGTGCAGCTGATGACGCGCGCGCTCGACGAGGCGCGGCTGCCGGCCGAGTCCGACCGCATCCTGCGCGCCTTCTTCGAGGCGACGGCGACGTTCATGATGAACCGCTGAGGCCGGGCCGGCCCGCCGCCGCCTCCCGTGGGGCCCGGTGGTCTAGCGCGGCTCGTCGAGCAGGCGCGTCATGACGACGCCCTTGATGGCCGCGATCTGTTCGACCACGTCCTTCGGCACCGGTGCGTCGAGGTCGACCAGCGTATAGGCCAGGTCGCCCTTCGACGAGTTGACCATCTCGTTGATGTTGATGCCGGCCTGCCCGAACGCGTCCGAAATCTGGCCCAGCATGCTGGGCACGTTGGCGTTCGCGCAGATGAAGCGGTAGGGCGTGCGCCGCGGCACGACGACCTCGGGAAAGTTCACGGCGTTGCGGATGTTGCCGTTCTCGAGGAAGTCGCGCACCTGATCGGCGACCATCACCGCGCAGTTTTCCTCGGCTTCAATCGTCGAGGCGCCGAGATGGGGCAGCGTGACGCACCGCGGGTGGTTCTTCGTGGTGTTGGTCGGGAAGTCGCAGACGTAGCCGTGAATGTGTCCGGCATCGATCGCGTCGACCACGGCCTGATCGTCGACGATGCCCTCGCGGGCGAAGTTCAGGACGATGGCGCCGCGGCGCATCGAGGCCAGGCGTTCGGCGTTGACCAGGTGCCGCGTGGCGTCGACGAGCGGCACGTGCACGGTGAGGAAATCGGCACGCGTGAAGACCTCGTCGAGCGACCGCGCCTGGCGCACGCTCGACGACAGCGCCCAGGCACCCTCGACCGTCAGGCCGGGGTCGTAGCCGATCACGTTCATGCCGAGCGCGACGCCGGCGTTGGCCACCAGACGGCCGATGGCGCCGAGGCCGATCACGCCGAGGGTGCGGCCGGGCAGCTCGAATCCGTTGAAGTTCTTCTTGCCCGCCTCGACGGCCTTGCCGATCTCCTCGTCGGACCCTTCGAGGTTGCGCGCAAAGTCCCAGGCCTGGCAGAGCTGCCGGCAGGCGACGATCAGGCCGGCAATGACCAGTTCCTTGACCGCGTTGGCATTGGCGCCCGGCGCGTTGAAGACCGGGATGCCGCGCGCGCTCATCTTCGCGACGGGAATGTTGTTGACGCCGGCGCCGGCGCGGCCGACGGCCTTGAGCGACGGCGGAATGTCGAGCGCGTGCATGTTGGCCGAGCGGACGAGGATGGCGTCGGGGTCCTTTACGTCGGTACCGACGTGATAGCGATCGGCCGGCAGCCGGGACAGACCGGCACGGGCAATGTTGTTGAGGATGAGGATGTTGTACACGCTGACTCCCTGCCGGCCCGCCGGCCTGCCTGTCGGCGGGCCATGGTAACGCGACGGGCGCCGCGCGGCGGCGCGGCGCCCGGGCGGGATTACTGACCGGCCTTCGGCGGCGTGACCGGATTGACGAACGGCATCATCTGCCGCAGCTCGGCCCCCACCTTCTCGAGCAGCTGTTCCTGCTCCTCGCGGCGGATCCGGTTGAAGTTGGGCCGGCCCGCCTCGTGCTCGGCGATCCAGTTCTTCGCGAACGTGCCGTCCTGAATCTCGGCGAGCAGCTGCTTCATCGCCTTGCGCGTCTCGTCCGTGACGATCCGCGGGCCGGCCACGTAGTCGCCCCACTCGGCCGTGTCGCTCACCGAGTAGCGCATGTAGTTCAGGCCGCCGCGGTACATCAGGTCGACGATGAGCTTCAGCTCGTGCAGGCACTCGAAGTACGCGATTTCGGGCTGGAAGCCGGCCTCGACGAGCGTTTCGAAGCCCGCCTTGACGAGCGCGCTCGTGCCGCCGCAGAGCACGGCCTGCTCGCCGAACAGGTCGGTCTCGGTCTCTTCGGTGAACGTCGTCTCGACGATGCCGGCGCGGCCGACGCCGATCGCGCTGCCGTACGACAGCGCCAGGGCGAGCGCCTGACCCGACGCGTCCTGGTGCACGGCAACGAGCGCCGGCGTGCCGCCGCCCTCGACGTAGAGCTCGCGCACCCGGTGGCCGGGCGACTTCGGGGCGATCATCGTCACGTCGACGTCCTTCGGCGGAACGATGGTGCCGAACCGGATGTTGAACCCGTGGGCCAGCATGAGCATCTTGCCCGCCGTGAGGTTCGGCGCGATGGCTTCCCTGTAAAGCGTGGCTGCCGTCGTGTCGGGCACGAGCACCATGATCACGTCGGCCCACCTCGACGCCTCGGCGGGCGTCATGACCTCGAGCCCGTCCTTCTCGGCCGTGGCGCGGGACTTGCTGCCCTCGTGCAGGCCGACGCGCACCGTGACGCCGCTGTCGCGCAGGTTCAGGGCGTGCGCATGGCCCTGGGAGCCGTAGCCGAGCACGGCCACCTTGCGGGCGCGAATCAGGGACAGGTCAGCGTCGCGGTCGTAATAGATCTTCGCCATGGGCTCCTCGGAAAACGAACATGATCGGATCGGGGCCGCACGCGGCCCCTCCGCGTCAGGTGACGCACCGGGGCTGCGGCGGCCGAACGAGAAATCTTACACAGAAAACGAGATCGCCGCGTCGACCGGCTCGGCTTCCGGAGCATGGCGCTCCGTCGAGGCCGCGCGCGGGAGGTTGCCGCGCGTCATGGCCAGCTGGCCCGTCCGGGCGACCTCGAGCAGGCCGAAGGGACGCAGAATCTCGAGCAGGCCGTCGATCTTGTCGTCGGTGCCCGTGACTTCGATCATCAGCGAGTCGGTCGCGACGTCGACGACGCGGGCGCGGAAAACGTCGACGATCTGCATGATCTGGGTGCGCGTCTCGACCGTGGCGGTCACCTTGATCAGCGCGAGGTAGCGGTAGACGGTCGGCAGCGCCGTGACGTTCTCGACCCGCCGCACGTGGACGAGCTTGTAGAGGTTCGCCTCGATACGCGCCGCCGCCGACGGGTCGGCGTCGACGACGAGCGTGATGCGCGAGATGCCGGGCGTGTCGGTATGGCCGACCGTGAGCGACTCGATGTTGTAGCCGCGCCGGCGGACGAGCGACGCCACCCGGTTGAGCACCCCGGGCTTGTCTTCCACGTGAACGACGTACGTAATCAGCATGATGATGGCTCCGTAGAACGCTGCCGGCCTATCTGTCCGCGCCCGTCTCGGCCAGCGGCGTCGGCCGGCGAATCATCCGGTGCAGATCGGCGCCGGCGGGCACCATCGGGAACACCGAGTCCTCCTGCTCGACGCGGAAGTCGAGCAGCACCGTGCCCGGATGCCGCCGGGCGGCCTCGACCGTCGGCACGACGTCGCGACGCGCCTCGACGCGGTGCGCCTCGATGCCGAAGGCCTGCGCCAGCTTGACGAAATCGGGGCTCAGCAGCGGCGTGGCCGCATACCGGCGGTCGTAGAAGAACTCCTGCCACTGCCGGACCATGCCGAGGTAGCCGTTGTTGATGATCGCGATGTTGATCTTCACGTTCTCCTGCGCGATCGTCGCCAGCTCGCACATCGTCATCTGGAAGCCGCCGTCGCCGACGACGACCCAGACCTCGGCGTCGGGGCAGGCGATCTTGGCGCCGATGGCCGCCGGCAGCGCGAAGCCCATCGTGCCGAGGCCGCCCGACGTGATGAGCGAGCGCGGCTGCTCGTGGCGGTAGTACTGCGCCTCCCACATCTGGTGCTGGCCGACGTCGGTCACGACGATCGCGCGGCCCTCAGTGACCCGCCAGATATCGTGGATGACGTGCGCCGCATACAGGTGCCCGTCGTCGGGCATGTTCTGGATGTCGCGCACGGCCGAGTCGCCCTTCAGCTCGGTGATGCGGTCGTACCAGCCGCCGAGCTGCAGGCGCCCGAGCGAGGGCTGCCAGGCGCGCAGCACGTCGCGGAGGTCCGACGCGATGCCGACGTCGACCGGGACGTTCTTGCCGATCTCGGCCGGATCGATGTCGACATGGATCTTCTTCGCGTTGACGGCGTAGGTCTTCAGGTTGCCCGTGACGCGGTCGTCGAACCGCATGCCGAGCGCGATGAGCAGGTCGGCTTCCTGGATGGCGGTATTGACCCACGCCTCGCCGTGCATGCCCATCATCCCGAGATTCGACGGGTGCGAGGCGGGCAGCGCGCCGATGCCGAGCAGCGTGACGGCCACCGGAATGCCCGTCGTGTCGACGAACTGACGGAATTCCTCGGTCGCTTCGGCGAGCAGGATGCCGTGGCCGGCGAGCACGAGCGGCCGCTCGGCCTGACGGATCAGCTCGAGTGCCTGGCGCAGGCTCGTGTCGGTCGGCGGCGTACCGGCGCGGACGACCGACTCGGAGGGAGCGGCCGCGTCCCAGTCGTACAGGCACGACGACTGCTGGGCATCCTTCGTGATGTCGATGAGCACCGGGCCCGGCCGGCCCGACCTGGCCACGAGAAATGCCTCGCGGATGGTCGGGGCCACCTCGTCGGCTCGCGTCACGAGGTAGTTGTGCTTGGTGACGGGCAGCGTGATGCCGGTGATGTCGGTTTCCTGGAAGGCGTCGGTGCCGATCAGCTTGCTGCCGACCTGTCCCGTGATGCAGACGATCGGGACCGAGTCCATCATGGCCGTGGCGATGCCGGTGACCATGTTGGTGGCGCCTGGACCGCTCGTGGCAATGGCGACGCCGACGCGGCCCGAGGCGCGCGCATAGCCGTCGGCCATGTGCGTGGCGCCCTGCTCGTGCCTGACCAGCACGTGCCGGATCGGGTACTTCAGCATCGCGTCGTAGGACGGCAGGATCGCGCCGCCGGGGTAGCCGAACACGTCGGTCACCCCTTCACGCACGAGGCAGTCCCAGAGAATCTCTGCACCAGTCAGGCGTTCCATATACTCACTCCGTTCCTACTCTCCTGCCGTCACCGCGCCGGCGGCTGCCGACGAGACGAGCGCGGCGTACTTGGCCATGACGCCCCGCGCGACCTTCGGGCGCGGCGGCGTCCACCCGCGTCGGCGGGCGTCGAGCTCGTCGGCCTGGACTTCGAGATCGAGCCGGCAGGCCTTCTCGTCGATGACGATCGTGTCGCCGTCGCGCACGAGCGCGATCGGGCCGCCGACGACGGCCTCCGGCGCGACGTGGCCGACCATGTAGCCGTGGGTGGCGCCCGAGAAGCGGCCGTCGGTGACCAGCGCGACGCTGTCGCCCAGACCGGCTCCCATGATGGCGCCGGTCACGGCGAGCATCTCGCGCATGCCGGGGCCGCCCTTCGGCCCCTCGTTGCGGATCACGACGACGTCGCCGGGCCGGATGCGGCCGCTCTGGACGGCGGCAAACGCGTCCTCCTCGCCTTCGAAGACGCGGGCGGGTCCGCGGTGCATGTGCCGGGTGTGGCCCGCGACCTTCATGACGGCGCCTTCGGGCGCGAGGCTCCCCTTCAGTATGACCAGTCCGCCGGTCGGTGCCAGGGGTGAGTCGAGTGGCCGGATCACCGGTTGATCTTTCGGCTCGACGGCCGCCGCCGCCAGCTCACCCAGCGTTCTGCCGGTGACCGTGATGGCGTCCTTCTTCAGGATGCCGTGCTCGAGCAGCCGCGCGGCCACGACCGCGTTGCCGCCGGCGCGGTGCATGTCGACCGCCACGTAGCGGCCGGCCGGCTTCAGATCGGCCAGCCAGGGCACCGCCGCGCTGATGCGGTTGAAGGCCTCGAGGTCGAGCGGCACCCCGGCCTCACGGGCAATCGCCAGCAGGTGCAGCACGGCGTTGGTCGACCCGCCGGTTGCAGCCACCGAGGCGATGGCGTTCTCGAATGCATCGAGCGTCAGGATGTCGCGCGGCCTGAGGCCCCGCCGCACCAGGTCGACCGCGAGCGAGCCGGCCGCCCGCGCCACGCCCGCCTTGGTCGGGTCGGTCGCCGGCACGCTGTTGCTGCCCATCGGCGACAGGCCCAGGAACTCACAGACGCCGGCCATCGTGTTGGCCGTGAACTGGCCGCCGCAGGCGCCGGCGCCCGGACAGGCGCGATCCTCGATGGCACAGCGCTGCTCGGTCGTGATCCGGCCCGCCGCCTCGGCCCCGACCGCCTCGAACACATCCTGAATGGTCAGGTCGCGCCCCTGGTAGTGCCCGGGGGCGATCGAGCCGCCATAGAGAATGACGCCGGGCACGTTCACGCGCGCCAGCGCCATGGCCGCGCCCGGGATGGTCTTGTCGCAGCCGACCAGCGCCACCACGCCGTCGAGCTGGTTGCCGTCAACCACCATCTCGATGGAGTCGGCGATCAGTTCCCGGCTGATGAGCGACATCCGCATGCCGGGCGTCCCCATCGTGATGCCGTCGGAAATCGAGACGGTGTTGAACTCGAGCGGTGTGCCGCCGGCCTCGCGGATCCCCTGCCGGACGTGCTCGGCCAGCTCACGCAGGTGGTAGTTGCACGGCCCGATCTCGATCCACGTGTTCGCAATCCCGATCAGCGGGCGGCGCAGGTCGTCATCGGTGAAGCCGACCGCCTTCAGCATGGCCCGGGCGGCGGCGCGATGCGGCCCTCTCACCAGCAGGTCACTGCGCTGGCCTGCCTCCGTTGGCGTCTGCCCCTGATCGTTCATGCAGCTGGAATCTCCGGGCCGGGCGGCCCCTGTCTCTTCAAGAAGAGCCGAACTGGTTCCCCTGTTATAGCCAAGGGGTGTCTATTTCGCAACGCAATAATGATTGAATCTGAATCACTAATGCTTATGGTCGCTCGGGGTCGTCCAGCAGTCGGTGCTTGGCCAGGTAGTAGCTCATGGCCCGCTGGCTGATCCCCATCAGCTCGGCGGCGTCCTTCTTGACACCGAGGGCCGCGTCGAGCGCCCGGCGGACGGTCTCGCGCTCGACCCAGTCGAGGTTCTGCTTGAGGTTGAGCGACGGCAGGGGCTGCGGGCCCGGCGAGGCGGCGCTGACCAGCGTGATGTCGGCCACGCGGATGACCGGGCCCGACGCCAGCACGACGGCCCGTTCGATCGTGTTCTCGAGTTCGCGGACGTTACCCGGCCACGGCGCCTCGGTCAGCAGCGTCATGGCCTCCGGCTCGATGCCGTCGAGCTGTCGGCCCGCCCTCCGGGCATGCCGGCGGATAAAGTGCTCGACGAGCATCGGAATGTCCTCGCGCCGCTCCCGGAGCGGCGGCATCACGATCGGGATCACGTTGAGGCGGTAGTACAGGTCCTCCTGGAACCGCCCCTCGGCCACCAGCTGCCGCAGGTCGCGGTTGGTGGCCGCGATTACCCGGACGTCGACCTGGATCGTGCGCTCGGAACCGAGCGGCTCGAACTCGCGCTCCTGCAGTACGCGCAGCAGCTTGGGCTGGACGGCCGGACTGACGGCGCCGATCTCGTCGAGGAAGATCGTTCCGCCGTCGGCCAGGGCGAAGCGCCCCTTCTTGTTGCCGACGGCGCCCGTGAAGGCGCCGCGCACGTGGCCGAACAGCTCCGATTCGATCAGCGACTCGGGCAGGGCGGCGCAGTTGACGCGGACGAGCGGCTGCTCGCGCTGCGCGCTCCAGTCGTGGATCGCGCGCGCGACCAGCTCCTTGCCCGTGCCGGTCTCTCCCGTGATGAGCACCGTGCTGCGCGACTGCGCCACCATGCGCGCGCGCCGCACCACCTCCTCGATCGCCCGGCTTCGCCCGACGATGCCGTAGTGGTCGAAGCGTTCGTCGCGCTCGGTGATGAGATACGCGTGATGCGTTCGCAGGCGCCCGTGCTCGATCGCGCGTGCGGCGACGACGAGGAACTCGTCAATCTCGAACGGCTTCTGCAGGTAGTCGAGTGCACCGAGCTTCATCGCTTCGATCGCGCTGTCGATCGTCGCGTAGGCGGTCATCATCACGATCTGCGGGCGCTCGCCGGCCGGCGTCGTCGCGACGATCTCGCGGATCATGTCGATGCCGCTCCTGCCCGGCATCAGGTTGTCGATGACGACCAGGTCGAACGGCCGCTGGCCGAGCAGCTGCAGGGCCTCGGCGGCATCACCGCAGGCCACCGCCTCGTGGCCTTCGTCGCGCAGCGCTTTCGTCAGCGCCTGCCTGATCTTCGCTTCGTCGTCGACGACGAGTACTGAGCCCCGGGTCACGGACGTCCCTCCGTCGGCAGCGTACGGTCGGGCAGCTCGATGGTGATGACCGTGCCGCGATGCGGTTCGCTTGCCGCCGCGATCGTCCCGCCGAGCGCCTCCACGATGTTCCGCGCGATCGCCAGGCCGAGTCCGGACCCGCCCGGCCGGCGCGTGAAGAACGGTTCGAAAATGCCCGGCAGGTCGGCCGGGTCGATGCCGATGCCCCGGTCGCGCACTTCGAGGCGCCAGCCGGATGGCTCCATCCGCTCCACGCGAAGGGTGACAGGGGCGTCGCCGCCGGCGGCTGGAAGGTCGCGCACGGCGTGCTGCGCGTTGCCGAGCACGTTGACGAGCACAGCGCGCAGCCGTTCGGGATCGGTAACGCAGGGCAGCGGTCCGGGCGGCAGATCGAGGTGTACCGGCGCGGCGTCGGCGATCGCACCGGCCGCCTGAACCGACGTGCGGCAGATGGCTCCAAGGTCGGCCGCCTCGAGCCTGATGTCGACCGGACGGGTGAAGTCGAGCACGTCGGTCACCACCCGATTGAGCCGCGCGACTTCCTCGTCGAGGCTGGCCGCCGCCTCCGCGACATCATCGGACGGATTGCGGCGCAGCGAGCGGACGATCGACTTGATGATCATCAGCGGGTTGCGGATTTCGTGCGCCATGGCGGCCGAAAGCCGCCCGAGCGACGACAGCCGCTCGCGCAGCGCCGCCTCCCGCTGGAACTGCTCGAGTGCCCCCGTCAACCGGTCGAACGTCGTGGCGACCAGCCTCACGTCTTCGTCGTCCCATCGACCCGGCGCCGGGCGGGCGCGCGTCAGGTCGCCGGTCGCCGCCATTTCGGCCATCGTGCGCGTCAGCGCGCGCAGCGGACGCGTGACGGTGCGCGCGATCAGGTAGCCGAACAGCGTGGCGCCGGCGATCGCCGCAAGGCCGATCATGGCGATCTGCCATCGCAGCGTCGAGAGAAACTGCAGGTGCTCGGTGCGTGAACGGAGCACGAGTGCGACCGGACCGATCGGCCCGTCGCCCAGTGGCTGCGTGCGGCCGATGAACTCTTCGCTGCCGAGCGTCACGGTGAACGTCCCGCGGCGCGCGATGGCGTTCGACCCGGCCAGCGCGGCGGTCCGGAGCGGATCGAGCGACGAGGCGGCGATCGTCGTGCCGCTCAGGAAGACGATTTCACTGCTCGTCACCGCGCGGATCGCTTCGGCCGCGTCGCGATCGAGGCTGGCGCCGACGAGCAGCGTGCCGAGCTCGGCCTCGATGGGAATGGCCGCGACGTGCAGCAGTCCGCCGGGCAGGCGCGTGAACGTCGTGCCGTCGGGGCTTTCGAGGCAGGCCGCGAGCAGGTCGCCCAGCACATCGTCGGCCGGCTGCACGCGCCCGGCGCGCGCCAGCAGTCGCGGGCCGCGTCCGACGACAACGAACAGGTCGGCGCCGATGCGCGCCTGGTACTCCTCGGCAATGGGCTGGACGGTGGCGCGGTCGCCGGTCGCCGTGGCGCCCATCAGGATAGGCAGGCCGGCAATCAGCTGCGCCTTCACGACGAAGTCGGCGAAGCGCGTGCGGTTGTACTGGTCGACGAGTGACGCGGCTTCGGCGAGTCCCGCGCGCAGGTTCTCCTCGGCGCGGCGCGAAACCGACACGTTGAGCAGGACGATCGTGATGCCGGTCGAGATCGCCACGAGCAGCGCGCAGGCGAGGAAGATCCGGTTGGTGAGCGACGACAGCAGCGTCATGGTCCGCGCTCGACGTGGAAGTTGATCTCGACGGCCTCGCCGGAGCGCACCTGCACCGGCTGCGAGGGGGCGCTGCCAAGCTCGCTCCACACCGCCAGCATGTAGCGCCCCGGGGGCACGTCGTCCATGGTGTAGCGTCCCTCGGCGTCCGATTCGGCGAAGTACGGGTGACTGAAGACCAGGATGTACGCGCTCATGTGCGCGTGGATGTCACAGAAGACCGGCACGATGCCCGGCCGATCGAAGCGGACCGAGCCGGTGCGGCCCGGTGCGAACCGGCCGAGATCGAACGTGCGCACGCGCGAGAGCGAGAAGACGTTGTGGAACGTCGTGTCGTTGTTCGGGAAATCGACAACCGTTCCTGCCGGGACGGCGAGCAGGCGCGGCACGAACTGCTGGTCGCGCTGGTCCATGCGCGCGCGGCGCGGCCGCAGATCGGCGAAGGCCCCGCGGGGCGCCGACTCGAGGTACACGACAACGCGGCTGCGGTCGACCGGAGGATGACGCGGCGCGCCGAGATCGGCCACCGCCGGACGCGGCGGCATCGCCGGCGCAGCGGGGACAGTCACGCGGCCCTGGATCCGGCCGCCAGCCTGGGCGGCAGGCGCGCCGGCAGATCCACCCGGCGGCAGAAGCAGCGCGACGAGGCCGGGCACGAGCAGCAGTCGGACAATGGACGGCATGGCTCAGAACCAGACGAGCGCGGCCACAACCGGGTAGCCGCGTTCGCGCACGCGGCCCCCGGCGCGCCAGTTGTACTGCCAGCCCGCGCGAACGTCGATCGCGCGAGCCGCGCGGTAGGCGACGGCGGCTTCGACGCGGCTGACGGGCGCGTCCCACGCGGTTGGCCGGTCGCCGCTCGCCGAACCCTGTACGGTGCTGAAGTCGAGCCGCTCGAGTCGTGCGCCGAGCTGCCAGCGCGGAGACGGCCGGTAGCGGACTTCCACGAACGCCGCAAGCGCAGAGATATCTGCACCGGCCGGTGCGGTTACGACGAGCGGCAGCTCGAAGCGACTGTGCAGGACTTCCCCGCGCACGAGCCACGGGCCGCGCCCGTACTCGGTATCGACGCCAACGACGGTCTGTGTCGGGTGCGTGGCGGATGGCAACCCTGCCGAGTCGAGGGCCGCGCGCTCCATCCACTCGCCACGCGCACCCGACACGCCGAGTGTCACGTCGCCGGGCAGCAGGGCTGCCGCGCGTGCCGACCACATCACGCCGTCGTTTCGATCCCGGACGACCGGCACCGCTGGCGAGCCGCGCGTGACGGCGGCCGACAGCTCGAACCTCGACGGCCGCCACGTGGCCTGCAGACCGGAGTCCCAGCGCGAGACGTCGACCAGTGGTACGCCGGGACCCGCGCCGGAACCGCCGATCGGGTAGCCGGGCGACCAGCCCCGTCCGCGCATCGCCAGGACGTCGTCGATTGAGAGCGGCAGCGCGTCGGGCCTGAGCGAGGTCAGGTACTGATACATAAGCGGGAGTCCGACGACGGCGTTGTCGCGACCGTAGGCGCGGCGGGGAAACGCGCCGACGAGCGGGGGGATGCGGCCGGCCTGAATCGACAGCGGCACTCCGGCCGCCGGCTGCAGGCGCAGGTATAGCGCCGGCAGGTCGAGATTCGACGCACCTTCGAGGCGCAGTTCGCCGACGACCGAGGCGATCGGCGCGACTCGCCATTCACCGAAGAGCCGGATGCGCGAGGTTCGCAGTGCGTTCGTTTCGTAGCCGGTGTAATTGAAGTACGCCTGGTGGTCGGACGGCCCGACAAGAGCGGTGATCTCCGCGCCGACCGCGAAGGGCGGGTACGCGGGGGGGACTTCCGCGGTCGGTTCCGCGGACTGCGCTCCAGCGCCCGCCGGAAGCGCCAGCAGCCAGGCGCCGAGCACGAATCCGTGCGCCCACCGGAGCATGGCCGGCATCTTACTGCCGGGAGCCGGCGGTCTCCCGCAGCGATTTCACGTAATGCACGACGGTCCAGACGTCGTCGGGGGACATTTCCGTCCGGAAGGCCGGCATCCGGGGATTCCGGCGGCCGTACCAGATCTTGTAGAACAGCACGCCGTCGGGATTGCGGACGGCGCGCCTCGGATCGGTGAGGTCGCGCGGCGGATCGTCGGGATCGGCGTCCGGTCCGTTCCCCCGCCCGGTCCGCCCGTGACAGCGCTGGCAGTGCGTGCGGTACAGCTCGGCGCCACGGGCGAGGCGTTCCGTGGTGAGGGGCAGTGGATTCGTGAGATCGGCCGCGTCGCGCCCGATCGTCCAGCCATCCGACTGCGCGCCGGGAACGGCAAACGCCATAGCGAGCACGACCGCGACGGAACCGGGGCGCAGAAGCCAGCCTGGCGTCACGGCGTCCCTCCCGTCGACAGCATGAGTCGCTCGGCCTCGAGCGACGTCCAGTCACAGAGGGCATCGATCCCGGCAGGGTCGAGTGCCGCGTCGCGGTGCAGCCAGAGGTAGGACGGCGGCGGCATGTGGCCGTGCGCGGCCTCGCTGCACATGTCGTCGAGCAGATCGGCCTGTTCGAAGCGGCTGTAGCCGGCCCATTCCGAGAGGTTCATGGCAGCGCGGCCCTCGCGCACGTGCCGCCGCAGCAGCATCGAGGCGGGAAACACGTTCGTGTACCAGGGCCAGTGGGTCTCGAACGAGTGGCAATCGAAGCACGACGTCCGCAGTGTGGCGGCGACGTCGACCGGCATCGCCGCGTGGCGATCGATGCGGGCCGCGGGCGCCGACGGTTCGGGATTGTCCGGATGCGGCAGGAGGATGGCCGCGGCGGCCCACACCATCATGAGGAGCAGCATGCTGGCGTAGATGCGCCGCGGCATCGATGCAGGGCTCCTCTACTCGATACGGACCAGCTGCCCGCGCACCGCACCGCCCGGATTGAGCTGCGTGTGCACGTTGAAGTAGAAGCCGGCCGGGTTGTCGACAATCTGGCGCGCGATGTCGGGCGACTGGGGGCTCGCGTCGGTTCGCGTGAAGCCGCCGCTGCCGTTGGCCAGCGTCACCTGACCGGACGCAAGTCCCGTGTTCACCACGATGCCGCCGTTGCTCCCGGCGCCGCCCGTGTGGATGTGCGCCGCCGTGAGCGGGGTGTTCGCGGGAAAGTTCTGAAGCGAGACTTCGAAATCGAACGTACCGCCCGTGATGTTGCCGCCGCCGTCACGCGTCGGGTGGAACGTGATGTTCGCCACGCCTCCGGCGCCTGCCTCGGCATTGGTAATCGGCGGAACTTCGTTCGCTGAGCTCAACGTCGCACGGAAGACGATGGTGTCGTCGCTCGGGCCGGTCGGGTTGTCGTTGTCGCTGCACGCCGCGGCGCCCATCGCCGCGGTCGAGAGAATCAGAGCCGGTATCAGCACTCGTGTCATGGCGTGCTCCTGTCTGCCGTTGGTGGAGGAGCGGGGAGCCGCTCAGTAGAACTTCCGTCCCAGGTTGAATCCCATGTAGAGGCTGCCGGGATTGCCGCCCCGGGCGAGCTGGGAGTAGGTCGTCGAGAACGAGTTGGTGAACGTCAGCGAGAAGGCGTGGCCGCCGACCCGCTTTTCGATGCCGAAGCCGTACTCCGCTTCGCCGGGCCGATAGCCATCGAGGCGAGGCGCAACTTCGGCAACGACGTAGATCGTGCGTGTCAGGCGAAGCCTGGCGCCCAGCCCCAGCATCACGGTGTTCTCGCGTTCGTGCGCGGGATGTTCATGCGGCCCGGCGTCCTCTGCCGGATCGGCGCCATGATCGTGGTCGTGCCCGATCGGCTCGAGCGACGCGTTCGTGTGGCCGACCCACATCGGCACCGCGTAGAGCGCGAGCCGCGTCGCGACGCGATGCGAGACGATCGCGCCGATGGCCGGCGCGTAGCGCTGCTGGAAGTTGTCGGTGCCCTCAATCGATCCGACAACCGAGATCGACGCCGGCAGCCGCCCGGTCTGGCGCGTGAGCTCATAGAGGCCGTGAATCTGGATCGTCTTGTCGAAGTTCGTCCGGAAGCCGGCGACCTGCAGGTTCGGCGCGACGTTCATCCGGAATTCGAAGCCGATGATCGCGCCCTGGTCGAGGCCGAACAGGTTGGCGGCATTCTGGCCGAACGTCCCGCGCCGCAGGTCACCGGCGAACCGGTGCGTCAGCCGGAAGTTGCTGCCGAAACGCGGCAGCCGCATCCCGGCGGGCAGATTGATGACGACCACATCGGGCTCGACCGGACTAAGGACCTCGTCGGCATCTCCGAGGTCGAGGTCCTGCGGTGTCGCTGTCGTCGTGTCCGACGCCGCCGGCCCGCGGCGGACCGGCGACGCCGAAGGGGGCACGGGCGAGTCGTCCGCTGCGACGCCGGAGGGTACGTCGACGCGCGGTGACTCACCCGCGCGAGCGGGCACAATCGCGACGCTGATCGACAGCGCGACCAGCGACGCGACGAGCAGCAGGGGGCGAGGCGATAAGGTCACGCCGCCATACACTGCAAGCGGCGCGCCCGCCGTTCGTGCCGTGCCTGGCTGCGACGGAGAGCCGTGGCGCGCGTCGCGACTTACGCGCGCCGAAAGGGTTTACCTCCGGCGAAAGCGTCAGCGCCGGTCGTAGAACGCCGGCGGCTCGATGCCGAGCGCACGCAGGTACACGTAGCCCTGCGCCCGGTGGTGTACCTCGTTGTCCATGTAATAGAGGATCGTCGAGTAGATCGGCCCCTCGTACAGACCGAAGGCCCTGTCGACCTCCTGAAAGCGCCCGGTGGGGATCTTCGGCCACCACGATTCGATCGCCGCCGTCGCCTCGTCCCACAGCCGCAGCAGCTCCTGTTTCGTTCGCGGCTGCCGTGCCAGCTCGCGGCTGGCCCGCTCGGCTTCGGTCATCCAGACGCCGGTCGCGGCGCCCTCCATGCCGTCGCCGGCAATCGAGATCAGCTCGAGCGCCAGTTCGGCGAACGGGCGCATGCCGCCAATCGAGAAGGTGAAGAGCTTGTCCTCGGGGAACGCCTCGATGACGCGGCGCGTCAGGCGCCGGTGGCCCAGCCAGTGATTGAGGAAGTCTTCAGTCGAAATGAATGTCGGAAGCGTTGCAGTCGCCATATCCAGCACCTCGCTCGGGAAGAAGATGGCCACGGTCGGTCCGCGGCGAACCGGGCCATGGTGCGGGAACATACATGACACGTTCTGTCATGATTAGCGGGGCACGATTCCGGCGATGAGAGCCGACCGTCTGCTCGCCGCCGTTCTCCTCCTCCAGGCGCATGGCCGCCTGTCGGCGCGTGTGCTCGCCGAGCGGCTCGAAGTGTCGGAGCGCACCGTCCACCGCGACATGGAAGCCCTCGCTGCGGCCGGCGTGCCGGTGTTCGCCCTGCGCGGTCCGCAGGGCGGCTGGCAGCTCGACGAAAACTGGCGCGTTCGCGTGCCGGGTTTCGACGAGCACGAACTGGGCGCGCTGCTCCTCGCACAGCCGCGCATCGTCGGGGCCTCGGCGCTCGCGGCGTCGGCCGAGCGGGCGCTGACCAAACTGACGGCGTCGCTGCCGACCGCGCTCCGCGACCGCGTCGACTCGATGCGGCGCCGCCTGCATGTCGATGCAACGGCCTGGTATGGCGCCGCCGAAGATCTGTCGGCCCTGCCGATCGTGCAGGAGGCGGTGTGGAGCGATCGCATGCTCCGCATGGTGTACCGGCCTCCCGGACGGGAGGCCGGTGAGCGGCGGGTCGGGCCGCTCGGCCTCGTGGCCAAAGGCCTCAGCTGGTACCTGGCCGCGAGCACGCCGAACGGGTATCGCACCTACCGCGTCTCGCGCATCGAAACGGCCGAGATTCTCGACGAGCCGTTCCGGCGTCCTCCTGACTTCGATCTCGCGGCGTACTGGAAGGAGGCGACGGAGCGGTTTCGCCAGGAGGTGCGCTTCGTGGCCCGGCTGCGCCTGGAGCCGTCGGCGGCAGCCAGTGTGCGTCAGTGGTGCCGCGTGCTGGCCGAGCCTTCGTCCGACGGCGCCGGAGGCGACGATCGCGTCGAGCTCTGCATCGACTTCGATAGCGAAGATCACGCGTGCTTCGTCGTTCTCGGACTGGGCCGTCGCGCGGAGGTGATCGAGCCGGCCTTGCTTCGCGAGCGTGTGGCGGGCGAGGTCGTCGAGGTCTACCGGCGGACGCGGCGATCGTCGGCCGCGTCCTGACGCCGATGCCCTCAGCCTTCGATGCGGCTGCGCAGGAAGCGGATGCCGTCGAAGGCGATCGACTCGGGGCCGGCGGGCTCGATGTCGCGCCAGATGGCCGCAGCGGCGCTCAGGTCGCCCAGCGCGAACCCGAAGCTTTCGATCGTCAGCCATCCGTCGTAGCCGATGGCGTGGAGCGCCGCGAACACGTCGCTCCACGCGATGTGGCCCGTTCCCGGCGTGCCGCGGTCGTTCTCGCACGTGTGCACGTGACGGATGTGGCGACCGCCCGCGCGGAGCGCCTGTCCGAGATGCTTCTCCTCGATGTTCGCGTGGAACGTGTCGAACAGCAGGCCGATGCGCGGATGGCCGACCGCCTCGCACAGCGCGACGCCATCGGCGACCGTGTTGAGGAAGTACGTCTCGAAGCGGTTGAGCGGTTCGATCGCAAGCGTCACGCCGTTCTCGTCGAGCGTTTCGCCGAGCTGCTGGTAGCACTCGATGGCACGCTGCCACTCGTCAGCGGTCCGACGCCGGCCGGGAAGGTAGCCGACCGGCGCGTAGAGCGGACCCGCGAACTGCGTCGCCCCGAGATCCGCCGTCACCCTGATCGCGTCGCGGAGGTGCGTCACGGTCTTCCGCCGGACGTCGGCATCGTCGGCGATCAGCGACAGATCGGGCAGCAGCGAAGCCACCGTCGTCGGCTCGAGACCGAGGCGTTCGCAGGCCCGCCGGATCGGAGCGGCCTCGAACAGGTGCGGGCGGAAGATGGGGAATTCGACACCGTCGAATCCGTGTGCCTTGATCGTGTCGAGCAGCGACAACCGGGCCGGCGTGAAGTCCGCCGACCAGATGTAGGTGTTCACACCGAGCTTCATCACGTCCTCCGGCAGGCGCACGCGGATCAGGCGACGCCGGCCCTCTTCAGGACGGCCATCGTCGCATCGAGCCCGAGGCGCGCCTGTTCCTCGGGCGGCACGTCGTCGAGGCGCGGGCCGATTGTCTCGCAGGCGATGCCTCCCCGCCAGCCGATCTTCTGCAGCGCCTGGAAGAAGCCGACCAGATCGATGACCCCTTCACCAGGCAGCAGGCGCATGTTGTCGCGCACCTCGGCCGGCGGCATTTCGCGCGCGTCCGAGACGTGCACGTGCACGATGCGATCGGCCGGCGTGGCAAGGATGTCGGCAATCGTGCCTTCCGAGTGGTGCCAGTGCCAGGCGTCGAGCGTGATGCCGATGTTCGGGCCACTTGCTTCGCAGAGCTTCAGCGTTTCGGCGAGCGTCCAGACGAAAGGCACCGGCGGTGCCGCCGCCGCCCCCGGGTCGCCGGGACCGCCGCCACGGCGTCCGCCGCCACCCATTCGGAACTGGAGCGGGCCGAGAAACTCGAGGCTGAGTCGTACGTCGTGCTTCGCGAATACTTCGGAGATCGCCGCGAGCCGCCCGGTGACCACCTTCCATCGGTCGTCCTTCGATATCCCGCCAGGCGTCGTCGCACCCAGCACCAGCTGGAAACGGCGCGATCCGATGGCGGCGCTGAAGGCGGCGTCGTCGGCCATGGTCGCCATGCGCGCCTTGAACGCTGTGTCGTCGCCGTTGAGCGGGTTCGGTGCGGGCAGGTTGCAGATGGTGGGAACGATGCCGAGCTCGCGCATGAGGGCGTTGGTGCCGTCGACGCCGAGCTTCTTCACGCCGTCCCACGGGAAGTCGATGCCCTTGTAGCCGATGCGCGCCGCAAGGTGCGCCTGTTCGGGCCAGCCGACGCCGCGGGCTGTGGCCCAGGGCGCAAGCGAGGGGAACATGCCCGGCGGCTGCGGCGGTGGTCCCTGGGCGATCAGGGCACCCTGGCGCGCGGCCGTGAGGGCGGCAAGCCCGAGCGCGGCTCGCCCGAGGAACTCTCTGCGGTGGACCCGTTCGTTCATGGCGCTCTCCTGTACCGCGCCGCACGACGGCGGCCGCGGCGCTGGTGTCCGCGGTACGGGCGACGACGCCCGCCGGCGATCGACGCATCCTGTGACCTGTCTGACAGGTTTGGCTGGAATCCTACAGCAGAGTTGGCTAGACTTGGCCTCTCGTTTTTCAGCTCATCTGCCGGCCGGAAGCCGGCGGCTCATCCGCGAAGGGGTTGTTCATGGCTCAGGGTGCGGATTCGACCGTTCACGACGTCGTGGTCATCGGCTCCGGGGCCGGTGGCGGCACGGTGACCAAGGTCCTCACGGACATGGGAATCCGCGTCCTGCTGCTCGAAGCCGGACCGATGATTCAGATGTCCGACTTCAAGACGATGATGGGGCCGTCCGACTTCTGGCACCGGGGCGCCGGCGAGGCGGCCGAGCTCTACACGACGGGCCAGACCGCCGCACTCAACTACTCGGCCAGCTTTGCGGCCAACACCGTCGATGAGCCGTACACGGTCGCACCTGGCAGCTCGTTCCGCCTGTTCCGATCGCGCGTCATTGGCGGGCGGACGAACCACTACGCCCGCGTCCAGCTCCGCTATTCCGACTACGACTTCAAGCCGAAGTCGATGAACGACGCCGGCTTCGACTGGCCCATCGGGTACGACGATATCGCTCCCTACTACGACAAGGTCGAGCGCTTCATCGGCGTGACGGGGCGGCCCGAGGGACTGCGGAGCGCGCCCGACGGCATCTTCCAGCGGCCGGCGCCGTTCAAGGTGCACGAGGAGCTGGTGTACCGCGCCTGCGCGAGGCTCGGGATCAAGGCGACGAGCTCACGCCACGCGGTCATCACGAGCCCGCTCAACGGCCGCCCGGCGTGCATCTACTGCGGCCAGTGCGGTCGCGGCTGCCGTTTCGGCTCGAACTACGCGTCGAGCTATGTGCAGATCTTTCCGGCGATGCGCAGCGGCCGGCTGACGGTGGTCACCGATGCGATGGCGCGCGAGCTGGTCACCGATGCGTCGGGCAAGGTCAGCGAGGTGCTCTACATCGACAAGACGACGGGGGCCGAGCGGCGCGTGCGGTGCCGGACCGTCGTGCTCGCGGCCTCGGCGTGCGAGTCGGCGCGGCTGCTGCTCAACTCGAAGTCGTCGCGGCATCCCGACGGGCTCGCCAACTCGTCGGGCATGGTCGGCAAGTACCTCACCGACACGGTCGGCTTCGGCATGTCGGCCACCGTGCCGTACCTGCGCGGCACGCCGATCCACAACACCGACGGTTACGGGGCGCACCTGTACATCCCCTGGTGGATGGCCGATCAGCACAACAGGCTGGACTTCCCGCTCGGCTACCACGTCGAGGTCGGCGGCGGCGGCTTCGGCATGCCGACGCTCGGCTTCGGCGCAGCCGCCTACAACCGGGTCGAGGGATACGGCCTGCCGATGAAGCAGGCGATCCGCGAGTCGTACGGCGGCATCACGATCAGCCTGTCGGGTCGCGGGTCGATGGTGCCCAACGAAGACTGTTACTGCGAGATCGACCCCGACGTGAAGGACAAGTGGGGCATTCCGGTGCTGCGCTTCCACTGGAAGTGGGGCGATTCCGAGCTCAACATGGCGCGGCACATGCGCGAGAGCTTCCGCGCCATTCTCGAGACGCTCGGCGGCACGATCAACCAGCCCGGCGGCCGCGGTGGGGGCGCAGGGCGCGCCGGCGGGGCCGGTGCCGAGCCCGACGACGACCGGCCGCAGCTGGGGCCGGGTGGCGGCATCATTCACGAGATCGGCTGCGTCCGCATGGGCGACGACCCGCGCACGAGCGTCGTCAACCGCTTCTGCCAGGCGCACGACGTGCCGAACCTGTTCTCGGCCGACGGCGGACCGTTCGTCTCGCACGCCGACAAGAACCCGACGCACACGATCATGGCGCTTGCCTGGCGCACCGCCGAGTACCTCGCCGAAGAGATGAGGAAGGGCAATGTCTGACATCACCCGACGCGAAGCGCTCAACCGCCTCGCCGTTGCCTTCGCCGCGGCCGGCGCTCTCGACCACCTGGCCGCAGTCGAGGCGCACGCCGCTATCGAACAGGCCACCGCGGGCGGCGGGCCCTACACGCCGAAGGCGCTCACCGGGCACCAGTTCCTGACACTTTCGCGGCTCACCGATCTGATCATTCCGGTCGAGGACGGCCGTCCGGGCGCCGTTCAGGCGGGTGTGCCGGCCTGGATTGATTCGCTCCTCGAGGTGAACGCCGAACTGCGGGCCAGGTACACCGACGGGCTCACGTGGATCGACAAGACGATGCAGGGCCGGCACGGCAGCGACTTCCTGATGGCCACGCCCGAGCAGCAGACCGGCCTGCTCGACCAGATCGCGTATCAGAAGAACCGTTCGCCCGAGCTCGATCCCGGTATCGACTTCTTCATCCTGCTGCGCCGGATGACGGTCGACGGGTTCTACACGAGCCCGATCGGCATGCGCGACATCTACCCGGGAAATACGCCCCTCGGCGAGTTCACCGTCCCGCAGGAAGCGCTGGACTACGTGCTCAGCCGAAGCCCGTTCGCCGAATAGACCATGAACGTTTCCCTCGTGCGTCGTGCAACCGGTGCCGTTCCGCTGCTGGTGGTGCTGTGCGGCGCCATCCTTCTCTGGGCGCCGCCTGCACGTGCGCAGGCCGATGTCGACGATGCCGACGTGCGCTTCAACGAGCTGTACGCCGACGGCGCCGTCGTCTTCGGCACGAGCTGTGTGTCGTGTCACGACGCCGACGGCGGCGACACCGGCGCGGCCCCCGCGCTTTCCGGCCATCCGTCGATGGGGGCGCGCGACTACATCGTCCGGCAGATCCTGTTCGGCAATCCCGAAAAGGGGATGCCGGCGTTCGGACCGGCGCTCGACGATTGGCAGATCGCCGCCGTGGCTACCTACATCCGCAACTCGTGGGACAACGCCCACGGCGTCGTCGACGTCGCCGACGTGCAGCGGGTCAAGGCAGAGAACCGGCCGTGACGGCAGGACTGGCGACGGTTCAGGGGACGAACGCGGCGCTCGACGATCTGCTCGAGCACTGCCTGCCGGCCGGCGTCGATTTCGTCGAGCTGCCGGCCGATCGGCTCGAACGCGCCGTCGGCGCACCGGTGCCCACGGTGCCGATCGAGCCGCCGCCCGTCGACGCCATCGAGCTCGGCCTGCTCGAGCTCGAGCAGGAAGTGCTGCAGGATTCCTACGAGCTCGCGCGCGCGACGTACACGGCGCAGTTGCGCGACTGGCGGCGGACGACCTCGCTCGTGCCTGCCGGCGCCGTCAGGCGCGCGTGGGAGGCTGCCGGGCTGCGTATCCGGTTCGTGGCCTGGGACGGCCTGGATCGGCTCACCGACGCCGAGATCGACTACGCCTGCCGGCTGGCCGCGGCCGTCGGCGCCGACGCCGTCGTGACGGACATGCCCCCGGCGGCGGCCGTGCGGCACGCGTCGGCGTCGTATCGCGTGCCGCTGGCCATCCGCAACACCGCGGCGAGCGAGCCACTCGATCTCGAGCTGCTGCTGGCGCGCGGTCCGGGGCTCGCCGCGGCCGTCGACCTTGCCGCCTGGTTCGAGGGCAGGCACGGACCGCCGTTCCCCTGGATCGAAGAGCACCTCGACAGCATCGTCCAGCTCCGCGTGACGGCCACCGGCATCGCTTCTGCCCCGTTCGGCCGGCACACGCCGGCCATCGTCGCCTGCCTCGAAGCGCTGCGGGCGGCCGGCATCGACCTGCCCGTCGTGATCGAAGGCGACGAAGTGCTTCGTGCGGCGGCTCTCGCCAGGGTGCGCGGCTGACCGGCAGGACAGCGCCGCGCTCGACGCATTAGAATCCAGCTCTATGTCCGAAGACTCCCTGGACGGTCTCCGCGTGGAGATCGACGCGATCGACGACGAGCTGGTCGACCTGCTGGCCAGACGGCAGGCGCTCGTGGCCCGTGTGGCCGACGTGAAGGCCCGCACCAACCTTCCGCTGCGCGACGTTCTGCGCGAAGCCCGGCAGGTCGCCCGCCTGGCCGAGCGCGCCCGGTCGGCCGGCCTCGACGAGCTGTTCGTCGCCCGCGTCATCCGCGAGGTGATCGACCACTCGGTGCGCGTGCAGGAGACGCGCCTCGGCATCCGCGAGCTGCCGGAGCCGCAGCGACCGGTCACGGTCCTCTTCCAGGGGTCGGACGGCGCCTTCAGCCACATCGCGGGCCGGCGGTTCTTCGGACCGCGCGGATGGGACGTGAAGTACCGCGGTGTGGCGACGTTCCGCACCATGCTCGAGGAGGTGCGCGCCGGCACGGCCGACTACGCGATGCTGCCCATCGAGAACACGACGTCGGGCTCGGTGCACGACGCCTACGACGCGCTCTCGCACACCGACCTGGCGATCATCGGTGAGGAAATCCTCCGCATCGAGATGTGCCTGATCGGCGTGGCCGACGTGCCGCTCGGGCAGATTCGGAAGATCTATTCGCATCCGCAGGCGCTCTCGCAGTGCACGGCGTTCCTCGCGTCGCTGCCGCAGGCGACCGTCGAGACGTTCATCGACACGGCGATGAGCGTCGAGCGCATCAAGGAGGAGAACGACCCGACGCACGCGGCGATTGCGAGCGCCGAGGCGGCGGCGCTGCACGCGCTGCACGTGCTGCGCCGCGACATCGCGAACCACAGGGAGAACTACACGCGCTTCCTCGTGATCGCACGTGAGCCCGAGCCGTGGGATCCGCGCATCCCGTGCAAGACGTCGGTGATGTTCGTCACCCCGCACGAGCGCGGCGCGCTGCTCGCCGTGCTGAACGTCGTCGCCGGCCACGGGCTGAACCTCACGAAGATCGAGTCGCGCCCGCGCCCGGGCCGTCCGTTCGAGTACCAGTTCTACCTGGATTTCGAGGGCAACGTGTCCGAGCCGCACGTCCAGCGCGCGCTCGATGAGATTGCGGGGCTCACCCGGTCGCTGAAGATCTTCGGATCGTACCCGGCGCGCACGACGAAGGCCGAATGAGCGCGCCGCGCATCCTGCCTGCAGGCCCCCTCCGCATCACGCCGCTGCCGGCGCCGCCGCGCGGCACCTGGCGCGTGCCGGGCTCGAAGAGCATCACCAACCGGGCGCTGCTGCTTGCCGCGCTCGCCGACGGCGAGAGCCGGCTCGAGAACGTTCTCCAGAGCGACGACACCCGCCACATGCGCGAAGGGCTCGAGGCGCTCGGCGTCGAGGTCGTCGAGCTCGACGCGACGACCTGGATCGTGCGGGGCGGGCGCGCGCGGCTGCGTCCGCCCGCGCGCACGCTCTTTGTCGGCAACAGCGGCACGACGGTCCGCTTTCTGACGGCCCTGGCCGCACTCGTGCCCGGGGAGGTCACGCTGGCCGGCGACGCGCACATGGCGAAGCGGCCGATTCAGGATCTGGTCGATGCGCTCCGCGCGCTCGGGGTCGAGGTCGACTGTCCGACGGGGTGTCCGCCGCTGACCGTCCGCGGCGGTTCGCTGCCGGGCGGGCGTATCACGATGCGCGGCGATCGATCCAGCCAGTACCTGTCGGCCATGCTGATGGCCGGTGGTCTTGCCGCGGCGCCGCTCGAGATCGTCATCGACGGCACGCTCGTGAGCCGGCCGTACGTCGGCATCACCGAACGGATGGTGGCCGACTTCGGCGGGCGGATCGAAGCCGGCAACGGGCGGTTCGTCGTCACGCCGACCGGCGGCTACCGCGCCCGTACCTACGTCATCGAGCCCGATGCGTCGGCGGCAAGCTATCCGTTCGCCCTGGCCGCGGCGTCCGGTGGCGAGATCCTCGTGCCGGATCTCGGGCCCGATGCCCTGCAGGGTGACGTCGCGTTTGCCGATGTGCTCGCCCGTGCCGGTGCGCACGTCGAGCGCACGCCGGCCGGCACCCGCGTCGCGGGCCGCCGGCTGCGCGGCGTCGACGAGGACATGCACCACATTTCCGACACCGTGATGACGCTGGCGGCGATTGCGCCGCTGGCCGACGGTCCGACGATGATCCGCAATGTCGCGAACATCCGGATCAAGGAGACCGATCGCCTGGCGGCGACGGTTGCCGAGCTCCGTCGACTCGGTCAGTTCGTCGAGCACGGCGACGACTGGCTGCGGATCGAGCCGCGCCCGATCGTGCCTGCCGTGGTCCGCTGCTACAGCGACCACCGGATGGCGATGAGCTTCGCGATCCTCGGTGCCGTCCGCGAGGGCGTCGCGATCGAGGATCCGGCGTGTGTGGCCAAGACGTACCCCGGCTTCTGGGACGATCTCGGCGCGCTCTACGACGCGCAGGGAGCGCCGCGGGACTGGTAAGGGCGGCGACCCGGAGAATCACCTGACATGTTCGAGGGATGGCTGAACGACTGGCTGCTGAGGCACGGCGTGAGCCCGCAGTCGGCCGGGCTCTTCACGCTGCTCATCGAGATCGGTCTGGCGGCGCTGATCGCGACGGCCGTGCACTTCTTCGTGCGCGCCATCATGGTGCGCCTCGTCCAGACCGTCGTCGCGCGCGTGCGGTCCGACTGGCTCGAGCCGTTTGCGCGCCGCCGGCCCATCTCGCGTCTGGCGCACCTGGCACCGGCGCTCGTCGTCTATCGCCTGGCGGGCCTGATCCTCGTCGATCACCCGACGGCGCTCGCCGGCGTCCGGCAGCTGTGCCTGATCTACATGGCGCTGGCCACCGCCTGGATGATCAGCGGCGTCATCGGGCTCGCGGAAGACATCGCGCGGAACGCCGAGGCCGCCCGACGACTGCCGGTCCGCAGCTTCTCGCAGGTCGCGCAGATCATCCTGTTCATCGTCACCGCCATCCTGGTGACGTCGCTGATCCTCGACCGGTCGCCGATCCCGCTGCTGGGCGGGCTGGGGGCGGCCAGCGCCGTCCTGCTGCTGGTCTTCAAGGACGCGATCCTGGGATTCGTGGCCGGCATCCAGCTGTCGGCCAACCACATGGTCGAGATCGGCGACTGGATCGAGATGCCGAAGTACGGCGCCGACGGCTTCGTGATCGACGTCGCGCTCACGACGGTCAAGGTCCAGAACTGGGACAAGACGATCACGACGATCCCGACCTACGCGCTCATCAGCGACTCGTTCAAGAACTGGCGCGGCATGTTCGAGTCGGGCGGGCGGCGCATCAAGCGCGCGATCTACATCGACATGACGTCGATCCGCTTCTGCACCGACGACATGCTCGATCGCTACTCACGCATCCAGCACGTCGGGGAGTACCTCCGGCGCAAGCGCGAGGAAATCGAACGCTGGAACCGCGAGCATGGTGTCGACCCGACCGTCGAGGTCAACGGCCGCCGGCTGACGAACATCGGCACGTTCCGGGCGTACGTCGAGGCGTACATCCGCAACCACCCGATGATTCACCAGGACATGATCATGCTCGTGCGACAGCTCGCACCGACCGCGGAGGGGCTGCCGATCGAGATCTATGCCTTCACGAAGGACAACCGGTGGGTGGCCTATGAGGGGATTCAGGCCGACATCTTCGACCACATCCTGGCCGTCGTGCCGGCCTTCGACCTGCGCGTCTTCCAGAATCCGTCCGGCGCGGATCTCCGGTCGCTCCGCAGCGGAGCGGACGACGGGCGGCCGGCGGGAGGGACCGGCCGCGCGCCGCTTCAGTAGGTGGGCTGATCGGGATCGATGCGGGCGATCCACTCCTGGATGCCGCCCCGCACGTTGCGCACGCGCGTGAACCCCTTTTCGCGCAGCAGGTTCACGGCCTTCGCGCTGCGCATGCCCGACTTGCACTGCACGGCGATGTCCCGGTCCTTCGGCAGTTCGTCGAGACGCCGCGGCAGCTCGCCCAGCGGGATGAGCGTCGAGCCTTCGATGCGGTTGATCTCGTACTCGCGCGGCTCGCGCACGTCGAGCAGGAAGATGTCGCCCTTGTCGAGCCGCTCCTTCAGCTCGACCACCGACATCTCGAGATCCGGCGAGACGCCGCTCGCATCGGCCGTCGTCGCCGGCGTGATGCCGCAGAACTGCTCGTAGTCGATCAGTTCCTTCACCGTCGGGTTGTCGCCGCAGACCGGGCAGTTCGGATCACGCTGGAGCTTGAGCGTGCGGAACTTCATCTGCAGGGCATCGAACAGCAGCAGGCGGCCGATGAGCGGATCGCCCACGCCGAGAATCAGCTTGATGGCCTCGGTCGCCTGGATCGTGCCCACGACGCCGGGCAGCACGCCGAGCACGCCGCCTTCGGCGCAGCTCGGCACGAGCCCGGGCGGCGGCGGTTCGGGATAGAGGCAGCGGTAGCACGGGCCTCCCTTCGTGGCGAACACCGAGATCTGGCCGTCGAACCGGAAGATGCTGCCGTAGACGTTCGGCTTGCCGAGCAGCACGCAGGCGTCGTTCGTGAGGTACCGCGTCGGGAAGTTGTCGGTTCCGTCGATGATGATGTCGTAGTCGCGGAACAGATCGAGCGCGTTCTTCGAGCTGAGTGCCGTCTCGTGGCCGATGATCCGGATGTTCGGGTTGAGCGACTTCAGCCGCTCGGCCGCGGCCTTGATCTTCGGACGGCCCACGTCGTCGGTACCGAAGAGGACCTGGCGCTGAAGGTTGCTGAAGTCGACCGCGTCGAAGTCGACGAGGCCGAGCGTGCCCACGCCGGCCGCCGCGAGATACAGCGAGGCCGGCGAGCCGAGGCCGCCGGCACCGATGCAGAGCACGCGCGCCTGCTTCAGCTTGCGCTGCCCCTCGACGCCGACCTCGGGCATGATCAGGTGCCGGCTGTACCGGCGCACTTCGTCGTTGTTCAGCTCCGGAGCGACGGCGGGATCGCCCGCAGGCGATCCCCCCGCGACAGACGGCACGATGCTCACCGTGTCGCTGTCCTTGACCGCCGTCTCCTCCTTCTGGAGATAGCGGATGTCCTCGTCGTTCACATACACGTTCACGAAGCTGCGCAGCTTGCCATCCGCACTGTAGAGATGGTTGCGCAGCTCCGGGTGAACCGTGACGAGGTTCTGCAGCACTTCGCCGACGGTCGAGCCCGCCACCTGCACGGTGGCCTGCTGGTCCGTGAAGGGACGAAGCGGAGTGGGAATGAACACTGTCGTAGCCATGGGTGTCCTCTGTGACAAACAGGAAGGGCCCGGAACGTGCGAGTCGTTCCGGGCCCCGGGAAGCGCCGCCGATACCTTGAATCGGCCCTCAGACGTGCACGCCTCCCCGCTGCCCGCAAGCGGGACGACAACAGGAAAGGACGCTTCCGGAGCCAGACATAAACACTAGTACATACCTGAAAAGGAACGACAGCGGCAACCCCGGACTTGCAGTCCTCGGGGCCCTACGCGCCCGCCACGCCCGCCACGCCGGCTACCCGTCGCGGCCGGACGCCCCTGTGCGCAGCCGGCGCCGTCAGGGAGAGGGCCAGGGCCCTCGGCGGCGCCCCGGAATCTCGCCGGGCGCGCGGCTCGATTCGATCGAACGACGCTCCCGGCCGGCAGCCGGGCGTCAGATCACGACGACGTGCACTTCGCCCGGCCCGTGCACGCCGCGGCTCAGCGTGTGCTCGATGTCGGCCGTCCGGCTCGGGCCCGTGATGCACACCAGGTTCGAGCCGCGTGTCGCCAGTTCGGGCCTGGCAAGCAGCAGATCCGGGAGCGAGTGCACGAGCTGCTCGCGTGTGGCGATGGCCACGTGGATCGGTGGCAGCAGCGACGCAAGGCGTCCGCGCCCGGGGCCCGACACGAGGACGACCGATCCGGTTTCGGCGAGCAACGCGTCGACGGCCGTGACGCCCACGCTGCAGCCGGCCAGTTCACCCCGGTCGTCGTCGGCTGTTGCCTGATGCACGACGACGAATCCCCGGGCGATCAGAGCGGCGGCCAGACCGGGCACCGGAAAGGTGTCGTCCCGCCAGGCGAGGGCGCGCTTCGGCGCTTCGCCCACGAGGGCATCGATCCGGCCCGCGATGGCCGCGGCATCGGCGTCCGGCAGTTCGTGGACGACGCCGCCGAGCGACGTGAGCTCCGTCCTGAACGCCGCGGGCAG
>QGVF01000199.1 GCA_003242705.1 Acidobacteriota bacterium
CTCCCCTCTTTTTTCGTGCGGCGCGGTAGTTGTTGATAAGCGGCAGCGTCTGAACCGATCGGCTGCTGACAATGGCGCCGAGCGAGCCGCTTTCGGTCTGCAGCAGCGGCGCCTCACTCGTCACCTCGACGGTTTCCGTCAGCGCGCCAAGCTCGAGCGTCGCCTCGATGCGGGGCGACGCCTGGACGTTGACCTCGATCCGGTCGCGCACGTACCGCTGGAAGCCGGCGAGCTCGACTTCGAGGCGGTACGTACCGGGCACGAGGTTGACGAACTGGTACGTGCCGTCGCTGCCGCTGACGCCCTGCCGGGTCTCGTTCGTCCCGGTGTTGACCAGCGTAATGGTGGCGCCGGGCACGACGTCTCCCGAGGCATCTCTGACCACGCTCACGAGCGAGCCGTAGAAGCTCTGCCCGTGTACCGGTGCGGCCATTGTCAGCAGCAGCAGCGGCACCAGCAGGAGCGCGGTCGGTCTCCACCTCCACCCCACGTGTCTCCTCGACATACCTGCCTCCTGAGGGGCCGGCGGTCCCGGCCCACCCCGACGGCGTGGACCACGAACGGATCGGGGCCCGCGGCCGGGATCACCTCGTCTACGGGAATCGGCTTCGAACGATGGACAAAAGATAATCGATTATCGGTAGGCCTTGTCAAGGCACCCGTGCGGCGGGCAGCCGGCCAAGGGCCGCAGCCGCCGCTGCCCGCACGCCGGCATCGCCGCCCGACGCGGCCGTTTCGAGGTGCTGGCGCGCCTCGGCCATCCGCCCCGCCCGGGCGAGCAGCTCACCCAGGGCCAGATGTGCATCGAACTCAGCCGGATCGACTTCGATCGCGCGCTCGTACGCCCGTACGGCTTCGTCAGACCGGCCGGCGGCGGCCAGCACTGCACCGAGATCGGTGTGCACGGCGGCCCGGCCCGGCGCCAGCTGTGCGGCCGTCCGCAGTGCATCGATCGCCTCCGTGTAGGCGCCCGTCATGGCCGCCACGATGCCGAGGCTGTGATGCGCCTCGACGGAGTCGGGCGCATGCCTGGTCGCCAGCAGGAAGTGATGGCGCGCTTCGTCGTACGCCCGGCGGCCGGCCAGCAGATTGCCCAGGTTGTTGTGCGCTTCGGCCAGGTCGGGCTGGCTCCGAATCGCCGCGCGGAAGTACTGCTCGGCTGCGTCCGCGTGACCGGCGTGCAGACTGGCCAGTCCCATCGCGTTGTTTGCCTGCGGCAAGTCGGGATCGAGCGCCAGAGCCCTCTGCAGGGTCGCGCTGGCTTCCGCCACTCTCTCCTGCCGCAGATACACGTGCCCCAGCGCGGCCAGTGCGTCGACGTCGTCGGGCTGCAGTTCCGCCGCCCTCGCAAGCGCCTGTACGGCGCGGGCGAAATCACCGGTTTCGACAGCCGCGTCGGCCAGCTGCTTCAGCGCCGGCGCGAACGTCGGATCGCGCCGCAGCGCCTCGTCGCACCAGCGGATCGCCGCCTGGAAGTCTCCGCGGCGCGCGTACGCACGGCCGAGCTCGTAGTAGAACTCCGGACGTTCGGGCGCGTGCGTTTCGATGGCACGCTCCAGCCGTTCGATACCCGCGTCCAGGTTGGATGCCTGTACGACCTGGGCGAGCGCCAGATACAGCGTCGTCTCGGGCGCCGACGGCAGCGAGGCCGGGTAATACAGGACGACCTCGCCCCGGTAGCTGCCCTTCTCGAAGTTGTCGGCTTCCTGACGGGGCGCCAGCAGGTCGCCAGCCGGTCGGTGCCGCTGAATCAGGTGATCGGTCATCACCACGTGGACGGCGTCCTCGACACGCCGCTTCGGCATGTGACAGTCGAGGCACGTGGCGGGTGCACCAGCCGCACCGGGCCCCTCCGTCGCGGTCGACGAGCCGGCGGCTGTCGGAGCGGGGTGCGGCGATGCGTGGCAGCCGGTGCAGACCTCGACGTAATGCGCGACGGCGGCCTCACCGCGCGGGATGTCGTGCGGGTCATGGCACGTGGTGCAGGTCATCGCGCTGCGCTGGAAGCAGGCCGACTGGCGGAGCCGGTACGTCGCGCTGCCGACGATCTCGAACTTGTCCTCACGCCCGCTGCCCGGCGCGTGATCGAAGTGAATGAAATAGTCGCCGAGGGACGTTCCGGGCACGTAGGAGAACGGCGGCCGATCGAAGCGGCGGATCTGGAATGGCAGCGGACCGCCGGTGGTTTCGGGGGGGCACTGGAGACAAAACTCCATCTGGCGATCGCGCCCGACCG
>QGVF01000200.1 GCA_003242705.1 Acidobacteriota bacterium
TCTGCCGCACCACCGAATCTGTCCCTTTTTTTTTTGCCGCCGCGTGCAATGGGCAAGAAGGCCCGCCGCGCGGCGCTGCTCGAGCGCGTCGAGCGCGGGCGGCGTGTAGCCGATCAGGTACTGGTTGTGGATTTCGTGCGAAATGCGCTCGAAGGCCGCCGTCAGGTCGGCGGTCGACTCGAGCTCGAAGTAGCCGCCGCCGCCCACCTCGACGAGGCGCCGCAAATCGGGATCAGGCCCGGTACTCCGGCACCCGTCCCCGAAGCGCCGCCAGGGGCGCGACGGTGGTGTCGGCACCGGCATGGGGCGCGGCGCACCGCCTCCGGGAATCGACGGCGGACGGCCCGGCCGCGGGAACTGCGGCGCACGCGGTCCCCACAGCGGTCCGGGGCCGCGATGCTGCGCCAGCACGGGCACGCCGTCGACGGTGGTGCGGGCATCCTGACAGACGTAGTCGAGACCGATGCCGTAGACGATCGGCTCCTCGGCACTGACGCGGGCAAGGATGTCGGGGAAGGGGACGTGATGGCCAAGCCCCGGACTGTCGCGGCCATCGGTAAAGACCACGAGCACGCGCTGCCCGCCTTCCGGCGCGAGCGCATCGAGGCCCGCGTCGATCGCGGCCCAGAGCGGCGTCGCACCGGCGCGCACGAGCCGGCGGTCGATGATTCGCCGCAGCTCGTCGGGATCGCTCGAGAAGTCCTCAGGCTCGATCCGGATTTCGTCGGCGAAGCTGCCGATCCGCACGCGGTCGTCGGGCCGCAGCGTGTCCACGAACGCACGTGCCGCATCGGCAAGCAGCGCGAAGTGCGGCTGCATGCTGATGCTGCGATCCAGCATGACGACGATGGTGATCGGACGCTCGCCGCTGTCGAAGAGCGTGATCGGCTGCCTGACGCCGTCGTCGTAGATCTCGAAGTCGTCGGCCGTCAGGCCCGTCACCAGGCGGCCGTCGCTGTCGACGACGGTCGCGTAGACGGGTACGGTGGACACGCCCGCCTTGAAGACCGGCTGCTGCGCGCGTGGAGCGGAAGCTGCCGCCAGCAGGACCATGACAGCGAGAACGACACATCGAATCATCGCGCTCCCGGAAGCGCCAGGCAGGCTGTCCCCATGCTACACCCGGCAACCGGACAGCGACGGCTCGTGCTAGAGTCCGGCACGCGGCCCGGCCGCCTCGGAGAATACAGACCGATGAACGTCCTGATTACCGGAGCCGCCGGCTTCCTCGGCCGGCGACTTGTCCATGCCCTGACCACGGCACGTCGGCTGATCGGCCCCGACGGCGCGCCGCTCGCGATCGATGAGATCCGCCTGCTCGACACCGTCCCGGCCGACATTCCCGACGACGCCCGCATCAGGGTCGTCACCGGCGACCTCTCGGATCCCGCCGTCGTCGAACCGCTCGTCGACGACCGCACCGCGGCCGTCTTTCACCTGGCGGCCGTCGTCAGCGGCGGAGCCGAGGCCGACTTCGAGCTCGGCATGCGGGTGAACCTCGACGGGACGCGCCTGCTGCTCGATGCGTGCCGGACGCGCGCCCGGTGCCCGCGTTTCGTGTTCGCGAGCTCGGTGGCGGTGTACGGCGGTGAGCTGCCGTCCGTGGTGACCGACGCGACGCGCCTGACGCCGCAGTCGTCGTACGGCACGCAGAAGGCCATCGGCGAGCTGCTCGTCAACGACTACACCCGCCGCGGTTTCGTCGACGGCCGCGCGCTGCGCCTGCCGACAATCAGCGTGCGCCCCGGGCGGCCGAACCTCGCCCTTTCGTCGTTTGCAAGCGGCATCATCCGCGAGCCGCTCAACGGCGAGGACGCCATCTGTCCCGTGGCGCCCGACACGGTGCTCTGGCTGCTCTCGCCTGCCGCGGTCATCGACTGCTTCATCCACGCGCACAACCTGGATGGTGCCGCGCTCGGCAGCGATCGCAGCATCATCCTGCCGGGCGTATCGGTATCCGTCGCCGACATGGTCGCCGCGCTCGAGCGCGCCGCCGGGCCCGAAGTCGCCGCGCGCGTGAAATGGCAGCGCGATCCGCACGTCGAGCGCGTGGCCAGCACCTGGCCCGGCCGGCTCGACGACTCGCGCGCCCGGCGTCTCGGGTTCCCGGCCGACGGGAGCTTCGACGCCATCGTGCGGCAGTACATCGACAGCCTCGGTCGCTGACCAACGGCGCCCGCGCGCTCG